>NZ_FRAQ01000002.1:0-300000 GCF_900142385.1 Marinobacter antarcticus
GAGGCCCCTGAAGAGCCGTTCAAGACCAGGACGTTGATAGGTCGGGTGTGTAAGCGCTGCGAGGCGTTGAGCTAACCGATACTAATTGCTCGTGCGGCTTGACTATATAACACCCAAGACAATTGCGGATATCGCAACGAAAGAATCGAAATCACGGCCTTGAAAAGCCAGTGTTCTGTCTCATCCCCCAGTGATCAACCGTTTTGTCTGACGACTATAGCGGCTTGGAACCACCTGATCCCATCCCGAACTCAGAAGTGAAACAGGCCTGCGCCGATGGTAGTGTGGCATTGCCCATGTGAGAGTAGGTCATCGTCAGACTCTTAATACCGAAAACCCCCAGCGGAGTACCGTTGGGGGTTTTTTTATGCCTTAAAATTGCCTCAGCATGTAGGGGAGCACTGCAGTCATCGTCGACTCTGTTATGGCAGCCAGATTTCAAAAACACCGCCACCAAGATGCCCGCCATTGCGAAGCTTGATGTAGCCAGTCCGTTCTCCCTCGCTGTGAAGATCTGCTACCGCAGAAACAAAGAACAGGCCAAGGCTTGTGCTACCGGTGTTGAAATTCAAGGATTTGAAACTCAGCGTTCCTGTATGCTGCATACTCTCCGGGTACCCCTCGCCATCATCTTCCACCCCGATAACAAGATAACCATCATGCTCATAGGCTGTTAGCCTGATTCTGCTCTTGGTATAGCGGATCGCATTGTTGATCGTGTTGTTCAGAGCGCCGGTAAGCAGATCAGCATCAAAAAAACCGTTTATGGCTTCGGCATCAATGGAGCACTCGATACCCAGTCCTTTCAAGAGTGGTGTGTGCCTGGCAAGATGCTCAGACAGAAAGTCAGGAATAAAGTGCTCTTCAATGTGCGCAGAAAGATTGTTTTCACCCAGCCTGTAAATCCCCAAGAGCTGCACGAGATCATTGTGTATCCGCTCAGCTTCGTACTGCAGGGTGTTGAACTTGGAAGAGTCGTTAAGTTTGTCCTCGTTCTCTGCTCTCAGTTCATCCAGGGAGTTGAGCAACATCCCCAATGAGTTTTTCATGTCGTGTACGGCCAGAGCCAGAACCATGGAGAAGTCGATATTCCGGTTTTTCATAGGTTCAGTGCCTTCAGTTTGCGTTGCAGAGCAAGATATCGGCGGTATTGTCCATGCTGCACTGGCAGGTCAGCCAAGTGGTTCAGGTGATGCTGGCAGCGTTCCAGCAGGTCTTTGTTGGAAGTGTTGCCTTCATACTCCTTTATCAGGATCTGAACCTGATTAAGGTTAAGGGCGGGGTGGTCCGGTATCATCTCCAGTGCTTTTGTGAAGATGCTCGCGGCCTTCTTGAGGTCGCCTGACTCAAAGGCCGCTATTCCATCCCGGTTCAAACGACGGGCTCTGATCTTCATGCGAAAGCTCACCGGCTCATCCAGCAGACTCTCGATTTTCCTGAGGGTGGCAGGGTCTTCCCCAAACTGCTCTGCCAGTTCTCCCAGCAGCGCCTTGGCTTCATCTCCGTAGCCGAGGCGGAATAGTGTTTTTGCATAGTCCAGGCTGGTCTCCAGGCCCACAGAGTGTGTGTTTGTCAGTTCCGCCCGGATACTTTTCAGTATTTCTTCGGCTTTTTGCACTTGCTCTTGGCCAGCGTAGAGCCGGCATTGGATAATCTTACTGCGAAGGGCTAGGGTGTTGTCGTCCGGAAATCGCTTTTCCATGTTGCAAAGCATCGAAAAGGCTTCGTCAGCAAGCGCTACTCCCTCCTTCCCGGTATCGCCTTCACTGATGTCGCAGAGGTTGTGGCTGAGAGCAAGATAGTGGCTTGGACTATCGTGAATGGAGTGAGCCCCCAGGGTCACAGTGCGTCGCCATGCCTCTGCGGCAGTGTCCATGTCCTGATTTGACTCTGCCAGCTCAGCAAGGTGTTTCTGACGGAGTAGAGCATTGGGCGAATAGTCAGTCGCCCGCTCGAGGATTTTCTGAGCCTGTGCAGGCTTGTTCATACGCTCAAGGCCTTCTGCCAGAAGGTCATAGGCTTCCATATAGTCCGGATGGCTATCGATTAGCTGTCGTAGACTCTTGACGGCCTCATCGTAGTGATGATTGGCCAGCAGTATTTTGCTGTGTCCGAGTCGTGCCCAGGATAGCTCGCGCTGGGAGAGTATCTCGTCGTAAACCTTGATGGCATGGGAAAGGTCACCCAGCAGGAAATAGAGCTCCCCGAGTGTTTTCATGAGCCAGGTTTTATAGCGTGGCAGTCGGGGAAGAGCCTGCATACAGAGTGAGATGGCTTCGGGATAGTTTTCCCGGTCTATTTCGCGGTTTATCGGAAGCAAAGCACTGCGCTGGCTGATCAGGCTCCCCAAGCGCTGCTCCAGCATGGCGCGATTGATGGGCTTTGTCAGGTAGGCATCGGGCTGGTACTCACGAGCGCCCATAACCATTTCCCTTGACGTCTCTGATGTCACCATAAGAAACAGTGACGATCGCTTGAGAAGCTTCTTGTGGCGAAGCTCTTCCAGAATATGCTGACCGTTCTTGCCTTCCCCAAGGTTGTGGTCGCAGAGCACTACATCAACGTGATTATAAGTACAATACTGCACGGCGGGTCTGGCGTGTGCAACCAGCTCTATATTATCGGCGCCGCAGCTGCGAAGCATATGACGCATAGAAAGCCGGAAGTTTTCAAAGTCATCGATTACCAGATAGGCGAGCTTCCCGAATGCGCTTGTGTCGGAGGCGGACTTGTTATCAGGAGCGCTCATGAGCGTTTCTGTTTCAGCAATTTATTCACCATGGCTCTCAGGGCTGCGGGTTTAACGGGTTTATAGAGGATTTGATAACCTCGCTCAATCGCGTCCTCGCGAACGTCCGTAGCCATATATCCGGTTATCAGTATGCCGGGTATGTCTTGCCCAACTGCACTGCGTATGGCATCCATTGCGTCCAGACCGTTCTTGTCATCATCGAGCTGATAATCCGCAAGTATAATATCGGGCTGTTCATCGCGCTGCTGTTCCAGTGCGTCTTCGAGACTCTCAGCGGCGGTAACGTCGCACTTCCAGTTCCCCAGAAGCGCCACCATTCCCTGCAGAATTGCTGGGTCGTTGTCGATGCAGAGTACGCTTAAGCCTCCAAGACTGGAGACCCGCCGGGAACTTGTGGCAGCTGTCTCAGAGGTCTGATACGCCAGATCCGCCGGTGCAAGGGGAACTGTTATGCCAAATACACTCCCTTTGCCCTGAACAGACTGGACACTTACGGGATGGTTCAGCATGCCGCTGATCCGGTCGACGATTGCCAGGCCGAGTCCAAGCCCTTTTTTGTCCCGGCCGTGCTGAAAGCGCCGGAATTCCTCAAAGATAAAGGTCAGTTGGTCATCCGGGATGCCTGGCCCGGTATCCCATACTTCTATGCGCAGATATCCTTTGAGGCGCCGGCAACCAAGCAGGATTTTTCCTTCCGGGGTATAGCGTATCGCGTTAGACAGGAAGTTTTGCACCACGCGGCGCAATAGTTTTGAGTCTGAGCGGATCCAGGCACTGCTGGGCACGACGTGAAGTTTCAGACCCTGGTCTTCCGCAATGGCCGTAAAGTCGGTGGCCAGGTGGCGCATGATGTCGTTGACCGGGAACACTCCGATGTCCGGCTCCAGAGCCCCTGCATCAAGCTTGGAAATGTCGAGCAGGGTACTGATAATTTCTTCTGCTGCACCGAGTGAGCTGTCGATATGATTTACGAGTTCTTTGGTCTCGGCATTATTGGCCTTCCCCGCAAGCGCCGAGGTAAACAGTCGCGCTGCATTCAGTGGCTGCAGCAGATCGTGACTGGCTGACGCAAGGAAACGGGTTTTACTCTGGTTTGCCTGCTCAGCGACTGACTTTGCTTTGAGCATTTGCTCGTTGATAACTTGCAGTTCCTGCGTGCGCTCTTTAACCCGTTGTTCAAGGTAGATATTGGTTTCTTTGAGCGCTTGTTCGGTACGGCGCATCGCCGTAATGTCCTGGAATGTGGTCACATAGCCGCCACCGGGGATCGGGCTGCCGTCTACCCGAACGACGGTCCCGTCTGGACGTTGGCGTTCGTAAGAAATAGGCTGGCCTTCGCGCATGCTGCCATAGTGATTGGTAATAATTTCATCAATACGCCGAGCTGGTAGATTTGCGTTGGTAAGGTTGTAGCGCATCAGGTCTTCTGCAGGGCGGCCAACTCTTACAAAGCCTTTTGGATAGGTGAAGAGTTCCAGGTAACGATGGTTCCACACTACCAATTGCTGCTGCTGGTTCACCACAGAGACACCAAGGCTTATATTCTCGATGGCTGATTGCAGCAGCTCCCGGCTGAACGTCATGGCTTGAGATGCTTCGTCAACAATGCTGACCACATCTTCGATCTGCATGTCGCGACCTGTGAGGGTCGATTCCAGAACCACTCGGGCAGTGGAAGCGCCAATTACAGACGCTAGCTGGCGCTCTATGTATTTCATTAGATGAGACGAAGCCGGGCGATGCGGGTGAAGTCTTATGGCGTTACGCCGACCGTAATTACGGAAAATGGTTTCGGAGCGTTCCTCGCCCATGAACCTGTCAGTAAGAGCTTGCAGGTCTGATGTGAGAATTTCTCCCTGCCAGCTTTGATGCTGAACCGTATCGCCTTTTTGGTGGGGGTCCTGAAAGAACGAGGCAATCTGGATTTTCTCGCGTACCCGTTGGCGAGTGACCAGCGAGAGTGTTATGTAAACCAGCGTATTGATGCCGAGGCTCCAGATAATGCCATGGCTGGTCTGGTCGAGTTCCAGCCCGAATAGGGCGGTCGGCCGTGTCCAGCTCAAACCCCAGATGCCTTTGTCGATCAGGGAATCGGTAAGCCAGCCTGTTGAAGCCAGCGCAGGAAGCAGCAGTGTGTAACACCACATGAGAAAGCCAAGTCCGAGTCCCCATGTTGCGCCTGTGGCATTCCCGCGACGCCAGAGGATGCCGCCCACCAACGCCGGCCCGAATTGCGCGGCGGCGGCAAAAGACAACAGCCCGAACGACGTCAGGCTGTAGTCTTCACCCGCCATTCGGTAAAAGCCATAGGCCGTCAATAGAACGACAAAAATCGCAACCCTCCGAATGCCAAGCAACAAAGAACTCAGATCTGCCTGGCGGTTCATCCGTGGCCGGAAAAACCTGAGCAGTGCAGGCATGATGATTTCATTGCTCACCATCGTGGCAATAGCGACGGAGCAGACAATAACCATGGCTGCAGCTGCGGATCCACCGCCGAGGAATGCGAGGATAGCCAGCCATTCTTTGCCAGCCATAATGGGTAACTGGAGGATCAGAATATCCGGGTTGCCGGCTATGGTTTCAGGTGCCAGCAGGCCAGCGGCTGCAATGGGTAGCACGAAGGCACTGGCCACCACCAGATAAGCCGGCATAGCCCAGCGCGCAACCTCAAAGTCCCGGGGGTCGGCATTCTCGACCACCATAACGTGAAACTGTCGTGGCAGGCAGATGATGGCGAGCATGGCAACGAGGGTCTGCGTGATGAATGCCGGAGCTTCAATGGAATCTGTTGTCAGGACGCCGGTCAAATCCGCCCGTTGAACATTATCAAGCAGGTCACCAAAGCCATTGTAAAGCCCATATCCGACAAAAAGTCCGACGGCGACAAAAGCAACAAGTTTGATCAGCGATTCAAAGGCCACGGCCTGAATCATGCCGCGATGGTGTTCGGTAGATTCCAGGTGGCGAGTACCAAAAAGCACGGTGAATATGGCCAATGCAAGGGTTATGTACCATGCAGCATCGTTCCACGCTGCGGTACTGAGTACTCCTGCGCCCACACCGGTGCCCGTGTCGGATAACACGCTGAAGCCCATGGCGATGGCTTTCAGTTGCAGTGCGATGTAAGGCACGCTGCCAATCAGCGCGAAGGCTGCGATCATGGCTGCCAGTACCTGGGATTTGCCGTACCGGGATGCAATGAAGTCCGCAATGGAAGTGCTGTTATTACGCTTGCTTATGCGAATAATCCGGCGCAGCAACGGCGCGCCGAAGACGAAAACGAGCAAGGGCCCCAGGTAGATCGGCAAAAAGCCCAGCCCTTCCTGTGTAGCCCGGCCAACGGCGCCGTAGAATGTCCAGGAGGTGAAGTAAACCGCCAGTGACAGTGAATAAACCTGCGTTCGCGCCAGGCGCCGGCGATAGAGCCCGGGATGCTTATCGCCGGCCCAGGCGATGATAAACAGGATTGAGATGTAGGTGATGGAAATTAAAACCAGCAGCCAGGCACTAATCATATTTATGCATATCCGTCAGGTGATCGGGTTACCAGGCCCGTTACCGGAATATCAGCCAGTACATACGGTGGAGAAAAGCGGGTCGTCCCGGCCCAGAACTTTCAGGTTGTCTACCCGGGGCGTTCCATCAGAGCCTAGAGGAACGACCTCGCGAGTCGCGCAGTTAATAATATGAACCCGGTGGGAGACGGTGTCCGTTATCTTTTGTTCAAAACGGTAGAGCGTAAACCGAATTATATCCGGGTTGCCGGTGTCCCGTGCAATGCTATCTGTATCTACAGTGGAGAATGCGGTTACGTAAGGGTAAACCAGAGACCAGGGACGCCAGAAAATCCCTTTGCTCTCTGTACTCACGACGACAGCTTCATCCGGCAGGCGCGACTGTTTATGGTCGTACCAGATGTATTCTCCATAGATCAGATAGCCAAGCATACCCGCGCCGGCAAATACCGGAATAATCCATTTAGGCGCCATATTGCGGGTGACGGCCCGGATTCCGAGAGCGATACCGGCGGCACCCAGCCCACAAAATATAGTGGCGACAAGAGTCCAGAACATAAAAACGTATCCTTAAAAAAAGAACGGGCTCCCTCAAAGAGGAAGCCCGTTCAGTAACAACCTGTCAACTCAATGAGTAAACCAGGCCGGGTTGGTACTTAGTGGTCTTGAGCTTGTGCCGCACCGCGAGGGTAACGAACGCTTTCAACCAGCTCCTGAATCTCAACGGGCGGTTCATCAGTTGCGTTGGATACAGCGAAGGCTACCGCAAAGTTGACGACGGCACCAATCGCACCGATAGACAAAGGAGAGATACCGAATACCCAGTTCGCCGGAATGTCTGCAAGATTTGCAGTGCCCGGAATAAAGAACCATCCCTTGTACACGAAGATGTACGTCAGGGTAAACGCCAGGCCGCACAACATACCCGCAATGGCGCCGGTATTGTTAACGCGCTTGGAGAAGATACCCATCATCAGCGTTGGGAACAGAGATGCCGCAGCAATACCGAATGCCAGAGCAACCACCTGCGCTGCGAACCCCGGAGGATTGGCACCAAGATAGGTCGCGACAACGATCGCAACGGCCATCGATATACGGGCTGCCCTTAACTCGCCTTTCTCCGAAATACCCGGATTGATCGAGCCTTTAATCAGGTCGTGGCTGATTGCCGAAGATATAGCGAGCAGCAAGCCTGCTGCCGTCGACAGTGCAGCCGCCAGGCCACCTGCGGCTATCAGGCCGATAACCCAGCCAGGCAGATTGGCAATTTCCGGGTTGGCGAGCACCAGGATATCCCGGTTTACGTCCAGCTCATTGCCTTTCCAGCCGCGTGCGTCAGCTTCAGCCTGGAAGGACGGAGCATCGTTGTAAAGCTGGATGCGCCCGTCTTCGTTTTTGTCAACGAACTTGATCAGACCTGTGATTTCCCATTCTTTGACCCAGTTCGGGCGATCATCGTACTGAATTGGCTCAGCAGCTGTGCCATCCGGATAAATGGTGTTCATCAGGTTCAGACGAGCCATGGACGCAACAGCCGGAGCTGTGAGATACAGCAGCGCTATGAACACCAGGGCCCAGCCAGCAGACCAGCGAGCATCTGCAACCTTTGGAACCGTGAAGAAGCGGATGATAACGTGGGGCAGGCCAGCAGTACCGATCATCAGCGTCAGAGTAAACAGCGCCATATTCAGGTGGCTGTCGAGGTCTGCGGTATACTCGGTGAAACCTAGATCAGTAATAACCTGGTTCAGCTTGTCGAGAATCGGCATTCCGGAATCTATGTGAGTTGAGAACAGACCCAGTCCCGGGATCGGGTTGCCGGTCAGCTGCAGAGAAATGAATACAGCCGGAATGGTATAGGCAACGATCAGCACACAGTACTGAGCAACCTGTGTGTAGGTGATGCCTTTCATACCGCCAAGTACGGAGTAGATGAAAATAACCACAGCGGCAATGATCAGACCTGTTGTGGAATCTACCTCCAGGAAGCGAGAGAAGGCTACACCGGCACCGGCCATCTGGCCGATAACGTAGGTGACAGACGCTACAATCAAGCAGATAACTGCAACCAGGCGGGCGTTCTTGCTGTAGAAACGGTCGCCGATAAACTCTGGAACCGTAAACTTGCCGAACTTGCGCAGGTAAGGCGCCAGGAGCATGGCCAGCAGAACGTAGCCGCCAGTCCAGCCCATAAGGTAGGCTGAGCTTGCATAGCCGCTGGCAGCAATAATGCCTGCCATGGAAATAAAGGACGCTGCGGACATCCAGTCGGCACCAATCGCCATACCGTTGGTGATTGGGTGGATCCCGCCGCCAGCGACGTAGAAGTCTTTCGTGCTTCCGGCCTTGGCCCAGACAGCGATAAGGATGTAGATGAGGAATGACCCACCTACAAACATGATGTTAATGGCAAATTGGCTCATCCGCTTACTCCTCTTCCACGCCGAATTGTTTATCGATTCTGTTCATGCGCCACGCGTAGTGGAAAATAAGTGCAATGAACGTGAGAATGGAGCCCTGCTGGGCGAACCAGAAGCCCAGATCTGTTCCGCCGACAGCAATGCCGGAGAGCATTGGTCGCAGGAAGATCGCGAAACCATAAGAAACCAGAGCCCAGACAATCAGGCTCCCGAATATAAGGCGAAGATTCGCCTTCCAGTACTTTTCAGCGTCGTAGCTATGACCTGGCATAGGATTACTCCTGTCTTTTTGTTGTTGATCTGTGGTGGTTTTTCGGTGAGCTGAGCGAGCCAGAGAGTTTATTATTCATATTAGTACTTCCCCTACTTGTTCTCCTTTGTGACTTTACCTGTGAACCGATTTATAGATATTGGCAAAAGGTCTTATTTTGAGTTTTTTGCTGTGACAGGCGTCTGTTTTTTTAGAGGTTTCCGGTGCTGGGTTAGGTGCCGTGTATGCTTTTCAGTCGGCGGTGATATCGCAATTTTTCGTGTAATTCCCTGAGTGTTTTCAAGCCATTTTTGTTGGCTTTGTTCAGCGCAATAAGGGTCAGTTCGGCGGTCGCCAGAGCGTCAGAAGCTGCATGGTGTCTTGCACTTACTTCCAGGCCGAAATGGTCTGCCCAGTGATCCAGGCCTTTACCTCTGGGAAGGGTGTCTGGAAAGAAAGCAGGTAGCAGATCCGCTACGTCCATCCAGGTATGGTTTTGGGTATAGTTGAGTTCAGCCTTCAGAGTTTTTTCAAGAAACTTTTGATCGAATGCAGAGTGGTAGGCGAGCACCGGGTCGCCATTCATCCACTCCAGAAGAAAGAGCAAAGCGTCTTCGGTCTCATATCCCTGGGTAAGCGCTTCCGGTCCTATACCGTGAATCAGTACGGTCTTGGTGATATCCAGTTCAGGACGTCTCAGAATCAGGTCGAACTGATCGCTGAGGTCAATTGCCCCTCTGTTGATAGCAACTGCACCAACAGCGATGACTTCATCCTTGTTTGAATGCAGCCCGGTGGTCTCGAGATCCAGAACAATCAAGCGACATTCGGAGAGCAGTTGATCCCCCGGGGTTTTTGGGGTGGGCATGTTTTCTGGCGCTATGTTGCCAGTCAGGCCCGCGCGGCGGCGTTCAATCCATTGTCTGATCTGTTCCAACATGGGGCGACGGCCTGGATTCAGAGTTGGTAGGTAAGTTCAAGTTTTTGTTGCAGGCGTTGAGCCTGCCGGAACGACTCACGGAGAATGCGCCTGTCCAATGGGTTCAGGTCGTCCGGATCTATGTAATTGGTGAGCTCTTCGTCCCGATCAAGCATTTCCTGGTGTGACCGCATACGAATGGCCTGAATCAGGCTGTAAGCATCTTTCCAGGCGTTGGCATCTTTGGCATCAAAAACATCTTTTTTGACAAGCTCGTCCATCCTCTCAAGCGTATTTGCATTTTCAACTCCGTTGGCAAGCGCAAACACGCGCACGGCTTCCACAAAAGGTGCGAGGCCCTGGCGCTTAAGGTCCAGGCTTCGTTTTTTGCCATCAGAGACATAGCGGAAGTTGCGGAACATGGTGAGCGGTGGTTTTCTTTGAAGTGCGTTGCCCGCAAGCATCTTCTGGAATAGCGCGTTCTTTCGGATTCTTGTAAGCACTTTTTCAAGGAGTTCGTGTAAAGATTCTGTCGGGCCGAACACCGCTCTCATATCCAGAAAGATGGATGAGTAAACAAGATTTTGCGGGGTGGATGCGTCAATGAAGCGAATAAACCAGTCATCCCACTCGCGATCGCTCAGGCACAGCTTCGGATTGCTGGCCATGATGTTGCCTTTACACAAGGTAAAGCCGCACTCGGCAAGTTCATCGTTGACTGTTCGGGCGAATGGCAGCAGTTTTTCCCGTACCTGATCATCCGTCATGCCTTCCGGTGTCTGGAACAGTATGCCGTTATCCTGATCAGTCAACAGAGTCTGTTCCTGCCGTCCTTCGCTGCCAAAAGTGAGCCAGGTAAACGGAATGCCCGGGTCATTTTTCTTGATGTTGAGTTCCAGAACGCGCCTGACGGTAACATCGTTAAGCGTTGTGATGATCTTCACGACCTGTCCTGAATCTGCGCCATGGGCCAGCATTGCATCCACCAGGCGGGATACGTCTGAGCGCAGACTGACCAGCGTCCGCAAATGTGTAGCGGTACCGATGGTGCGGGCGAGGTTGACCAGATCAACGCGCTGCAGCGAGAACAGATCCCGTTCCGACACCATTCCGATCAGTTGTTTATCCTCATCAACTACGCAAAGGTGTGCAAAATGGTGTTCTGCCATCAGCATTGCGGCTTCAAAGGCGTCGGCTTGTGCTGACAGGCAACAGGGGTCTTTCGTCATTATCTGGCGGACCGGTGCATCCAGGGTGCAGGTATCTTCTGCAATCATCGTGCGGAGGTCGCGAAGGGTGAAAATACCGGTCGGGTGCCGGCTGTCATCGGTTATCACAATGCTGCCAACATTGTTTTCGTGCATGCGGGCTACTGCTTTACGTACTGGCAGGTCCGGAGAGCAGACAATGGGGTTGCGGAGGGCGTAGCGTTCAAGCGGTGTGCTCAGGGATATACTTGAGCCCATGGACGCCATGGCTCCGGACTGTATGCGCTGGTTAACCCGATCCAGCAGGCTGCTGACTCCGCGCAAGCAGAAGTCACGGAAGGGCTCGCTATCTGAAAACAGGGTAATAAAGGCATCCTGTTCGATGCTCAGGCAGAAGGTGTCGCCGGCGGCACGGTGCAGTGTCCGGGTGGGGCGTTCTCCTATAATGGCGGCTAACGGAAAACACTCGCCCTGGCTTATCTCAAACGTGGTTTCAGTTTTGTCAGCTTTCTCGTTATGACGCTCGCCACGGATCCGTCCCTGTTTAACAACGTAGAACTTCCGAACGATACCGTCGTCTGGCGACAGGACAACGTCACCGTCGGCATAAAATCTCAGCGTGGCGTGTTCAGCAAAGTGGGCGAGGTGGTCATCGTCCATGCTAGAGAAGGGGGCATGTGCCTGCAGGAAGCCCATAATGGAGCGGGTGTTCTGGGGGCGTGTGCTGTCCTGATTTGTTGCTGCCATAGCCGGTTCCAGTCGCTCGTTATTGTTGTAAGTTAACAGTGTAGAACACCCTAGTGGGTTTTCACTCTAAGATTTTGGTCGCAACTTTATTCGGTCGCAGAGCTTTTGATTACAAGTTTGTACAATCCTCCCGCTTTCTTTATGGGGAGCGTGCCGGGTGGTAAAGTTCTTCCATTCAACAGGTTATTGAAAGCACGGCCATGACTACCAAAAATGATCGCCTCAGTTTTCTTGAGGAAATGAAAGACGTCCGGCGTATTCGAAAACCGAATCGCGCCGAGATAACCACGCCCCGTGAACTGACTCCCGGCCACCTGGAGCGTCAGCGTGCTGCCGTAGAAACGCCGTTCAGAGACGCTAATCCGCTGACCTCCGACATTGTCGACCCCCTGACAGCGCACGACATACTTTGCTGGCAACGCCCCGGAATTCAGCACGGGGTTTTCCGCAGGTTCAGGCTTGGGCAATACCCCATTGAAGCCAGACTGGATCTGCATCGCTTGACCGTTGAGCAGGCGCGCATGGATGTATTCCGGTTTATCGGTGATTGTGTCCGGTACGGGCTGCGGTCCGTTATTATCCTTCACGGTAAGGGAGAGCGTAATCCTGACGGCGTGGCTCAGCTCAAGAGCTACCTCGCGAAATGGCTGCCGGAGCTCTCCGATGTGCTGGCGTTCCATTCGGCCCAAAAACACCATGGTGGAACCGGAGCTGTCTATGTCATGGTGCGAAAAAGCGAGCGGGAAAAGCAGCACAACCGGGAGATCCATGGGGCGCGCTAGGGTTTCAGGATGCCGGGAACCATAACTTAAGCAATAATTTATTGTGAAATGAGGAGTTTTTCATGAAGAAAACTGCACTGATGGTGTTCACGGTTCTGGTTCTGGCCGGTTGTCAGGACCGGGTAATCTGGGATGATAAAGGCAAAGTAGAAAATGCGACGGAGAACCGGGAAGTCTGGAATTCCAACGGGCAAATGGAAACCGGAGAGCGCAAGATCTGGGTTAACAAGGACGGAGAGGACGTCGTGAAGTAAAGCCTGGTCAGAAGGCTGACAGAAAAGTCTCCAGACAGATAGAACAACAAGCCCGGCACACAGAGCCAGGACAACAGAACGGGAGAGAGCATTAATGGCACTGAGCCTTACAGTTAACGGCGAGCAGCGCTCGCTGGATATTGAGGGTGATACCCCCCTGTTGTGGGTGTTGCGTGACGAACTGGGGCTGAAGGGCACCAAATTTGGTTGTGGTGTAGGCCTTTGCGGTGCCTGCACGGTGCATCTGAACGGGCAGCCGGTGCGTTCCTGCTCAACACCTGTAGTGTCTGCGTCTGGCGGCGAGGTTACCACGATAGAAGGTCTGGCTGAGGGCGAGCAGTTGCACGCCCTGCAGGAAGCGTGGATTGCACAGGGTGTGCCGCAGTGCGGCTATTGCCAATCGGGCCAGATAATGAGTGCTGCCCATCTTCTGGCAAATAACCCTGCACCCGCCCGGGACGATATTGTGGCAGCCATGACCGGTAATCTTTGCCGGTGTGGTACCTACTCGCGAATCATTGCAGCAGTGGAGTCAGTGGCCGGAAGCTCATTGGCTTACAATGCGGCCGTGGCCGGGGAGGGGAGCTGACATGGTGATGAACCGACGCGACTTTCTCAAAGTAAGTGCCGGCACCTCCGGCTCTCTGATGCTGTCTCTCTCGCTTCCCGGCTGCTCGGGAATGCCAACTGGCTACACGCAGGAAACAGGCGAGTGGAAGCCCGATGCCTGGCTTGAGATAACGGATAACGACGAGATTCATTTTACGCTGGCCCGTGTCGAGATGGGGCAGGGTACTTATACCGGGCTTACCACCCTGATTGCGGAAGAGTTGGAAGTCGATCCGGAAACGATCACCCCCAGGTTTGCGCCTGTGGCGCCGGAATACCGTAACCCCTTGTACAAGCTGCAGCTCACCGGCGGCAGTACCAGTATAGCAACCAGCTGGGAGCCACTGCGGACGGCGGGTGCCTCGGCACGGCAGATGCTCATTATGGCGGCTGCGAGAGTCTGGCAGGTTGGCGCAGCAGAGTGCTCGGCGCAGCAGGGCCGGGTGGTTCACCCCAACAGGCTGGACTCCATGCGCTACGGTCAGCTGGTGGAGTTGGCGTCCAAAGAAGTCATACGTGGTGAGGTTGCACTGAAGCCGGCCAGTGAATGGAATTACATCGGCAAGCGCCGGGGCAGACTTGATGCTCGGGCCAAATCCACAGGCACGGCTGTTTACGGAATAGATGTTGAGCTCCCCGGTATGGTTTACGGCGTGGTGAGCCGACCGCCTCGATACGGTGCGCGAGTCAGGGCCTTCAATGAGGGTGAAGTCCTTGCCATGCCGGGTGTTTTTGACGTGTTTGAAATTGAGCGCGGTGTCGCGATTGTAGCCGACAAATACTGGCGTGCCCGCAAGGCTCAGGAAGCACTGAAAGCAGAGTGGGACAACGCGGATGCCCTGTCGATTTCCACCGATGAGGTTTTTGCTTTTTACAGGCGCGCGGCCGATGAAGATCCCGGAGAGTCTGAACGTAACGAAGGTGATTATGAGGCTGCGGCCCGCGAAACAGTGAAAAGTGGGGTCGGGAAGATAGTTGAGGCGGAATACAGTCAGCCCTATCTGGCCCATTCAACCCTGGAGCCCATGAACGCCACGGCGTGGTACCGGAACAACAGCATCGAAGTCTGGGCGCCGACCCAGGCTCCGGATCTGGGCCGCATTGCCGCGGCTCGGGTAACCGATCTTTCCCCGGGTGATATTACGATCAATACCACCTTTCTCGGCGGCGGGTTTGGACGCCGACTGACTCAGGACTACATCGAAGAAGCTGCGGCGGTCGCTTACCGGGTGAAAAAACCGGTTAAGGTGATCTGGTCCCGTGAAGAAGATACGCAGCACGACTTGTATCGTCCGGCCATGCTGCACCGGATGCAGGCCGGTCTTGATGGTGATCAGCTGACTGGTTGGCATCACCAGATCGTCGGCCCTAAGCTGCTGGACTGGTATGTGCGCAATGCGGCTCCAGCTCAGTTCCCCTGGGCGCCGAAGTTCATGTACGACACCCTGGGTAAAGTCGGTTTGCTTGCTGAAGGTATTGCAACGCCCAAGGATATGTCGGCCATCGAAGGGGCGATTGAGTACCCCTACAATGTAGATAATATTGATATCCGCCACACACATGCTGATCCTGGTGTCCCGGTTACCTTCTGGCGATCAGTGGGTTACTCGCATAATGGCTTTGCTGTCGAAACCTTTATGGACGAGCTGGCTTACGAAGCCGGAGAAGATCCCTATTATTTCCGCCGTAAGCTGCTGACGGGCCAGCCCCGCCATCTCGAGGTTCTCGACAGAGTCGTGCAGCTAGCCGGCTGGGACAAGCCTGTTGTGGAAGGGCGTGGTCGAGGCATAGCGCTGTGCAAGAGCTTCGGAACCTTTGTGGCGCAAGTAGTGGAAGCCGGCTTGGAGAACGGGGTCATCCGGGTGTACAAGGTGGCGTGTGCCGTGGATTGCGGCCAGGTGGTCAACCCGCGCATTGTGGAAGACCAAATTGAAGGCGGGATCATCTTTGGTCTGACTGCAGCGCTTTACGGTGAGATTACCTTTGATAATGGCCAGGTGAATCAGAGTAACTTCCACGATTACCAGCTGATGCGGCAGTATGAGCTGCCTGAGGTGACGGTGGAAATCGTGGAGAGCACTGAAGCTCCAACAGGTGTCGGAGAGCCAGGTGTGCCCCCGGTTATCCCGGCCCTGGGCAACGCGCTGTTTGCCTTGACGGGCAAGCGTCAGCGTAGCTTGCCCCTGAAAGCCGATGCCTGACGCAGCACCTGCTCCGATTGGCATCATTTACGAACAGCCCTTGAGCCATGCTCCTCACCTGTTGGAAGATAAACCGTGTTTGATGTAAGCCGATATGCTGTTGTTGCCGAAGATATTGTGGATGCAGGGCGTTTTCTTTACGGACGCGGCTGGTCTCCGGCCACAAGCAGCAACTATTCTGCCCGTATAGACAATGAACACGTTGCTATTACGGTATCCGGCCGCCATAAGGGACAGCTGGGTGTGGGTGATGTCATGGTGGTCGATCTTCAGGGTAAGCCGGTGCAAAGTGACTGCCGCGCCTCTGCGGAAACCTTGTTACACACGGCGTTGTATCAGGTTTTTCCTGATGTTGGTGCCATTCTTCATACACATTCAGTTAACGCGACGGTGTTAAGCCGGCTTTTGCCGGCGGGTGAACGCTTGGAGTTTGAAGGCTATGAACTGCAAAAAGCGTTCGACGGCACTGAGACCCACGATTCAACTACGACGGTTCCGGTTTTCGAAAACACCCAGGACATTGAAGCGCTCGCCCGGGAAACCCGGGAATGGTTCCTCGAGCACCCGGCGCAGCCTGGCTACCTGATCCGCGGGCACGGGCTGTATACCTGGGGCAAAACCATGGCTGATTGCCTGCGGCATGTGGAAGCCTTTGAATTTTTGTTTGAATGTGAACTTGCAACCATGAGGGTTCGCCCATGACGACTCTGAGTATTTTTGACGCACATAATCCGGACGCAGCCAGGACGGTAACGGATGACGCCGCAGAAATCGGCCGGTTGCTGGAAAGCAAAGGTATCCGCTTTGAGCGTTGGTCAACGCAGGAGCTGCCGGCGGATGCGGCTCCGGAACAGATTCTGGAAGCCTACAGCAGCGAGATTGCGAAGCTGAAGGCCGAGAACGGTTTTCAGACTGCCGATGTGGTGAGTCTCAATCCGGATAACCCCCAGAAAGACGTTTTCCGCCAGAAGTTTCTGGATGAGCACACCCACAGCGAAGACGAGGTGCGCTTTTTCGTGCGCGGGCAGGGCATATTCTATCTGCATCTTGGCGACCAGGTCTTTGCGGTTCAGTGTCAGAAAAACGACCTGATCAGCGTGCCCGAAGGCACCCGGCACTGGTTTGATATGGGCCCCGAACCGGAGTTTACCTGCATTCGCCTGTTTACCAATCCCGAAGGCTGGGTAGCGGATTTTACCGGAGAGGATATTGCCGGGCGCTTGCCGCGTTTTGAGGAGCTGGAAGGTGCGGCCGTATGATCCGCGTGATTCTTACAGATATTGAGGGCACAACCAGCTCCATATCCTTTGTGCACGATGTATTGTTTCCCTACGCAGCTGAGCACCTGCCGGCGTTTGTCCGCGAACAGCAGGAAACCCCTGAGGTTTCAGAGCAGCTTGACCTGGTGGCAGAAGAGTCCGGGACAGACCGCGGGGATGTCGAAGCGCTGATTAAAACGCTCCAGGCCTGGATTCGTGAAGACCGCAAGGCGACGCCGCTCAAAGCGCTTCAGGGAATGGTCTGGGAGCAGGGTTATCAGCAGGGCGAGCTTAAAGGTCATATATACGAAGATGCCGCACAGTATCTGCAGTACTGGCACGATCGTGGCCTGCGTTTGTATGTTTACTCATCAGGCTCGGTTAAAGCTCAGAAGCTGATTTTTGGTTTTACCACGGAGGGCGATTTCACGCCGTTTTTCTCCGGTTATTTTGATACCCGGATTGGCGGCAAGAAAGAACCGGAAGCCTATCGCAATATTCTAAGTGAGCTTGGTGTAGACGCAGGAACGCTTCTGTTCCTGTCAGATGTTGAAGCCGAGTTGGAGGCCGCTGAGGCCGCCGGCATCAAAACTGCCTGGCTTATCCGGGACGGGGAACTGCCGGAAACCGAGCGTTTTGTGGCCCGGAATTTTGCAGAAGTGGACGCTCTGCTGCAAAAGCGGTAGCCGTTCGCCAGTCGGCTGGCGCCAGGAGGTAATCATGTCAGGAACTTCATTAGCCAGACTGCTTATCTCCGGCGCGATTGTGTTTCTGCTGGCGGGTTGCAACCCGTTTTCAGATGCCCGCCCAATGATGGACGAATACGTGGAGCGGGTTGGCCGGGTGCTGGACTTAGAGCCAGAGCTTTCGGAGATTCCTGCTGCAGAGCTGATGCCGAGGCGTCGTAACCGGGTGCTGCAGATGCCTGATCTGGAGCTGGGCATGCTGGACTTCCTGTCGCTCTATGGTTGTGAGCTGCAATACGTGGTTGGCGAGAAAAACTCCGTCATGGGCAAGGTGATGCAGCCCCTTAATCGCCTGCGCTATGAAGTTCGCTTTATTCGCACCGCCGGCGAGTGCCTGGAAACGGTAGACGAAGAGAAGCTTAAAGCTTTACTGCGGGAGGCCATCGCCAGCAAGCGTGAATCACTGCCAATTGCTATCTGGAACGCAACCTGGGGCGTGGAGGAGGTGGAAACACTGTTCACGCAGGCTAAGGGTGAGTATCCGGTAGAGGCTAAAGATCCGCTCTCGGATCTTGCCCGGGATGTGCGCCAGTTAAACAAAGCAGTGGGCGCGCTTCTTGAGCAAAGCCTTGATGTGGACCTGGTTTTCTGGGGCAAGGTACATCAGCGCTGGCAGGCGGAATACCTGGCAGGCCAGCTGATCAACAGTGCCCGGCTTGTGACTACCCGTCTCGGTGATGCCGCCCGCCTCATCCGCCAGCGGCTGGAGGGTCGTCCACTGTGCCTCAACGGCAAACCCAATAGCCAGTCTGATATTGTTCAGGGTATGTTCTTCAGTATCTACATCGGAAAAATTCAGCCCTATCTGGCTGACCTGCGGCGTGCCCGTACCGATCTGATAGAACCATTATCCGAGTTGGCGGTTATGCAGGCTGGCTCAATGCCTGAGCAATTCGAGGGGTGGTATCAGTCAGTGCTGGCTCTGGAAGGGAACAAAAGCGTGTGGGCGAGCCTGGATAAGGCCATTGAGACCCATACCAAAGGCTGGCAGGCGCTGCTTGAGCAGTGTGGGTTGCGGCCCGGCGCATAGGCTTCAATTTGCCCCCTCCCCCCGCCGTCAACGCTGGCTTTCCGGCGTTACCCTGAGGATTTCTTCAACGGTGGTCAGGCCGCTGGCTACTTTCTGTGCGCCGCTTAACCGCAGTGACTTCATGCCCTCCCGGTAGGCGTCCAACCGCAGCTGTTCCAGTTCACAGTGATCGGTGATCTGGCTCGTTAGCGCGCCTGAAAGTGTCATGATTTCATACACACCCGCACGGCCAAGGTAACCGGTATTACGACATTCCAGGCAGCCTACAGGTTGGTGGAACTGTTTTGGCGGCGGAGCTTTCCAGGGCTTGGTCAGAGTCTGCCAGGCCTGGATGTCAACGGGGGCCGGGGCTTTGCAGTGTGGGCACAGAGTGCGAACCAGGCGCTGGGCCATAACTCCCAGTATGGTTGCGCGAATCAGGTAGGGTGGGATGCCCAGTTCCATCATCCGGGTCAGAGCGCTTGGTGCATCGTTTGTGTGCAGTGTGGAGAGCACAAGGTGCCCGGTCAGTGCTGCCTGCACCGCCATTTCGGCGGTTTCCCGATCGCGGATTTCGCCAATCATGATGATGTCCGGATCCTGTCTCAGCAGAGCCCGGACACCGGTAGCAAAGGTCAGGTCGATATTTGTCTGGACCTGCATCTGGTTGAACGCTGGCTCAACCATCTCGATGGGATCTTCGATGGTGCAGACATTCAGCTCGGTAGAAGCGATCTGTTTCAGTGTGGAATACAGGGTTGTCGTCTTGCCGGAGCCAGTGGGGCCGGTTACCAGCACAATTCCGTGCGGCTTTGAGGTTGCCTCTTGCCAGCGCTCCCGGTCTTCGCGGCTGAACCCCAGCTGTTCATAGGATTTCAACAGTACATCCGGATCAAATATCCGCATCACCATTTTTTCCCCGAACGCCGTCGGCATGGTGGCCAGGCGCAGTTCCACTTCGCGGTTGTCGGGTTTGCGGGTTTTCAGGCGACCATCCTGCGGCCGTCGCTTTTCAGCGACGTTCAGCCGTCCCAGAATCTTAAGTCGGCTGGTAATGGCCATGCCCACGTGTTCCGGAAACTCATAAACACTGTGCAACACGCCATCAATCCGGAAACGGATATGTGTCAGCGTGCGCCTTGGCTCAATATGAATGTCGGATGCGCGCTGATCAAACGCGTACTGCAATAGCCAGTCGACAATGCGCACAACATGCTGGTCGTTGGCATCTGCGCTGTCACTGGCGCCCAAATCCAGTAGTTGCTCCAGATTCTGGTGGCCGGCGCTATTGCCCGATGTCTGGCCCCCACTGGCTTTATTGACGGAGTTTGCGAGTTGGTAAAACTCGACGGAGTAGCGGCGGATATCTTCCGGGTTCGCTACTACCCGGCGGATATCTTTGCGCACTGCCTGGCGCAGGTTGCCCTCCCAGTCTTTTTTGAAGGGTTCGGCGCTGGCTACCAGGATTTCTTCCTGCCCGATCTCTACAGCCAGAATACCGTGACGCTGGGCGAATGCGTAAGACATGACCCGGGCAATCGCAGGTGTATCTATTTTCAACGGATCAATGTGGTAATAGGGCTGATCCGCCCAGTCTGCCAGCCATTGTGTCAGCCGGTCGAGATCCAGAGTTTTTCCGCTTTTTTCACTGGTTAGTGCAGCGATCGCCACCAGTTCCAGCGGGTGACGCTTTGCCGCCCGATTGCTGGCAACCCCGAGGTTGGCAGAGAGCACCCGCTCTGCGTTGTCCTGGCTGATTTCGCCATCGCTGATCAGTGCCGTGCAGATGTCCCGCAGAGTCAGGGTGCTCCGTGGCGGTGCGGGTGGTCGCGATGGCTGCGCTGTTTTATCGGACTCGGGCATAAGGTGTCACTTTCCGGTGCTGGAGCATTTCAGCCTGTAACTGGCCGATTCACCTTAAGGTGAACCATCGCCATGGTAAACAACAGGAAGGTGAGTAACGTCACAACAACCGGGCCTGGCGCTCCCTCGCTAAGCCAGGCAGAAACCACCCCCTGAGTGAAGTAAAAGATCACCACGAAGGCCAGCCAGATATAGCCACGATTGTTGCCCCGGAAGACCGGTATTGCTAACGCCAGCAGCGGAATCAGTTTGACTGAAAGTATCAGCACTATCGAAACCCCTTCGACCGGTGCAGGGTAAAAGGTTGTAATCAGTAGGGCAGCCAGAACGGCCAGGTAAAGAAACTGGGTTGCGCGTGCGGTGTGCCGGGCTTTGGGGTTATGTAGCATGGTCGGATTCCAAAAATGTATAAAGAGCTTTACGTTGCGCGGCTGTGTTCGTGTCAGTCTGCCAATCTTAGTGCCAGCTTTGCCAGGCGTTCGCCAAAGAGCTGACAGAGCGCCTTTTCATGTTTACTCAGGGGCTGCTGTTCAGCGGTTCCGGCCCAGTGCGAGGGGCCATAAGGTGTGCCCCCGGTTGCGGTTTTACTCAGGTTTTGATCTGTGTAGGGCAGGCCACACAACACCATGCCGTGGTGAAACAGTGGCATCATCATGGTCAGCAGCGTAGTTTCCTGGCCTCCATGCAGGCTTCCGGTTGAGGTAAATGCCCCCGCCGGTTTGCCAACCAGAGCTCCACTGAGCCAGAGATCACCGGTGGTGTCCAGAAAGTGCTTGAGAGGTGCCGCCATATTGCCGAACCGGGTCGGGCTGCCGATGGCCAGGCCGGCACAGTTGGCCAGGTCAGACTTGCTGGCATAGGGAGCGCCCGCATCCGGAACCTGTGGCAGAGAGACTTCTGTATCTGGCGATACAACAGGAACGGAGCGCAATTTTGCTTCAATGCCGGTAACTCTTGCAACACCCCGGCCTATCTGGCTGGCCATTTCTGCAGTCTGCCCGTTGCGGCTGTAGTAGAGAATCAGAATGTAGGGCTGTTGCTCGGGCATGTCGGTTTCTCTCAGTCAGCGGTCGTAAAATCAGAGAATCGTCAGAACGTTTTCCGGTGGCCGGCCAAGGGCGGCTTTGCCGTTGGCGAGCACAATCGGCCGCTCAATCAGTTTCGGGGTTGCTACCATAGCAGCAATCAGCTGCGCGCGACTCAGGTCCGGGTTGTCCAGGCCAAGTTCCTTGTATTCATTTTCGCCGATCCGCATCAGTTCTCGGGGCTGGCGGCCGAGCGTTTCAAGAATGTCTGAAAGTTCCTGCTCTGTTGGCGGCGTTTCCAAGTAGCGTATAATTTCTGGCTCTATACCCCGCTCTGTCAGCAACTCAAGAGTCTGGCGGGATTTTGAACAACGGGGGTTGTGGAAAATCTGGATGGGTTCTGTCATCTTCGTGCCTGTTTGTTGAAATGGATGCTGCAACTATTGGTGTTGTGGTCCGCAGTCTAACAGGAGGTTTTCTCGTGCAGAACCCTGTCATCCCTCGGTTACCCCGGAGGGCAGCCATTGCAGGTGCGTTGGTTTTGATGGCTTTACTGGTGGGTTGTCAGAAGGTTGAACTGGAACGGGCTGAAGGCCCGAAACTCGCATGGGATGACCTGCGCGGTCAGTGGGTGCTGGTTAACTACTGGGCGGAATGGTGCAAACCCTGCCTCGAGGAAATTCCGGAGCTTAACGAGCTCGACAAGGCGCCGGATATTACTGTACTCGGGGTAAATTTTGACGATGTGAGGGGCGACGCTTTGGTGGATCTCGGTAAGCGCATGGGCATTGATTACACCATGCTTGCTCAGGACCCGGGGCCGGAATTTGACTGGCAACTCCCGGTTGCGTTGCCAGCTACCTTCATCGTGAACCCTGACGGGGACCTTATGGAGGCTCGCTTTGGTCCGCAGACGGAAGAAGATATACGGGCATTGATTGGCGGCTGAATGCCGCGGGCTCTTTCAAGCACTCTCTTTCAGCCCCCTAACGAATATACATGCAGGAACGACCTGACGTTATGTCGCAGACTTTTGTACACCTTCGCGTGCACTCCGAATATTCCATGGTGGACGGCCTTGTTCGTGTTAAACCGCTGGTCAAACGCGTTGTGGAACTGGGAATGCCGGCCGTGGGCCTTACAGAGCAGTCCAACATGTTCTCGCTGGTTCGGTTTTATAAGGCGACAACCGGCGCAGGTGTAAAGCCTGTCATTGGCGCGGATCTCTGGTTGGAGAACCCGGACGAACCGGAAAACCCGTTCCGGCTGACGCTGCTGGCCCGGGATAATGACGGTTACCTCAACCTCACAGAGATAGTTTCCCTTGGGTATACCGAAGGACAACGCTACGGCAAGCCGATTGTGCAGCGCCGGTGGCTGGAAAGCAGGCCTGGCGG
The DNA here is from genome assembly GCF_900142385.1 of Marinobacter antarcticus. Classification (NCBI taxonomy): domain Bacteria; kingdom Pseudomonadati; phylum Pseudomonadota; class Gammaproteobacteria; order Pseudomonadales; family Marinobacteraceae; genus Marinobacter; species Marinobacter antarcticus. Next base: position 22,960 of record NZ_FRAQ01000002.1, read on the forward strand.
CCTGATTGCCATGTCTGGCGCCAAAATGGGCGACGTGTGCAAGGCATTGCTGGCGGGCAAGCCTGAGCTGGCAAAAGCCCGGGCCGAGTACTGGATGAACCTGTATCCGGATTCTTACTACCTTGAGCTACAGCGAACCGGCCGCCCGGGAGATGAGGACTGCCTGCACATGAGCGTTGAGCTTGCGGAGAGTCTCGGGCTCCCCGTGGTTGCCACCAATGACGTCCACTTTCTTGAGGCCGACGACTTCGAAGCCCATGAGGCCCGGGTCTGCATCGGGGAAAGCCGGGCGCTGGACGATCCACGCCGTGATCGTCGTTTCAGCGATCAGCAATACCTCCGCAGCGCGGAGGAGATGATCGAATTATTCAGTGATATTCCTGAAGCTGTTCAGAACACCGTAGAGATAGCGCGGCGCTGCTCGGTGACCGTGCGTATGGGTGAGTACTTCCTGCCCAATTACCCTGTGCCCGAAGGCATGACCATGGACGACTACTTCCGCCAGGTATCGGAGGAAGGGTTAGAAGGTCGCCTGGCAAAAACTCTTCCCAAGGACGATCCCGATTACGACAGCAAGCGCGAAGCCTATTATAAGCGGCTGAATTTTGAGCTGGACATCATCATTCAGATGGGATTCCCCGGCTACTTCCTGATCGTAATGGACTTCATCAAGTGGGCCAAGAACAACGGCGTGCCGGTGGGGCCGGGTCGTGGTTCCGGTGCCGGCTCGCTGGTAGCCTATTCCCAGCTCATTACGGATCTGGATCCGCTGGAGTACGATCTTCTGTTCGAGCGCTTCCTGAACCCTGAGCGGGTATCCATGCCCGACTTTGACGTCGACTTCTGCATGGAAGGGCGGGATCGCGTTATTGCATATGTCGCCGAAAAGTACGGCCGGGAAGCGGTTTCCCAGATCATTACCTTCGGAACCATGGCCGCCAAAGCTGTGGTGCGGGACGTTGCCCGGGTCCAGGGCAAGTCCTACGGTCTTGCAGACAAACTGTCCAAAATGATTCCCTTCGAAGTGGGGATAACGCTGAGCAACGCCATTGAGCAGGAACCAGCGCTCAAGGAGTTCCTGGCGCAGGATGAAGAAGCCCAGGAAATCTGGGAAATGGCTCTAAAGCTTGAGGGTGTTTGCCGGAACGCCGGTAAACACGCTGGTGGTGTGGTCATTGCGCCTACCAAAATAACCGATTTCTCGCCGCTGTACTGCGATGATGAAGGCGGTAGCCTTGTTACCCAGTTCGACAAAAATGATGTGGAAGATGCGGGGCTGGTGAAGTTCGACTTTCTTGGCCTACGAACGCTGACCATCATCGACTGGGCGCTGAAAATGATTAACCCGCGGCGGGAAAGTCGCGGCTTGGCGCCGCTGGACATCAGCGAAATTCCGCTGGCTGACCCGGCCTCATTCGTGATGCTCAAAAAGGCTGAAACCACCGCCGTATTCCAGCTCGAATCCCGCGGCATGAAAGACCTGATCCGCCGTCTGCAGCCGGACTCCCTGGAAGACATGATCGCCCTGGTGGCCCTGTTTCGCCCCGGGCCCCTGCAGTCGGGCATGGTTGATGACTTTATCGATCGGAAGCATGGCAAACAGCCGATATCCTACCCGCATCCGGATTACCAGTACGATGGCCTGAAACCGGTTCTGGGGCCCACCTATGGGGTTATCCTCTACCAAGAGCAGGTTATGAAGATTGCTCAGGTGATGGCTGGCTATACCCTGGGCAATGCGGACATGCTCCGGCGGGCCATGGGTAAGAAAAAACCTGAAGAAATGGCCAAACAGAAGCAGTTTTTCCTGGATGGCTGTGAGAATAACGGGATCAACAAAACGCTTGCGGAAAATATCTTCGACCTGGTGGAGAAGTTCGCGGGTTACGGCTTCAACAAATCCCACTCTGCCGCTTACGCACTGGTGTCCTATCAGACTCTGTGGCTGAAGGCGCACTACACCGCCGAGTTCATGGCTGCGGTACTGACCGCGGATATGCAGAACACGGACAAAGTAGTCACGCTGGTGGAGGAGTGCCGCAACCTTAAGCTGGACCTGGTGTTGCCAGATGTAAGCCGGTCGGAATATACCTTTACCGTTAACGATGAAGGCCAGGTTGTGTACGGCCTTGGCGCGATTAAGGGGTTGGGTGAAGGCCCGATTCAGGCCATCGTGGAAGGCCGTGTCAGCGGTGAGCCCTACCGAGATATTTTCGACTTCTGCCGCAAAGTTGATCTCAAAAAAATCAACAAGCGGGCCATGGAAGCCCTTATCCGTTCCGGCGCCATGGACAAGCTCGGTGCCAGCCGCGCCCAGCTTATGGGAAGTATTGCAAAAGCAGTTCAGCAGGCAGGTCAGCAGTCGCGTAATGAATCCGTGGGCATGACTGATATGTTTGGCGAAATGCTGGAAGCCAGTGACGGTGGAGACCCCTACGCAGACGTAGCCGATGTGCGGGAATGGCCTGAGAAACAACGCCTGAAAGGTGAAAAAGACACCCTGGGGTTGTATCTGACAGGGCACCCGTTTGATGAATACGAGCGGGAAGTCCGGCGTTTTGTACGCTCACCCATTTCCGATCTCAAGCCCGGCAAATCACCGCAACGGGTTGCCGGATTGGTGGTTGCACAGCGAACCATGAAAACGCGCACGGGTTCCACCATGTGCTTCATTACACTGGATGACCGGAGCGCGCGAATTGAAGCCACACTGTTTTCCGAAGCTTTCTTCGAGAACCGGGAGCTACTGCAATCAGATCAGGTAATTGTGGTTGAAGGCCAAGTGAGCCACGATGATTACTCCGGGCAAATGAAAATGCGTGTTAGCTCGGTAATGGATGTGCCTGGAGCCCGAAAACAGTTCAGCAAAGGCCTGAAACTGAACCTGCACGCTGACCAGCTGCAGAATGGCCTGCTGGATAAGATCGACAGCACGCTAAGGCCGTTTCGCTGCGAGGGCAGTCCCGTATGGATCGAATACAGCAGCCAGGAAGCCAGCACCCGGATTGAACTCGGAGAAGCCTGGCGGGTGCAGCCGGACGACAATCTGCTGCTGGAGTTGAGATACCTGATGGGCGACCAGTGCGTGGAACTGGTCTATGATTAATTGACGAAGGCAAAGTGTTGCATGGTAGATTAAATATTTGTCAGATTACGGACTCATACCAATGTCCGCTTTAGCCATGAACCGGGCGCTGCTATCTTTGTCCCAAATTCTGTGTTGGCGGAGTGTTGTCCCGCCTGGCAACAAATGATGGAACATCATGAACCCTAATTATCTGGATTTCGAACAGCCGATTGCCGACCTTGAAGCCAAGATTGAAGAGCTTCGTATGGTGGGCAACGACACCGACATCAACATTTCTGATGAAATTACCCGGCTGAAAAAGAAAAGTGTCAGCCTGACCGAAAGTATATTCTCGGATCTGCATCCCTGGGACGTTGCCCGGCTTGCGCGGCACCCTCGGCGCCCCTATACGCTGGATTACATCGAAATGATTTTTGAAGATTTCGATGAGCTTCACGGTGATCGTCGATATGCAGACGACCAGGCCATTGTGGGCGGCACCGCGCGGTTGAACGACAGGCCCGTGATGATTATCGGCCACCAGAAAGGCCGCGAAGTGCGGGATAAGGTCAAGCGCAATTTTGGCATGCCGCGCCCGGAAGGTTATCGTAAGGCCCTGCGTCTGATGGAAATGGCAGAGCGCTTCAGAATGCCCATTCTCACGTTTATAGACACCCCGGGCGCCTATCCCGGCATCGGTGCAGAAGAACGCGGTCAGAGTGAGGCTATTGCCTTCAATCTGGCGGTCATGTCACGGCTCAAGACGCCGATCATTTCTACCGTAATCGGTGAAGGTGGTTCGGGCGGTGCACTGGCCATAGGCGTATGCGACCAGTTAAATATGCTGCAGTATTCGACCTATGCGGTCATATCGCCGGAAGGTTGCGCGTCCATTCTCTGGAAAAGTGCCGAGTACGCTTCTCTGGCGGCTGAGGCCATGGGTGTGACTGCGGACCGTCTGAAGGATCTCGGGCTGGCTGACAACGTCATTTCCGAGTCTCTTGGTGGTGCCCACCGCAACCCCGAAAAAACGTCTGAAGCCTTGCGTGAAACTCTTGCAAACGGTCTGGCAGAGCTCAGTCGCCTGCCTCTGGATGAGCTGGTATCCCGGCGGTATGAGCGGTTAACCCGCTATGATACCGGGCGCTAAGCCCGCACCAGGGTATGCCTTTCCGGAGGCTTTGAGTGCGCCGGTGAAGGCCATTTCTGGCTACCGGCGGCTTTGGGTTGCACTCAGCGGCGGTCTGGATTCTACCCTTCTTCTGCACCTTGCCGCGCTCTGCCATCCGGGAGTGCGGGCGGTGCATATCAATCATCAGCTTCAGGCCAATGCCGGCGAGACGGAAGACTTCTGCCGCGAATTGTGTGCCGGGTTGGCGGTGCCTCTTGTGGTTCAGCCGGTGTCGGTCAAACGGGGTGCTGGCCCAGGTGAAGGCCTTGAGGAAGGTGCCCGCAAGGCTCGTTATAAGGCCTTTGAAGCGCTTCTTGAGTCTGGCGATATTCTGCTGATGGCCCATCACAGTGATGATCAGGCCGAAACCGTTCTTTTCCGCATGTTCCGTGGTAGCGGTGTTGCCGGCCTTGCCGGTATGCCCGAAAGCCGCCCGCTGGGTGCTGGCCGCCTTGCCCGGCCATTACTATGCTTTGAGCGATCGGAGCTTGAGCACTATGCTCATCGAGCAGGGCTTTCATGGGTTGATGATCCCAGCAATTCAGATCAGCGGTTTGATCGCAACTTCCTCCGTCTCAGTATTCTGCCGGCGCTCAAAGGGCGCTGGCCTGGCCTGAATCAGCGCTTGCGATACAGTGCGGGCGCCTGTTCGGAAAGCGATTTTCTGAACCAGCAGCTGGCGGAATTGCAGTGGCAGGTCTTGGGGGCACATAGACGTCGTCTGCCGGTCGCAGGGCTGAGTGCGCTTTCTCTTGCAGAACAGAAAAACCTTCTGCGCTGGTGGATCCGGCGCTCGGGATATCAGCCCCCTTCAATCAGCAACTGGTCACAGATACTGCATGATTTATTGCAGGCTGCAGAGGATCGGTCTCCTGAGTTGCGGGCAGACGGCTTTAGCTTGCGGCGTTTTCAGGGCGAGCTTCACCTGGTCTCCGAAATGGATGCTTTGCCGGAAGAGCCTGTAACCCTCGAACCTGGCGAGACAGTAGACTGGGGCGAGTGGACGATCCGGCTGATACCAGGATCCACCGCGAAAACTGATGTGCCGCCAATACGAATATGTACGAGGCAGGGTGGGGAACGCATCCGTTTTTACGCGAGCGGACCCTCAAAATTGCTTAAAAAATGGCTTCAGGAAAAGGCTGTTCCGCCTTGGCAAAGGGGCCGTCTGCCCCTGATTTTCGGGGATGTAGAGGGTGAGAAAGATCTGATCGCCATTGGCGATTTATGGTGTTCTGAACGATACTGCGGAAGCGCCCCTGCGGCAGGCTGGCGGCTGATTGTAGAGCGGGATTGTGATTGAGTCGTTTAGGGCTTTCTGGTAGTCTGGCGTCCCATCTTGAGATGACAATCTCCCTCCTTCACAGAACCTGATAATCATGGAATCTGCATGACGCGTTATATTTTCGTCACCGGCGGTGTTGTGTCCTCACTGGGGAAAGGAATCGCATCGGCTTCACTGGCAGCGATTCTTGAGGCACGCGGCCTGAAGGTCACTATCCTCAAGCTGGACCCTTACATCAACGTTGACCCGGGTACCATGAGCCCGTTCCAGCACGGTGAAGTCTTTGTCACCGAAGACGGCGCTGAAACCGACCTCGACCTTGGCCACTACGAGCGCTTCATCCGTACGCCGATGAGCCGCCGTAATAATTTCACGGCCGGTCGTGTATACGAAGAGGTTATCCGCAAAGAACGCCGCGGTGATTATCTTGGTGGGACCGTACAGGTTATTCCCCACATCACCGACGAGATCAAACGCCGTGTCGTTGAAGGCGCAGCCGGTGCGGATGTGGCTCTGGTTGAAGTGGGTGGTACCGTTGGTGATATTGAATCCTTGCCTTTCCTGGAGGCCTGTCGCCAGCTGAAGGTTGAAGTGGGTTCCTCCCGCGCGCTGTTCATGCACCTGACACTGGTGCCCTACATCGCTACTGCCGGCGAAATCAAGACCAAACCGACCCAGCATTCCGTGAAGGAAATGCGCTCTATCGGTTTGCAGCCTGACATTCTGCTGTGTCGCTCCGACCATGAAGTGGATGTCAGCTCCCGACGGAAGATCGCGCTGTTCACGAACGTGGAAGAGCGTGCTGTCATTCCGATGCGTGATGCCAAATCCATATACGCTATTCCTCGCATGCTACACGAGCATGGTCTGGATCAGTTGGTTATTGAGCGCTTCAATCTTGATGCACGCGAGGCGGATCTGAGTGAATGGGATAATGTCGTCGAATCACTGATGAACCCGGAGCACGAAGTGACGATTGCCATGGTCGGCAAGTACATGGAACTCCTCGAGGCCTATAAGTCGCTGATCGAATCTCTGCTCCATGCGGGCATCAAGACCCGTACCAAGGTCAAGATGAATTACATTGATTCAGAAGACATTGAGCGCGACGGTACTCAAGTGCTTGAGAGTGCGGATGCGATCCTGGTTCCTGGCGGCTTTGGCGAACGCGGCGTAGAGGGCAAGATCCGCACCGTACAGTACGCCCGTGAAAATAAAGTTCCTTACCTGGGTATTTGCCTGGGTATGCAAGTGGCGGTTATTGAATACGCCCGCAACAAAGCCGGCCTGGTCAATGCTCACAGCACCGAATTTCGCGAGCACACACCGGAGCCTGTGATTGGCCTGATTACCGAGTGGCTGGATGCGACCGGAGAGCGCGAAGAGCGCACAGACGAATCGGATCTTGGCGGAACCATGCGCCTGGGTGCTCAGGATTGCGTGCTGACAGAGGGTTCCAATATCGCTAACTGCTACGGCAGAAAAACCATACGTGAGCGCCATCGTCATCGCTACGAGGTGAACAACCACTTCCTGCCGCAAATGGAAGCGGCAGGCCTGCAGGTTACCGGTCGTTCCACCGATGGCAAGCTGGTAGAAGTGGTAGAGGTTGCCGACCATCCTTGGTTTGTGGCTTGCCAATTCCACCCGGAATTTACCTCCACGCCCCGCGACGGTCACCCGCTGTTCAAGGGTTTTGTGGAAGCGGCATTGGCAAAACGTAAGGAATCCTGATGATGGCTCAGAGTACCGTTACTGTTGCTGATATCGATATTGCCAACCACAACCCGTTTGTGCTGTTTGGTGGTATGAACGTTCTGGAATCCCGGGAGCTGGCGTTCGAGGTTGCGGAAAGCTACGTTGAAGTTTGCCGCAAACTGGGCATTCCTTACGTGTTCAAGGCGTCTTTTGACAAGGCTAACCGGTCTTCGGTGCACTCGTTCCGGGGGCCGGGGCTGGATAAAGGCCTGCAGATACTGGCCGATATCAAAAGCAAGTACGGCGTTCCGATTATTGCTGATGTTCATGAACCGGGTCAGGCGGCGCCTGCTGCAGTGGTTTGTGACATCATCCAGTTGCCAGCTTTTCTGAGCCGCCAGACTGATCTGGTGGTTGCCATGGCGGAAACCGGCGCGGCGATCAATATCAAGAAAGCCCAGTTTCTGGCGCCGCAGGAGATGAAGCACATCATCACCAAGTTTGCAGAGGCCGGAAACGACAGGGTGATATTGTGTGAGCGGGGTAACAGCTTCGGGTACAACAACCTTGTGGTCGACATGCTCGGCTTTGGCATCATGAAGTCCATGAATGTGCCGGTGATGTTTGATGTAACCCATTCGCTGCAGATGCCGGGCGGCCGCTCAGATTCTGCCGGTGGCCGCCGTGCCCAGGTGACTGATCTGGCACTGGCCGGCATGTCTCAGGGGTTGGCGGGGCTGTTTCTGGAGGCCCACCCGAACCCGGATGAGGCCAAGTGCGATGGCCCCTGTGCGCTGCGATTAAGCCAGTTGGAGCCTTTTCTGCAGCGAGTGAAAGCCGTTGACGACCTTGTGAAGAGTTTTAAACCTATCGACACCGCCTGATTGGCGGTGTTCGTGTTTTAGTCCTGCGCTTGATCAGACTTTTGTTAATGACCTTTGTAATTGAAAACTTGGAGACTCCTTAGAATGACCAAGATTGCCAATATTAAAGCCCGTGAGGTTCTGGATTCTCGTGGTAACCCCACGGTAGAAGCGGACGTGATCCTGGAAGATGGAACTCTTGGCCGTGCTTGTGCTCCGTCCGGCGCCTCTACAGGTTCTCGGGAAGCGCTGGAGCTGCGCGATGGTGATGCCTCCCGTTACCTCGGTAAGGGCGTGCTCAAGGCAGTTGAGGCCATTGACACCAGGATTTGTGATGCACTGAAAGGCAAAGATGCGGCTGACCAGCGTGGGCTGGACAACATCATGCTGGAGCTGGATGGTACCGAGAACAAAGCCAATCTGGGCGCGAATGCCATTCTGGCCGTGTCATTGGCCGCCGCGAAAGCCGCAGCGAAATCTTTGGGTAAGCCGCTTTACGAGCACATTGCCGATATTAACGGCACCTCCGGTAAGTTCAGTATGCCTGTGCCGATGATGAACATTCTGAACGGTGGTGAGCACGCGGATAACAACGTAGATATCCAGGAGTTCATGGTGCAGCCCGTTGCTGCCAAGAGTTTTGCGGAAGCTTTGCGCATCGGTGCCGAGATCTTCCATAGCCTGAAAAAAGTGCTGAAGGCGCAGGGTCTGAACACTGCAGTGGGTGATGAGGGCGGTTTTGCTCCCAACCTGCCGTCTAACGAAGCGGCTCTGGCGATTATCAAGGAAGCCGTTGAAAAAGCCGGTTACAAGTTGGGCACCGACATTACCCTGGCCTTGGACTGCGCCGCCTCCGAATTCTACAAAGATGGCCAGTACGTATTGGCTGGCGAAGGGAAGAGCTTCGATTCTGCCGGTTTTGCCGATTACCTGGCGGGCCTGGCCGAGCGTTACCCCATTGTGTCCATTGAAGACGGCATGGACGAGAGCGACTGGGACGGCTGGAAGGTGTTGACCGACAAGATTGGCAGTAAGGTACAGCTGGTGGGTGATGATCTTTTTGTCACTAACACCAAGATCCTCAAGCGTGGTATCGACACGGGTGTGGCTAACTCCATTCTGATCAAGTTCAACCAGATTGGCAGCCTTAGTGAGACTCTGGATGCCATCAAGATGGCGCAGGATGCCGGGTTTACGGCGGTGATTTCACACCGCTCTGGTGAAACTGAAGATACAACCATTGCAGATCTTGCCGTTGCTACCTGTGCGGGCCAGATCAAGACAGGCTCTCTTTGCCGCTCCGACCGCGTTGCCAAGTACAACCAGTTGCTGCGTATTGAAGAGGTGCTGGGCAGCAAGGCTCCTTATCGGGGCCTGAGCGAGATTAAGGGGCAAGGCTGAGACAAACAGCTTCCGTTTTGGCCTTTAACCCTCTGGGTTTCAGGTGACAGAATGTTAAGGCCGTCGTGTTTTGAATGAAAATTCAGTCATGATGGCCTTTTTGGCCAATCAGTTAGAAGAATTTGTTGCTAATCTACTCTAAGGTCTATACTTAAAACCCGGTGTTTGATTTTTGATCGCTTGCCTCCTGAACGGAATCGGTATTAATGAAGTTGCTCTGGACTTTCATGGTTGTTCTCATTCTCCTGCTGCAGGTGCGTCTGTGGGCCGGGGAAGGCAGCTTTGCGCAGGTCTGGACGCTGGAGAAGTCGATTGCTGAGCAGCGTGAGGAGAACTCCGAACTGTCCACTCGCAATGAGCGCCTTTACGCGGAGGTGCGGAATCTTCGTAACGAGCAGGGCGCGGTGGAAGAGCGGGCTCGGATGAACCTTGGGTTGATTCGCGATGATGAGACCTTTTTTCTTGTTGTTGAGCACTGAGCGGACACTTCCCCGCCACTCTCCAAGCTAAGTGCGAATCGTTCATGAGTCATTCTAACTTCTGGTTGATTGTCCCCGCCGCCGGCGTCGGTCATCGCATGCAGGCTGAATGTCCGAAGCAGTACCTCCGTATCGAAAACCGCTTTATTCTGGATATCACGCTTTCACGACTGCTGGATTCCGGCCTCTTTACTGGCTGCATGGTTCCACTGAATGCTGCTGATCATCGGTGGCAGGGTACTGACGCCAGTAATGACGATCGTATCCAGACCTGCAGTGGTGGTGCCGAGAGGGCGGATTCTGTTCTGGCAGCGCTAAATGCCCTGACAGGACAAGTTGCGGCTGACGACTGGGTATTGGTTCATGATGCCGCCCGTCCTTGTGTTCATCCATCCGATCTCGCGAATCTTGTTTCGACCCTGTCTGATCACCCTGTGGGTGGCCTTCTTGCGACTCCGGTTGCCGATACGCTTAAAAAAGCAGACCGGGGTCAGTTGCCAGAGGTTGTTGGAACAGTGGATCGAAGCCAGTTATGGCGGGCGCTGACGCCGCAGATGTTCCGCTATTCCATGCTGATTGAGGCACTGGAGACGGCTCTGAAGGAGGCGCAGCCGGTTACAGATGAGTCCTCTGCCATGGAGTTTTCCGGTAATATGCCCGTTCTGGTTGAAGGTCGACCGGATAACATCAAGATTACCGTACCCGCTGACCTGGATCTTGCCGGCTTTATTCTCAGCCGGTTTTGAGTTTTCTGGATTTTCCCGGAGTAGATTATGCGAATTGGTCAGGGCTTTGATGTTCATGCCTTCGGCGAGGGCGATGCCGTTATTCTCGGCGGTGTCTCCATACCTTATAGCCAGGGTCTGAAAGCCCACTCTGATGGCGATGTATTGCTGCATGCTCTGGCGGATGCCCTTTTGGGAGCGGTTGCCCTGGGTGATATCGGCCACTTGTTCCCGGATACCAGCGCCGAGTGGGCTGGTGCGGATAGCCGTGATCTGTTGCGTCGGGTCATGGCCCGGGTGGCAGAGGAAGGCTTCGGCGTTCTCAATGTCGACACGACGATCATCGCTCAGGCACCAAAAATGGCGCCTCACATCGAGGTCATGCGCCTGAATATCGCTGAGGATCTGGGCATCCCGGCCAGCCGTGTGAGCGTAAAGGCGACCACCAGCGAAAAACTGGGTTTTACCGGCCGTGGTGAGGGCATTGCCTGTCAGGCAGTGTGTCTGCTTGAGCAGGTGGCATCGTGAGTGAGGCGGAAGCCAGTGCAGGAAACTGGCGTTTGGACTGGCCTGTATCCGCAGGCGCTCGGGTAGCCAGCGCTCATCTGAAAACCGCGCCGGAAGACTTCCGGGTCGGTGAGGTGCTGGAGGAGTTCCCCGAGCAGGCGGAGCCATCCAGTGTTCCCGGCGTTGCCGGTGAAGGGGAGCATTTGTGTTTGCGTCTGGAGAAAACCGGTGATAATACGGAGTTTGTGGCGGGAGAACTCGCTACTCTTGCTGGCTGTCGGTCTTTTGATGTGGGGTTTTGCGGGCTAAAGGATCGCCACGCGGTTACCAGCCAATGGTTCAGTCTTTATCGGCCCGGCATGATGGAAGAAGACACCGCATTGATCGCGCAGATCTCGGAGCGTTGGCCGGTGAAATCAGCCTGTCGCAGTGTGAGAAAACTTCGCCGTGGTGACCATCAGGGGAACCATTTTACCATCAGGCTCCGGCAGATCAGCGCGGACCGTGATGTCGTCGAAAGTGCGCTTGAACGCCTGAAAATACAGGGTGCTCCGAATTACTTCGGTCCTCAGCGCTTCGGTTTTGGGGGTGGGAATCTGGATCGTGCGATTCATATCGACCCTTCGGCCCTGAATCGCCGTGGAGGTCAGGGCAAGCGCAGGGGGCGGGGTAAGCCAGGCGGTGGCAGAGATGGCCGGAAAAACGTATTGTACTTTTCGGCCGCCCGCTCCTGGTTATTCAATGAAGTCCTGGCGTCACGGGTGGCCGAGGGTAGTTGGCGGACACCGCTGCCGGGCGAGCCAACTGAGACTGCAACCGGCCCCTTATGGGGTGATGGCGGTACAAGTGCCAGTAGCGAGGCCGGGCAGCGTGAGCGTGACACCGTGGCACAGACCCCGGAACTGGCATCACTGTTCATGACGACTCGAATGAAGCCCGAGCGTCGCCCCTTGGTTGCCATGCCAGAAGGCCTTAGCTGGTCCTGGCTGGATGATGGTGGTTTGGAACTGGACTTTTTCCTGCAGCCAGGACAGTACGCCACCACGATTTTGAGTGATATTTTTGAGCTGGAGGACATGAGCCTCAGCCACCATAACAAATAATACGGCCAGCGAATTTCGGCTAGCAATTTATTGGAAAGCACTTTTTTGGAGAGCACTGTGCGTATTCTGTTATCAAACGATGACGGTGTTCATTCACCGGGGCTTATCGCACTTTACGAAGGCCTCAAAGGCCTTGGTGACCTTGAAGTAGTAGCGCCAGACAGGGATCACAGCGGAGCAAGTAACGCTCTGACGCTCAACCGTCCCTTGACGGTTGAGCAGCATCTCAGTGGGTTCCGGTCTGTCGACGGTACGCCTACAGACTGCGTGCATCTTGCGGTTAACGGCCTTTTCCGTGAGCCCTTCGATCGTGTGGTCTCCGGAATCAATACCCACGCCAATCTGGGTGATGACATTATTTATTCCGGCACTGTAGCGGCCGCAACGGAAGGTCGCCATCTCGGGTTGCCGGCCATTGCGGTCTCTCTGGTGAGTGACGGGCGTAATCATTACGACACGGCCGCCAGAGTTGTGCGCATGCTTCTGGAAAGTCCGCGTCCTTTTGTTTTAGGGCCTCGCTCCATACTGAATGTGAATGTGCCGGATGTGCCCTGGGAAGAACTCGCCGGGTTCCGCGTGACCCGGCTGGGTGACCGGGAGCGCGCCGAGGGCGCTGTTCCTATGACCTGCCCGCGAGGCAAGGAGCGCTATTGGATCGGTGCTGCGGGGAAAGGCGGCGATGCCGGGCCGGGAACGGACTTCCACGCTGTCTCGCAAGGATATGTTTCGCTTACGCCGGTTCATATTGATATGACCCGCCACGAAGCGCTTGTTTCCCTCAGAAGCTGGGTGGACTCTCTTCAGGCATCCATGGGGGACGGTGCGTGAGTGGTGAGCTTCAGGGTATCGGGATGACTTCCCGGCGCACGCGTATGCGCCTGGTTCAACGCCTCAAAGAATCGGGTATCGAGTCGGATCGCGTTCTGGAAGTCATGGGGCAGGTGCCGCGCCACATTTTTCTGGATGAGGCTCTGTCGCATCGGGCTTATGAGGACACGTCACTGCCTATCGGCTATGGTCAGACGCTGTCTCAGCCCTACATCGTCGCCCGAATGACCGAACTGTTACTCAGGCATGAACCCGCCAGAGTTCTGGAGCTGGGTACGGGGTCAGGTTACCAGACAGCTGTGTTGTCACAGCTGTTTGATCAGATTTACAGTGTTGAACGGATCAAGCCGCTTCAAGACCGTGCCCGGGAGAGGCTGCGGCAGCTCAATATCCGGAATGTCATGCTCAAGCATGCAGACGGTGGCATGGGATGGCCGGAAAGAGGGCCATTTGACGGCATTATTGTTACAGCAGCTCCGATGGAGGTGCCATCGGAGCTGCTGGACCAGCTAGCAGATGGTGGCGTTCTGGTGGCGCCGGTTGGTGAAGAGCACCAGGTGCTTGTGGAAGTGATCCGCAATGGCGACCGTTTTGAACGCCGTGAACTGGAGCCGGTTCGCTTTGTACCCCTGTTGGGAGGAGTTGTCCGTTGACCAATCAGCCGCAGAAAATCAACACGCAAAGCGCTGTCCGCGGACAACATCCCGCCTCAGTGTTTTTGAGGGGCATGGCGATGGGGGCTGCGGATGTTGTTCCTGGCGTATCCGGTGGCACCATCGCGTTTATAACCGGCATTTACTTCCGGCTTCTGGAGGCTATTAGCGCCATTCCGAGGGCTGTGTTCAGGGATCTGTTCCGGGGGAAACTGAGTGCTTTCTGGCAGGCCTGTGATGGCACCTTTCTCAGCACGCTGCTGGCAGGCATTCTTACCAGCATTGTTACTATGGCATCCGGGATCAGCTTCCTGCTTGCCGAATACCCGATTCTGATCTGGAGCTTTTTTTTCGGGTTGATTCTCGCGTCTGTCTGGCACGTCGGCCGTCAGGCACGACACTACCGCGTATCTCTGCTCTTTCCTCTTGTTATTGGTATTGTCGTTGCGTGGTGGATCACAACCCTGTCTGTAGGCCAGCTTAACCCCTCCGCTCTGACCTTTTTCGCCGCCGGAGCTGTAGCAATATGCGCGATGATCCTGCCCGGTATTTCCGGCAGCTTTATTCTGGTTATTGTTGGTATGTACGCTCCGGTTCTGGCGGCCATAAAATCCTTTGATATCGCCGTGTTGCTGCTGTTTATGGCAGGCTGTCTGGTGGGCCTGCTGTCGGTAGCAAGGCTGATTACCTGGGCTTTTCACAAGTATCATGACCATGTGCTGGCGCTGCTTACCGGCTTCATGATTGGTGCACTGAATAAGGTATGGCCGTGGAAGGAGACTCTCAGCTGGCGAACCAACAGTTCCGGCGAACAGGTACCTTTGAGTGAGGTCAGCATCAGCCCTGGGGCATTTGCGGATCTCACTGGTCTGGATCCGCAGATTGCGACAGTCGCGGCAATGGTCATCGTCGGTATTGTTCTTGTGCTGCTGATCGAGTGGTTTGGTGGGCGCTACCAGAAAGCGGAGCAGGCGGTGTCCGATAGTGCCGGGTAATTCCTGAGGGGCCCCGTGTTACCTTTACAGGCACACTATTGTTCCCGCCCGTAACAAAGACGGTGAGGGGTAACAGGGATGGGTACTGAGTAACTTGGATTTGAATTCAAAATGTGCAATAAATTAGCGAGTTGCTTTTGAAACTTCAGGATCTTCTTTGAACAGATTCAGAGCCAATACAGATTCCTCATAACCGGGCCGGTGTTATTCCAGTGAGATTGTTACGTGGGTCAGCTCAAGCCGGATTGTCGGCCTCCCCGCGGTTCCTCTTTGGTGCCCACTCTTCTGCCTGCACTTCTGAAACCGGTAAGTTCTGGTTTTTTCTGATTGCATTTCTTTTTCTTTCGGGATCACTGAGCGGCTGCAACACGCAGGCGCTTTACCGGGATGATATTTATAATCCGCCAGTTTACTGGGGGCGCCATGTCGTCCGCGAGGGTGAGACTTTGTACGGTATCGCCTGGATCTACGGCCGCGATTACCGGGAGCTGGGCAATGCCAATGGCCTCAGTCCACCCTGGACTATCCGGGCCGGGCAGGTGCTTCGGTTGGACCGTCGCGGCACTGCTACATCCGGCAGTGGTGGTCGTGCCACCGCAAAGGCATCCAGGCCATCCGCAAACACATCCGCCCGGGCATCCGGAGCCAGATCCCCTGTACCGACGCCAGCGTCTACCCGGAAACCCGCTGTCACCCGACAGTCGGACAACTCTGCCCCACTGGCTTCCCGAACCCAGACAGTAGCCAGTATCCCGTGGCGCTGGCCTCACTCTGGCACCGTAATTGCAGGCTATTCATCATCCGGAAAAGTCAACAAAGGCGTTGATATTGCCGGAAAAGCCGGGGATGCTGTAAGAGCTGCCGCAGATGGAAGTGTGGTCTACGCTGGCAATGGTTTGTTGGGTTATGGCAATCTGATTATTGTGAATCATAACGAGCAATATCTGAGTGCGTACGCTCATAACCGGAAGATTCTGGTTAGTGAAGGGGAGGGAGTAAAAGCTGGACAAGTTATAGCAGAACTCGGCGGCAGTGGTTCAGATCGCCCCATGTTGCATTTTGAGATCCGAAAAAATGGTAACCCGGTCGATCCAACTCATTATCTGCCACCACGCTAATGACAGATGCAGTGCTTAAAATAAGAAGAAGTGATGGCAACAGCCCACATAAGCTTGCCATTGAAGAAGTCCTGAAGAGAAAAGAAATAACCATTGCCCGCAACAAAAAAAAGTATCGGGCAGAAATCCAGGATTGTTGAAAGGCGGGGCAAGAGATATGTCAGCAGAGCAAGAAGGTATGATTGTTGATCGCATAACAGGCGTTGATGGCTCTTCAAACGTTGATGACTCTGAGGATCAGTTACTCGCAGAGGAAAAAACCGATAAGAGCGCCCCGGAGGCTGCCGAAGCCAATGAAGGATTCCCCACCCAGGGGCGTTATTACGCCAGTGCAAAGCAGCTGGATGCCACTCAGCTTTATCTCAACGAAATTGGTTTCTCACCACTTCTGACACCGGAAGAGGAAGTCTATTTTGCACGCCTGGCGCGCAAAGGTGAGGATTCTGGCCGTAAACGAATGATTGAGAGCAACCTGAGGCTGGTTGTTAAGATTGCTCGCCGCTATGTGAATCGAGGGCTCACTCTGTTGGATCTGATCGAAGAGGGTAACCTCGGGCTGATCCGTGCGGTTGAAAAGTTTGACCCGGAGCGGGGCTTCCGTTTCTCCACCTACGCAACATGGTGGATTCGCCAGACGATAGAGCGGGCCATCATGAACCAGACCCGCACCATCCGCTTGCCTATTCACGTAGTTAAGGAGCTGAACCTTTATCTGCGAGCTGCTCGCGAACTGACGCAGACGCTTGATCATGAGCCCTCTGCGGAAGAAATTGCAAAGAAGGTGGACAAGCCGGTCAATGATGTAAAGCGTATGCTGGGGCTTAATGAGCGCGTTGCCTCCATGGATATGCCAATCGGTGCCGGTGGCGAAAAGTCCCTACTGGATACAGTGGCCGATGAGGGCGCCTCTGATCCCGCAGACGTACTGCAGGAAAGCAACATGTGTTCCTGTCTTGGGAAATGGATAGACCAGCTCAGCGAGAAGCAGCAAGAAGTCCTGTCCCGGAGGTTCGGCCTCAGAGGTTACCCGGTCAGCACGCTGGAAGAAGTCGGGCAGGAAATTTGCCTGACCCGGGAGCGGGTTCGACAGATTCAGGTAGAGGCGTTGCGGCGTTTACGTGAAATTCTCGAAAAAGAAGGCCTGTCTGGAAACCTTCTGTTCAAATAGCCTTTCTGACGTAACATCCGGAACGCCGGCCATGTCTCATGGCTGGCGTTTTCTGTTTTAGTATCCCTGCAAATGAGAACCAGGTGGCGCTTCGCCCCTTTCGGCCATTGTTAGAATAGCGTCACCGGGGGCTAAGGATCCGTACCTGGTGACGAATGAACTCTCATAATAATGACTAAAAAGGAAAGGACTATAAAAAAGGCGTTTTTGACGTGCTTTGCATCCCTGATGCTGGCCGCCACACTCTCAACTCCTGCTTTGGCGTTGACTGTTGAGGGTGTTAATGGCCCAGAGACCTATAAGGCAGACAGCACAGAGCTTGCCTTGAACGGTGCAGGCACTCGCTCCAAGTTTTTCATGGATCTCTACATTGGCAGCCTCTATGTGCCTCAGAGTCAGCAGGATGGAAATGCCGTGATTGAGGCAGATGAGCCTCAGGCAATTACGCTGCACATTATTTCCGGCATGATTACCAGCGGCCGTATGACAGAAGCAACCATGGAAGGCTTCGAGGCTTCTACGGGTGGTGACATGGCTCCCGTTCAGGCAGACATTGATCAGTTCAGGTCGGTGTTCAAAGAGGAAATCAAGGAAGGTGACGTATTTGAGCTGGTCTACGTGCCGGGTGAGGGCGTCAAGGTGCTAAAAAACGGTGAGCAAAAAGACACTGTTGGTGATCTTGAATTCAAGAAAGCCTTGTTTGGTATCTGGCTTTCTGACGAACCGGCTCAGAAGAGTCTGAAGAAGAAAATGCTGGGTCAAGGCTGACAGAGAGCTTCTGCCCGTTTCAGAGAAGCCGGCTATTGCCGGCTTTTTTGTACTTTGAGTCAGTACCTTACAGATAATCGCTTTTCTGTTTGAACTCGCAAAGATCCTCAACAATACAGGCACCGCATCTGGGCTTGCGTGCTACGCAGGTGTAACGCCCGTGCAGGATAAGCCAGTGATGGGCGTCTTGCAGAAACTCTTTGGGCACTAATCGCATCAGGCGGTCTTCCACTTCCAGTACGTTTTTGCCCGGAGCGATGCCGGTGCGATTGGATACCCGGAAAATATGAGTGTCCACCGCCATGGCCAGGTGTCCGAACGCCGTGTTCAGTACCACGTTAGCGGTTTTGCGGCCGACCCCGGGCAGCGCTTCAAGGTCTTCCCGTTTATCGGGAACAATACTGTCGTGCTTTTCAATCAGTATGCGGCAGGTCTTGATGACGTTCTCTGCCTTGCTGTTGAATAACCCGATTGTCTTTATGTAGCTCTTCAGGCCGTCCACACCGAGCGCAAGTATGGCCTCTGGCGTGTTGGCGACCGGATAGAGTTTGTCAGTAGCCTTGTTGACGCCTACATCCGTTGCCTGAGCGGAGAGAATAACCGCAATGAGTAGCTCAAACGGACTGCTGTAGTTCAGTTCCGTTGTCGGATTGGGGTTGGCTTCCCGCAAACGGGAGAAGATTTCAATACGTTTGGCTTTATTCATTGTGCTTCATCGCGACTCTGGGCGCAGATCATGAGACGTTCCCGGTGACTCGCACGCGCTTGCTACCAGGCGTTGCGGCTGTCTGAAACGCCTTCCGGCGTTCCTCAAGGTGGTTGTCGATGCCGTTCTTCAGGGCAATCAGCAAGCCGAGGCCAACGAAGGCGCCGGGCGGTAACACCATGAACAGCATGTCCGGGTAGTTGGCAAAGGGCTCTATGACCCAGTTAGCAGCCATGGGGCCTAGCAGCAGGTGCATATCCGCAAACAGGGTGCCCTGGCCGATCAACTCGCGCATGCCACCGAGAATAATGAGCACTATCAGGAAACCGGTGCCCATCATTGCACCATCCAGTAGCGCGGGACCAGGTGCGTTGCGTGAGGCAAACGCATCGGCACGACCCAGAATTGCGCAGTTGGTAACGATCAGAGGTATGAAAATACCGAGTATCTGATAAAGCTCGTAGGTATACGCCTGCATCAGCAACTCAGCACAGGTTACAAAGGAGGCAATAATCATCACGAAGGTAGGTAGGCGCACGGATTCGCCGACAAAGTTCCGGATCAGCGAAACCGCCAGGTTAGAGCCCATCAATACCATCAGGGTTGCCAGCCCCAGACCGATTGCATTGACCAGAGTACTGGTAACCGCGAGAAGAGGGCATAACCCCAACACCTGAACCAGTGCCGGGTTATTGTCCCAGAGCCCGTCACGGATGATTTCGCCGGAAGTTTTAGTCGCCATGATCAGGATTGCTCCACGTTCAGGGATTCGTCTGTCAGATCCCCGGGTGTGACTGCAGGGCCTTGCCCTGACGGGGGTTTATTGAGTTGAGCCCGGATAACCTGTTGGTTCTGCCGGAAATAAATCAGTGATTTCTGTACGGCTTTCACCACAGCTCGGGGAGTGATGGTGGCGCCGGTAAACTGGTCGAAAACGCCGCCGTTCTTTTTGACATTCCAGTCCCGTGGTGCCGGGTTACCGAGTGAACGCCCTTCAAAATCTTTGACCCAGTCGGACTTCCTGGTTTCAATCCGGTCGCCCAGCCCGGGAGTTTCCCTGTGGCTGGTAACCCTTACACCGAGAACCGTGCCTTCAAGGTCTATACCTACAAGCAACTTTATAGCGCCTGAATAGCCATCTGGTGCAATGGCGGGCATGATTATGCCAACAGGTTGTCCGTCCTGGCGTGCTATCCATGCAGTCACCGGCCCGCCTGTTGCCAGTCGGTCGCTTGCAGGTAGAACTACCGTGTCCCTGAGCATGTCATTGTTGTGGGCGTTTTCAGGGATGATTTCAAACAGTGCCTTGGCTTCTGCTCTGGCAGCCTGTTCGGTGATTCGTTCTTCGGTCAGTGCTTGGGTCACAGCAATTGTGCCGCCAGTAATAACCGCAAACAGTCCAAGCCCGATGGCACTGCGGCGAATGGATTGAGTCATAGGTGTCATGGTTCAGCTCCTGCCCCGGCTAGGCAGCCCACGACGGGCTTTGTGATGGCCATAGGTTCTTGGCGGCGTGTAGTGATCAATAAAGGGCACGGCAAAGTTCATGAGCAAAACGCTGAACGCCACGGCGTCCGGATAGTTACCCCAGCTCCGGATCAGATAGATCAACACGCCGATACCAGCCCCGTAAATCAGTTTTCCCTGATGGCTGGTGGCAGCAGATACCGGATCGGTTGCGATAAAAAATGCGCCTAGCATAGTGCCTCCGGCCAGGAGGTGCAGTGATAACGGAGTATACTGATCCGCGTTGCTGCCAAATGCCAGGCTCATCGCAACCAGCGCCCCCAGAACGGCGGCCGGAATGTGCCAGGTGATAATCCGCAGGCCAATCAGCACAATCCCGCCGGCGAGGAAGGCCGCATTGATCCACTCCCATCCTTTGGCAAAACCCTCGCCGAACGTCGGGTGTGAAAGAACTTCGGCCGCGGTATGGGTGGCAATTTTGTGTTTGTATTCGTCCAGCGGTGTGGCCATGGTCCAGCCATCGATGGCTGTTTGCTGCCCCGAGGCGATTGCCGCCAGAGTATCTCCGAAACCAGGGGCATTGTTCCAGAGCAGCGCCGGTTCCGCCCAGTTGGTGGTCATAGCTACCGGGAACGAAATCAACACCAGCGCGTAGCCCACCATGGCCGGGTTGAAAGGGTTGGAGCCCAGTCCGCCATAGAGCTGTTTGGCAATCACAATCGCGGAAATGACCGCTACTGCCGATACCCACCAGGGGGCAAACTGTGGTAACGACAGCCCGAGCAACAGCCCGGTTACAGCAGCAGTATTGTCCCTGAGAAAAAACGCGACCGGCTTGCTGCGCAGTTTGAGGATGGCAGCTTCCGAGGCCAGAGCAATGACAATGCACCAGACAACGTTTATCAGGTTGCCCCAGCCAAAGAACAGGGTCTGTGCCAGCAGGCCTGGCAAAGCCGCAAGTATGACCCAAAGCATCACCTTCGATGTCGGGCGCGCGTTATGAGCATGGGGTGAGGACTGTTGAACAAACGCCATGAAAGTTGGGCCTGATTCGGGTTATTCGATGGACTGGGTTTCGGACTGAGCCGCCAGCGTTTTGCGAGCGTCTGCCAAGGCGTCTTCTGCCCGTTTTACTCGATCATGGTTCTTGGCGACCGCACGTTCCAGTTTCCCCACGTTGTCTGCCTGCTGGGTTTTCGCGTCTTCGAGCATGGCCTGCATGGTTTCCAGCTTGGACTGTGCCTGGGAAAACTGCTTTTCCAGCGCTTCAATATCGGGTATTTCCTGCACAGGCTCTGCCGGTGCGTCCACCTGAGCCTGTTGGGCCGGCTGCGCTGCTTCGGTACTGGCCTTTTTCCGCGCCAGAGCCTGTTCCACCAAGGCAGATTTTGCCCCCCGCTCGTCCACGGCCTCTCCGTTGGCCGCGGCCTTTTCAGCTTCTGCTTTCTTTTTGGCCTGGGCTTCCGAGGCGGCTTTTGCTCGTTCCTTCCGGCGCAGATCCTTCTCCTGCTGTTCTCGTTCCAGTCTTTCCTGGCGCGCCTCAAAGCGCTCCCTGGCACGATCCGCCTTGAGTTGTTCTGCGCGCTGTACGCGAATCTCACCCTTGGCATAGCGGTAATACTGCACGAGCGGGATAGCGCTTGGGCACACGTATGAGCAGGCTCCGCATTCGATGCAGTCGAACAGGTTCAGATGCTCTGCTTTTTCAAACTCCGTTGCCTTTGCGTGCCAGAACAGTTGTTGCGGCAGAAGTTCCATAGGGCAGACCTCGGCGCACTGCCCGCAACGGATGCAGGCCTGCTCGGGGGGCGGTGCAGGCAGTTCACTGGCGGTCGCCGCAATGATGCAGTTACTGGTTTTGGTAATGGGTACCGCCGTAGTGGTCAGCGTATAGCCCATCATGGGCCCGCCGAGAACCAGGCGGCTGGCGCGGTCCGGCTGCAGACCGGCCTGCTCGAGAAGATAATCCACGGACGTACCCAGCAAAACATCAAAATTGCCCGGCTTTTCCAGCGCTTCACCGGTCAGGGTAACAATACGCGCTATGAGTGGTGTGCCCTCAAAGATGGCCCGGGAAACCGCGACGGCTGTTCCAATGTTCTGGCACATAACGCCGATATCGGCAGGAATACCGCCGCTGGGAACTTCCATCCCGGTCAGAATCTGAATTAACTGCTTTTCACCGCCTGACGGATATTTAGTCGGGACAATGGCGATTTCAATTTTGGTGCCCTGTGTAGCTTCCCGCAGGGCGGCCGCAGCTTCAGGCTTGTTGTCTTCAATGCCAATAACACAACGCTCAGGACGCAGAATCCAGGCCATGATCTTGAGCCCCGAAACGACCTCATCGGCCCTCTCACGCATGGTCATGTCGTCGGCGGTAATGTAGGGCTCACATTCGGCACCGTTGAGAATCAGTGTGTCGACCTTGCGATCCCGGCGTGGTTTCAGTTTTATGTACGTCGGAAAACCAGCTCCACCCATACCGGAGATACCGGCAGAGTGAATGATACCCAGAACCTGATCCCGGTCGAGCTTGCGATAATCACTGATCGGGTAACGCTCGCACCATTCATCCTTGCCGTCCGGTTTCAAAACGATGCATTTGTCTGTCATGCCCGAAGGATGTGGCACAGGGTGGTCGCCGACGCTTTCAATCACGCCGGATGTCGGAGCATGCACCGGAACGCCCATGCCGTGGATTACATCGGCGATTTTCTGGCCTTTCAGTACATAGTCACCAACCGCCACAACGGGTTCTGCTGGCTCGCCAATGTGCTGCTGCAGAGGGATTACCAGCTGCCCGGGAATGCCCGCAACTTGAATGGCCCGGGCGGTCGAAAGCTGCTTGTGCTCTGCCGGATGAACGCCGCCGCTAAAGTTCCAAAGCTGAGTCATCAGGAATGGGCCTCCTGCTGGTCTGTTGCGATAATCCCTGGCGCAGGCTGAGCCCAGGTCCAGCCCCGGATATCGGGTTCAATGGTGATCATGTCGATACAGTCAACAGGGCAGGGCTCCACGCACAGATCACAGCCTGTGCATTCACTTTCGATAACAGTATGCATATGTTTTGCGGCGCCCAGAATGGCGTCCACCGGGCAGGCTTGAATGCACTTGGTGCAGCCTATGCACTCATCTTCCCGTATAACGGCAACGCGCCGGGCCTGTTCCACGCCGTGTTCGGCATCCAGTGGCTGAGGCTCTACATCAAGCAGATCTGCCAATGCTTTAATAGTGGACTCGCCGCCGGGAGGACACTTGTTTATTGCATCGCCGTTGGCAATGGATTCGGCATAGGGACGGCAGCCGGGAAACCCGCACTGGCCACACTGGGTTTGTGGCAGCACCGCGTCAATCTGTTCCACCAGTGGATTACCTTCAACCCGGAACCGTTCTGAGGCGAAGCCCAGCAAACCGCCAAATACCAAGGCGAGACCGAGCAGAACCAGAACGGCGATAATAATGCCTGTCCACATAAAAACGCGTCTCCGTTAAACGCTGACCAGGCCGGTAAAGCCCAGAAACGCCAGTGACATCAACCCTGCGGTGACCATCCCAATGGCCGCGCCCCGGAAGGAAACAGGGACATCGGCCACGGCAATGCGTTCGCGCATCGCGGCAAACAGCACCAGCACCAGCGAAAAGCCGGCAGCGGCGCCAAAGCCGTAGAGTACTGATTCAACGAAGTTGTTGTTTTTGTTCAGGTTAAGGAGCGCTACGCCGAGTACGGCGCAGTTGGTAGTAATCAGTGGCAGGAAAATGCCCAGCACGCGGTAGAGCAGAGGGCTGGTTTTACGCACCACCATCTCTGTAAACTGAACCACCACCGCAATCACCAGAATGAAGGTGATGGTTTTCAGAAACTCCAGGTCCAGAGGGGCCAACAGGTAGGTGTAGGCAAGATAACTGCACACCGATGACAGGGTCAGCACAAAGGTGGTGGCCAGGGACATGCCCATGGCCGTTTCCAGCTTGCCTGAAACCCCCATAAAGGGGCACAGGCCGAGAAACTGAACAAGCACGAAGTTGTTCACCAGAATGGTGCTGACCAATATCAGTAAATATTCTGTCATTGGAGCGCTCTGCCTCGGTGTCTGTTTACATCACCCGCATGCCGGGCGTCGCACCCGAATCCGGAGACAGAATAAAGATATCCTTGCCCCCCGGGCCGGCTGCCAGAACCATGCCTTCCGAAATGCCAAATTTCATTTTCCGGGACTTGAGGTTGGCGACCATTACGGTAAGGCGTCCCTCAAGATCTTCAGGATTGTAGGCAGACTTGATACCAGCAAACACGTTGCGTTCGCCATGCCCCAGATCAAGCGTCAGGCGAAGAAGCTTGTCTGCCCCTTCAACATGTTCTGCTTTCACTATCTTAACGACTCGGAGATCCACTTTCGCGAAATCATCAAATTCTATTTCATCTGCAATCGCTTCCGGATTGGCGGGCTGAGACGGTTTGCCGGTCGCTGCGGGCATTTCCTCTTTCGAGGCATCCAGCATTTTTTCGATCTGCGCCATGTCCACCCGGCTCATCAATGGCGTGAACTTCTTGATGCTGTGGTTTTCCAGCCGCTCGCTGCGGTTGTTCCAGTCCAGCTTCGCGTTCAGAAAGTCTTCTGACGCTTTTGCAGTCTCTGGCAATACCGGGGCAAGGTACGTCATCAACAGGTGGAACATGTTAAGAGCGTTGGTGCAGATGGCCTGCAGTTTTTCGTCCTGGCCTTCCTGCTTCGCGATCACCCAGGGCTGCTCATCGTTTACGTACTGGTTGGCGATGTCGGCCAGCTCCATGATGCGGCGCATGGCACGGCCAAACTCCCGGGCCTCGTAGAAAGCTTCTAGCTCTTTACCGGCTTCAATGAACTCTTTCAGTTTAGCCTGTTCGGTCACCTCGCCAAGCTCTCCATCGAAACGCTTGGTAATGAAGCCCGCACTGCGGCTGGCGATGTTGACCACCTTGCCAACCAGATCCGAGTTCACCCTGGCGGCAAAATCTTCCAGATTCAGGTCCATGTCATCCACGCCGCCCGTTAGCTTGCCGGCAAAGTAATAACGCAGGTATTCGGGGTTCAGGTGATCCAGATACGTGCGGGCCATGATGAAGGTGCCCCGGGACTTGGACATCTTCTTGCCATTGACCGTAACGAAACCGTGCGCCCAGACCGCCGTTGGCGTGCGGAAGCCGGCATCGTAAAGCATCGACGGCCAGAACAGGGCGTGGAAGTTGATGATGTCCTTACCGATAAAGTGATAAACCTCAGCGGTGGAATCCGCCTTCCAGAAGTGCTCAAAATCGATATCTTCCCGTTTACACAGGTTCTTGAAGCTCGCGAGGTAACCGATAGGGGCATCGAGCCAGACATAGAAGTATTTGCCGGGCGCATCCGGAATTTCAAAACCGAAGTAGGGCGCGTCGCGGCTGATATCCCATTCCTGAAGACCTGCATCGAGCCACTCGGCCAGTTTGTTGGCAACCTGTGGCTGCAGCGCACCGCTGCGAGTCCACTTGGTCAGAAAGTCCGCAAACTCAGGTAACTTGAAGAAGTAGTGCTCCGACTCCTTCTCGATCGGCGTGGCGCCGGATACCGCAGAGCGCGGGTTGATCAGTTCTGCAGGCGTGTAAGTTGCGCCGCAGGCTTCACAGTTGTCGCCGTACTGATCCTCGGTTTTGCACTTCGGACAGGTGCCCTTGATAAAACGGTCCGCGAGAAACATGTTTTTCTCAGGATCAAAGGACTGGGTAATCTTACGTGTGGCAATGTGCCCGTTGTTCTGCAACTGACGGTAGATATACTCGGAAAAATAGCGGTTCTCTTCCGAATGAGTGGTGTAGTAGTTATCAAAGCGGATGTGGAAACCGCTGAAATCCTGCTGATGCTCTTCACGAATCCGGTCGATCAGTTGCTCAGGCGTAATACCTTCACGCTCTGCACGAAGCATTATGGCGGTGCCATGGGCATCATCGGCGCAAACGTAGTAGCAATTTTGGCCTCGCATTTTCTGATAACGCACCCAGATATCCGTCTGAATATATTCCAGCAGATGGCCCAGGTGAATGGGGCCATTGGCGTAGGGTAGGGCGCTGGTAACCAGAATATCGCGCTGTTGCTTTGAACTCGCTTGCGTCATGGTGTGTCCGAGCCTTTCATCAGGTAAGGGTTGTATGGTCAGAAACGGGCTCAGATGATACCTTTCAAGCAGATAATTTTCACCCGAAACACCTGTTTTCATGCTGAAAAACCAGCATGAGCTTATTCCGGAGAGCCAGATGACGAAGATTTCAGAGCAAGCCCTGCAGGCGGCGGTTCGTGAATACCGAGACCCGTACCTGGCAAAGGATCTTTACGATCTGGGTGCCGTAAAGTCGCTGGTGGCGGACGAAGCAGGAAAAGTAACGCTGATGGTAGAGCTGCCATACCCGTCAAAAGGTATCGCCGGCGCCCTGAAGCAGTTGGTCACCAACGCGCTGGAAAACGTTGACGGCGTTGCAACCGCCGATGTTCACGTAGGCCAGAAAGTCCACTCCTACAAAGTCCAGAAAGACCTGCCGTCCGTTCCCGGCGTCAAAAACATCATAGCTGTTGCCTCCGGCAAAGGCGGTGTAGGCAAATCCACCACCGCCGTCAACCTCGCCCTGGCGCTGCAGGCAGAAGGCGCCCGCGTAGGCATCCTCGACGCCGACATCTATGGCCCCAGTATCGGCATGATGCTGGGCGTTCCTGAAGATAAGCGCCCGGATGTGCACGAAGAGAAATACTTCCTGCCCATGGAAGCCCACGGCATCCAGGCCATGTCCATGGCCTTCGTGACCACCGACAAAACCCCCATGATTTGGCGCGGCCCCATGGTCAGCGGCGCAGTCATGCAGCTCCTGCAACAAACCCTGTGGGGTGAGCTCGACTACCTCATTGTCGACATGCCGCCAGGCACCGGCGACATCCAGCTGACCCTGGCCCAGAAAGTCCCGGTCACCGGCGCCATTATCGTCACCACCCCTCAGGACATTGCCCTGCTTGACGGCAAGCGAGGCATAGAGATGTTCCGCAAAGTTGAAATCCCGGTTCTCGGCATTGTGGAAAACATGAGCGTGCACATTTGCAGTAACTGCGGCCACGAAGAACACCTGTTCGGCCACGGCGGCGGTGAGCGCATTGCCGATGAATACGAAACAACCCTGCTTGGCCAGCTGCCATTGCACATAACCATCCGCGAGCAGACCGACAGCGGCCAACCCACCGTGGTGGCAGAGCCGGATTCCGAAGTGGCCCGCCGCTACCGCGACATCGCCCGCCGGGTTGGTGCAGAGCTTTCGACACGGGAGCGCAACCTCAGCGGCTCTATCTCAAGTGTGTCCGTAAAGTCGCACTAGGCGAGGCTTGAGATCACATAGCGAAGCTTCGACAGAACCCAGGCGAACAGGTAAACTACGCCTCAATTTTTCCCAGTGGATACGAGACTTCACCCATGAGCATCAAAGCCGATAAGTGGATTCGCCGGATGTCTGAACAGCACCGCATGATCGAACCCTTCGAAAGCGGTCAGGTCCGTGAAACTGAAAAAGGCCGGGTTATCTCCTACGGCACTTCCAGTTACGGCTACGACGTACGTTGCAGCAACGAATTCAAAATCTTCACCAACGTACACTCGGCCACCGTCGACCCCAAAAACTTCGACGAAAACAGCTTCGTGAACTACACCGGCGACGTCTGCGTCATCCCGCCGAACTCCTTTGCCCTTGCGCGCACCATAGAGTACTTTCGCATACCCCGCAGCGTACTAACCATATGCCTGGGCAAATCTACCTACGCGCGCTGCGGCATCATCGTTAACGTGACACCGCTGGAACCGGAATGGGAAGGGCAGGTTACCCTGGAGTTTTCCAACACCACCAACCTCCCGGCCAAAATCTACGCCAACGAAGGCGTTGCCCAGATGCTCTTCTTCGAGTCTGACGAAATCTGCGAAACCAGCTACAAAGACCGGGGCGGAAAATATTTCGGCCAGACCGGCGTGACCCTCCCAAGAGCATGAACGCCAACCAGTTTCTTAAAGCTGTGTCCCAGCTGCAGGGATGGCGTGAATGCGCCTTCGTGCTGGCTCTTGCCGAGCGCTCATTTCCCAATTACGCGCTGTTTGCCGACGCGGTTGATCTGAAAACCGGTGGCAAAATGCACCAGATTCTGGATCTTGCCTGGGGCACGCTCCAGGAGGGCGTGACAGAAACGGCCATCCCGAAACTGTTGCTGAAACTGGAAGCCCTGTCGCCAGACGTGGAAGCTTATGACGCCTATGGTGTCTACCCGGCTTTCGACTTTTGTCAGCTCCTGGAGCAGGCACTGCTCAACCGCCTGAATCCATCGAAGCACCGGGCCACAGAAGCCTCGCAATTGGCAACCGGCACAGTTATGAGCTTTATTGAGCTGTCCGAAGGTGAGGGGCTGGAAGAAGACGAGCTGGTTCGCTTGCTGGATTCTCATCCCCTGATGAAAGAAGACAAAACCTTCCAGCGTGACCTGGTACTGGCACTTAAACGCCAGCGAACGCCACTAGAGCAGTTCATTATCGAGATCCGGGAAGGCGCCGCAAATGACGGTGTCAGCAATCTTGGTATCTCGCTGGGAGACTGAGGCCTCATTGATCGGATGGATGTAACCCCATGAAACTTTCTGCTTTTGGTCGCAAGTTTACCGCTGACGCCGGTATAACCTCGTTAATGGATGACCTGGGTAACGCCATGGCATCCGGCGACGATATGATCATGATGGGCGGCGGCAACCCGGGCCATATCCCTGAGATACAGAAGCGGGTCCAGGAAATTCTCGGCGACATGAGCAGGAACGAAAGCGACGTTCGCCGTCTAGTAGGTGTTTACGATCCGCCTCAGGGTGAAAAGCAGTTCATTGCCTCGCTGGCGGAACTGCTCAGCCGGGAATATGGCTGGAACCTGAAACCCGGTAACATCGCGCTCACCAATGGTAGTCAGGCCGCCTTCTTCATGCTGTTTAACATGTTTGGTGGTGATTACGGTGAAGGTCATCGCAAGCACATATTGCTGCCACTGGCACCGGAGTATATCGGCTACGCGGACGCCGGCATTGAGCCTGGCTTGTTTCGTGCCGTTCAGCCGGATATCTCATTCACGGATGCCCATGAGTTCAAATACCGCGTGGATTTTGATGCGGTAGAAGTGACCGGGGAAACCGGTGCCATCTGCGTATCCCGGCCAACCAACCCCACCGGCAACGTAATTACTGATGAAGAGCTGGCTCGACTGGAGGAGATGGCGCGCCAGCATGACGTACCGCTAATCGTCGACGGAGCATACGGCACACCTTTTCCAAGCCTGCTGTTCGTGGATGCCAAGCCGACCTGGAACGAACAGATCATTCTGTGTCTGAGCCTGTCCAAGCTTGGCTTGCCGGCAGCGCGCACCGGAA
Organism: Marinobacter antarcticus; assembly: GCF_900142385.1. Classification (NCBI taxonomy): domain Bacteria; kingdom Pseudomonadati; phylum Pseudomonadota; class Gammaproteobacteria; order Pseudomonadales; family Marinobacteraceae; genus Marinobacter; species Marinobacter antarcticus. Next base: position 52,402 of record NZ_FRAQ01000002.1, read on the forward strand.
TTGTGATTGCCGCCGAGCCGGTAATCAAAGCGTTGTCTGGAATTAATGCCATCATGAATCTGGCGACAGGGAGTTTTGGGGCCATGCTCGCCGAGCCGCTGGTGCGTTCCGGGGAGATTCTGTCTCTGAGCCGCGATGTGGTCTGCCCGTTTTACAAGCGGAAAATGCAGCGCGCAGTGACTGCCTTCCGTGAGGCAATGGGTGAGGACAGCTGCCGCTGGTACGTTCACAAACCCGAAGGCGCGATGTTCCTGTGGTTGTGGTTCCCGGATTTGCCCATTACCAGCCTGGAGCTCTACCAGCGGTTAAAAGCCCGTGGCGTGCTGGTGGTGTCTGGCCATTACTTCTTTCCGGGGCTGCCGGAGGATGACTGGAAGCATCGCCACGAATGCCTGCGTGTAACCTATTCACAGGACGACGAGCGTGTGGCGCAAGGGCTTCGGATTATTGCGGACGAGGTGAAGGCCGTTTGGGCCGAGGCGGACCGGGAAGTTTAATCTCCCAGGTCCATCGCCTTGAGGGAAAGCTGGTAGCGGCTGCCGTCAGGCTCAACCTGAATCAGACGCACCAGCAGATATTCGTTGTCCGGATCAAACCACATCAGGGTTTCGCGTTTGGAGTTTTCGCGGATTTTTTCGGCTTTAAGATAGGGCGACTGATTGCTATCGGAGTCGCCAGCATCGTCGCTCACGACAGCAAAGCGCTCGCTGTCTATCTTGGCGCGATCCAGAACCTGATATTCCATTTCCCGCTTGCCGCTCCGGATATCCTGGTGCAGCTGAATCTGGAAGCCCAGAGGGTCGAGGATGCCTTCTTCCAGATCTATCCTGAAGGATTTTCCGCGGTACTCTCCGGTTGCTACTCCAGCCTTCCAGTCGAAATCAATTGATTGGATTCTGTCCTTGATCAGAAATCCCGACAGACGGTAGCGATATCTGAGTGGGATGACCCGGCCATCTTCCCATTTGAGAATCAGGGATTCATCGAGATCGGCGATGAAAGAATTCACGTCGGTGCGATACAGCCAGACACCGTTACCCTGTGACGTGAGGATACGTTTCGCACTGCCATTAAGTGACATGCCCTTTTCTATGGACGCGTCGTAGCTCACTTCAAAGGGAAACAGGCCGGGGCCGATTTCGGCTTTTGCTGTCGTGCCCAGGAGCATTGCGGCCAGCGCCAGGAGCGGCAACAGGATAATCCGACCCTTTTCGGGGACTGACTTGATCAGTCGGGCTGAATGCATCTGGTCGACCTCCAATCTTTCATGAGTACTGGAAAGTTTAGCGGGTCAGTGGGCATCATGGGGTGACAGTCTGGTAAGGTGCCTCAATTAACTGGCAGGCGCATGGGGCTTTCCACAGCCTCACCATCGAACAGCACGTGCTCACGGCCCAGTTGAATCCGCCCTTCACAGAACCAGCGCACCACGATTGGGTACAGCAGATGCTCTTTTTCCTGAACCTTTTCCGCGAGGGTTTCGGCAGTGTCCTCCGGTGCCACTGCCACCTCTGCTTGCGCTATCACGGGCCCTCCGTCGAGCTCTTCGGTCACAAAGTGAATCGAGGCCCCGTGGGTTCGGTCGCCTGCATCGAGCGCCCTCTGGTGGGTGTTCAAGCCGGTATACAGCGGCAGCAGCGATGGGTGAATGTTCACCAGTTTGCCGCGAAATGCCCGAACGAAATCGGTTGTCAGGATTCGCATGAACCCGGCAAGTACGATGAGGTCCGGGTTGTGGCGAAGAATGTGGGCCATGAGCGCCGCATCGAACTCTTCCCTGGAACCGAAATCTTTGTGGTTAACCACAAAGGTCTCAACGTGAGCCTGGGCCGCCCGTTCAAGTGCAAAAGCTTTGGGCTGGTTGCAGCCCAGAGCAATAATCTGCCCGGGAAAGTCTCGCTCACGGCTGGCGTCTATCAGTGCCTGAAGATTGGTTCCGCTTCCGGAAGCCAGAACCAGAATTCTGGGGAGAGTCGCTTTGTCTGCCTTCATTCTGAGAGAAGCCCCGGTGCGTAACGCACCACCGCGTCTTTCTCTGTGTCGTCACCCCGCTCAATCAGCCCGACTTGCCACGCTTTCTCGCCCAGGGCTTTAAGAGTATCCAGCGCCAGATCTTTCTGGTTTGCCGGCACGCAGACAATCATGCCAATTCCACAGTTGAAGGTGCGATACATTTCTTCGCTGACCACACCGCCGGCGTCCTTGAGCCATTGAAACACCGGGGGTAGTTCCCAGCTCGTGGTGTCGATGGCTGCAACCATCCCTTTTGGCAGAACCCTGGGAATATTTTCCGGTAAGCCGCCGCCGGTTATGTGGGATAGAGCGCGTACATCCACTTCGCGGATCAATTGCAGCAAGTTTTTGACGTAGATCCGGGTAGGCGCCATCAGGGCGTTTGCCAGCGTGGTATCACCGACAGGTTGGTCGAGATCGACTTTGCTGACCTCAAGAATTTTTCGGATCAGCGAGTAACCGTTGGAGTGAGGTCCTGAGGACCCAAGTGCCAGCAGTACATCTCCCGCTTGCACCTTGCTGCCATCAATGATCTCACTGCGTTCCGCCACACCTACGCAAAAACCCGCCAGATCATAATCGTCGCCCTCGTACATGCCAGGCATCTCTGCGGTTTCGCCTCCCACCAGTGCGCAGCCAGCCTGTTCGCAGCCCTGGCCGATGCCTGCAATCACGTTTGCAGCTATATCCACATTGAGCTTGCCGGTAGCGTAGTAATCGAGGAAAAACAAAGGTTCGGCGCCGCCCACGATAAGGTCGTTAACGCACATGGCCACGAGATCGATACCAATGCTGTCATGCTTGCCAAGCTGCATCGCCAGCCTAAGTTTGGTACCTACGCCATCGGTACCTGATATCAGAACCGGTTCGTTGTACCCGGCTGGAATCGCTACCATGGCGCCGAACCCGCCAAGTCCTCCCAGAACCTCGGGGCGCCGGGTGCGTGCGGCGGTTTCCTTGATACGGCTGACAAGTTCATTGCCGGCGTCAATGTCAACGCCGGCATCGCGGTAGGTCAGGGAAGGTTTCTGTTCGCTCATGGTGTTCTTAACCGTTGGCCAGTGGGTCAGGCGGCGGATTTTAGCAGGTGCAGTGTGGGGCTCCAAGTGCAATTGCCGCGAGTGCCTCCCGGATTCCTGTGGTCGGACGTCTTTCGTCGGTCAAGATTGCTTTTCGGAAACCCGGGTTGGCTACTCAGGCTCCGGGGCATGGTGTATCCTATGCGCCATTCATGCGAACTGCAGGGTGTTTCATGCCAGTACCAGACCAGACCTCGGTTTTTAAGCCAGTGCCAGCTTTATGGCTTGTCGCTTTTTTTGCACTCATGCTGGCCATGGTGCCCGCTCCGGCGGCTGCTGTGACGGTATCCGGGCTTTATTCTGTTGAAGTCCCGGTGTCCGGCTCCGGGCCGAACGATCTGGCTCAGGGTTATGCAGACGGTCTGGCCCGGGTCTTTGTACGGATTTCCGGCACCCGGGAAGTGCTTAAGTTGGAAGGCCTGCAGCCCCTGCTGGCGAATGCAGAATCGTTGCTGCTGTCCTATCAGGTGCTTCGTGGAGAAGGCGGTGACAATCGTCTGAGCATGGCATTCGGTGCTGTGGGCGTGAATCGGGCTCTGGCATCGATTGAGGCTCCAGTCTGGGGTGCTAACCGCCCTCTGACCCTGGCGTGGGTGGCTGTAGAGGATCGCGGTGTTCGCAGGCTGGTTACAGGCAATGGCGAAGGTCAGGCTGATGCCGGTGAAAGTGGTGTCTGGTCTTCAGCATTTGCCCGTTCTGCCCGGGAAAGGGGCCTGCCGGTCACCCTGCCACCAGCGGAACTCAGTGGAAACCGGGAGTTACTCTCGGATATCTGGGGACAATTCACGGGGCGTGTACGCAAGGCTTCTGAAGGTGTGGAACACGATGTTCTTGCTCTGGTGCGGGTGAGCCGTTCTGGTGGCCAGTGGCGCGCAGGCTGGGTGTTTGAGGGCGCAAAGCTCAACAGCAGTGAGGAATCGGTCAGTGCCGATACCCGGGAAGCTCTGGCGGAAGCGCTTGTTAACCGCTGGGCAGAGTTGTATGCAAATCGTTATGCGGTTGCTGCCGGTGAAGTTGGAGATTTACCCCAGGTTGATATTGTTTTGCGCGGTGTAACGTCTGTTGCTGACTATGGAAAAGCCAACCAGATACTTGAGGGTCTGACTCCTGTTGTAGAAGTTGGTGCGTCCCGGGTTAAGGGCGAGCAGTTAACCCTAAGGGTGGCGTTTTCCGGCGAGCTGGACCAACTCAGAGAGTACATTGCGCTGGATTCCCGTTTTGTGCCCGTTGAGGGTGAGCCGCAGAATGCGCGGCCAGCTCGTTCGGGAGAATTCGCTGCCTCGCCAAAGCCAACTCAGGTGCAGGCGACAGGAAGCCAGCCAGAAGAGCCCGCTCCGGAAGGCGAGACAGGCACTGGTCCGTCCGATCAGTCTATGTTTACCTATCAGCCATCTCCGGTGGATGAAGAAGAGGCAGAGCAGGCGTTTGAATCGCTTTACCAGCTCCTCTATTATCGCTGGCAGCCTATGCCGGTTATCGTGAATGATGGCGGGGAGTAAGCCACCATCGGAGGCATTCCGGTGAAGTCACACGCCTGGCGCTGGATTCCTAATGCTCTGACATTTGTGCGCATTTTATTGATTGCTCCTTTCGCCAGGGCATTGCTGCTGCAGGAATATCGCTTTGCACTGGTCATTTTTGCTATCGCGTCGGTTACCGACGGGCTTGATGGTTTTCTCGCAAGACGCTTCAACTGGCGCTCACGGTTTGGTGCTGTGGCAGACCCTCTGGCCGATAAAGCTCTGCTAATCACGGCATATCTGGTACTTACGTACACGTCCGTTCTGCCGCTATGGCTTTTTGCCCTGGTGCTCGGGAGGGATCTTCTGATTGTCGGTGGTGCTCTCGTCTACCATTACTGTATCGGCCGTTTTGATATGGAACCCAGCATTCCCGGCAAGTTGAATACTCTGATTCAGGTTTTCGCGGTTCTGGGCATTATTATCATTTTAGCCGGACTGCCAGTGTCGCCGGCCTGGCTGGACGCTGGAATCTGGCTGGTTGCAGTGTCAGCTGTGTTCAGTGGGGGTCACTATTTTGTGGTCTGGGGTGCTCGGGCATGGGGGGGCAAACAGACGTGAGCCCTTCTCAACTGGTCCTTGGTGTAAGGCTTCGGGACGATGCACGCTTTGACAATTTTCATGGTGATCGCAACAGGGAGGCGTCGCTGCGACTGTTGTCGGTATTCAGACAGCCAGCTGGTCTGCCGGTGGTCGTCGTTTGTGGTGATTCAGGTACCGGCAAAAGCCATTTGCTTCAGGCAGCCTGCCACCATGCGGAAGCAGAGGGGAAAGCTGCAGTCTGTATCAGCATTGCTGAGCTGGAGCCCTTTGGGCCGGAAGCACTTGCGGGGCTCGATGCCATGGATGTCGTCGCGCTTGATGATCTGGACAGGGTCGCGGGAAAGGCGGACTGGGAAGAGGCGGTTTTTCACCTGTATAACCGGTTGCACGATGATGGCCACATGCTGGTTGTAAGTCTCTCGGAAGTTCCCGGCTCCCTGCCTTTTCTTTTGCCGGACCTGGTTTCCCGGCTGCATCATGGGTTTACCGTTCAGCTTGGAATTTACCGTGACGATGACCGGTTGAAAATTCTTATGGCTCGTGCTGAGCAGCGTGGGCTGACAATGACGGACGATGTCGCAGGTTTTATCATGCGCCGGGCACCGAGGCGCCTTGGAGAGTTGCTGGGTATTCTCGATACCCTTGATGAGAATTCATTACAGGCTCAGCGACGCCTTACCATTCCGTTTGTGAAAACGGTGATGCAGTGGTAGGAACAAAAAAGCTTGCCACAACAAAGCACAGCGACAGTATTCAAACGATAAGGCGCTGAATGAAGCGCCAGATGGAGAGACGACATGAGACGGGTAGTATTCAATCAGAAAGGCGGAGTAGGGAAGTCCAGTATTACCTGCAACCTCGCAGCGATCAGCGCAGCGCGCGGTAAACGCACGCTTGTGGTTGATCTGGATCCCCAGGGAAACTCGACGCATTATCTCCTGGGTAAACCCGCCAGTGAGCTTAAGGACACCGTTGCAGACATGCTGGAGCAGACGGTTGCGTTCAAGGTATTCAACCGGCGCCCCGAGGAGTTCGTTCACGCCACGCCGTTCAAGAACCTTTTTGTTATGCCGTCCAGCCCGGAGCTGGATTTCCTTGAGCGTAAGCTGGAGGCAAAACATAAAATCTACAAACTCCGGGAAGCCCTGATAAAGCTGGGCGAATCCTTCGATGCCATTTACATTGATACGGCACCGGCTCTGAATTTTTATTCCCGTTCCGCGCTTATCGCGGCTCAGCGGTGCCTGATTCCGTTCGATTGTGATGATTTTTCCCGCCAGGCACTTTACAATATCCTCAATGAAATCCGTGATCTACAGGAAGATCACAACGATGAACTTGTGGTGGAGGGTATTGTTGCCAATCAGTTTCAGCCGCGGGCCACCCTGCCCAAACAGCTGGTAAATGAGCTGATAGAGGAAGGTTTGCCGGTACTGCCGGTGCGCTTGTCCAGTTCGGTAAAAATGAAAGAATCCCACCAGTGCCGGCAGCCGCTTATTCACATGGCGCCGAAACATCCGCTTACACGCCAGTTTGAAGACCTTTACCGCGTGCTGAATGGCGAGGCGGTAGAGCTCGTGCCTCTGGCAGATTGATACAGGCTTTTATGACAGATTCCGGTGACGTTACAGGGCGGGTTGCAGATTGTCTTCTGGGCATCGAGATGGAGTTGCGTCAGATTGGTGTGTGGGAGAGGGAGCGCCCGCCTGCGGATGCGTTCACAAGTTCAGAACCGTTCTGCCTCGACACGCTGGCGTTTACCCAGTGGATTCAGTTCGTGTTTCTGGAGCGTATGAAGCTGATTATTGAAAATGGTCATCCCTTGCCGTTGGTTTCTGGCATTGCGCCCATGGCCGAGGAATACTTCCGTGGACGTCCCGAATCAGGGCAGCGCCTGATCCGGGAACTTGAAGCTGTTGATCAGTTGCTGTCAGGCCGTTGATCACTGTTGATTGCTGCTTGTCAGCCCCGATCAGTCCAGACGCATGGAGAGGTCTACGGCTCTGATGTCCTTGGTCAGCGCACCAATCGAAATATAATCGACGCCGGTTTCCGCAATGGGAGCCAGTGTGTCCAGGTTGATACCTCCGGATGCTTCCAGCTTTGCCCGCCCTTTGTTCATTGCGACTGCAGCGCGCAGATTATCCATGGAAAACTCATCAAGCATGATGATGTCGGCACCGGCGCTGAGCGCCTGTTCCAGCTCTGCCATATTCTCGGTTTCCACTTCTACCGGCTTATCCGGTGCTATTCGACGGGCTTCAGCGATAGCTTCAGCAATGGATCCGCAAGCTGAGATATGGTTTTCCTTGATCAGAAAAGCGTCCCACAGGCCGATTCGGTGGTTGTGACAGCCGCCACAGGTCACTGCGTATTTCTGGGCAAAGCGCAATCCGGGCAGGGTTTTCCGGGTATCCAGAAGGCGCACGTCGGTATGAGCCACCCGCGCGGCGTAACCTGCGCAGTTTGTCGCAACTCCTGACAGGGTCTGCAGCCAGTTCAATGCGGCTCTTTCGGCGGTTAGCAAGCTTCTGGCGGTTCCTTTCATGCGAAACAGAACCTGGTCGGGAGAAACCGATTCGCCATCCTGAACCAGCCACTCCAGCAACACCGAATCGTCCACCTGGCGGAATACTTCGTCCACCCACTCGCGTCCCGCTATCGTTGCTTGTTCCCGTGTAATTACTCGCCCTGTGGCCTGTTTTTCAAGCGGGATAAGCCGGGCCGTTATATCGCCGTCGCCAATATCCTCGCGCAGGCTCGCTGCAACGGTCTCGATTCGTGACTGGTGTAGGCGTTCAGTGAAGTTCATGGTCGTGCATCCGCTTGTGTCAGGGGCCAAAGGGTTCTGAAATATTCCGGGAGCACGATTCTATAGTCCGCCAGTTGTTTCGCCAAATTCTGAAGGAATTGTGACCGAAGTCCGGTCTGCACAAAAGGTGACAAATTCTGACACAAGGTGACGCAGCCAAGTCGTATGATGTGTGATCAGAATAGTTTGAAATCTATGGCCATGCGCTTTTCATGTCCTGGCCGGGAGTCGTTCAATGAAGCAGGATAACAAGGTCGTCAGTTTTTCTGGTCAGAAGCCGTTTTCGCGGTTTGATCTGCCGCCGGCACTTGTTCGTCTGCGCGACACTTCAGGACAGTCTTTGCAAGGCGTACTCGGGCGCTTTTTCGAGCGCGCTGACGATGCCTTGTTTGAACTCGCAGACCGCGCAGGCTCCAACAAAGATCAGACTGTCTATTTCGATGCCATGCGCGAGCTAAGGCTGCGGCGCAAAGCCATGGCCGTCTCAGTGCTGCAATACGTCAGCCAGGCATTTAACGATATTGGAAAGTTCCGACCCCGGCAATCCGGGGGGGCGTTGGACGAGGTTGATCAGGATTCACTCAGCCTGGTTGAGCATTCAGACCTTGAGCAACAGGTCGCTATTGATAATCTGGTCAACAAGCTGCGCAATCGCTACCAGGCCCCGATTCAGCTTTTGTCGTTGCGGGTCAATCATTTGGTTCCCGGAGTGGAGTTGGCTGCTAACCAGATGCCTCTCAGCCCGGAAGTTATCTGCGGGGGCCTCGCTGATGCCTGTGCTGATCTGGATATCGATATCCGTGCAAAACTCGTTGTGCTGAAACTGTTTGACCGCTTGCTGGCAGACACGCTCGGTGATTTTTATCAGGAAGCTAACCGCACTCTGATTTCGGAAGGCATTCTTCCCGACGTAAAACGGGCCCCGGCCCGCTCTGCAGTAGGTGCTTCCGGCGCCAGATCAGCGACCTCGGCGCCGGTACCTCCAAGCTCTGTTCGGCGCGGAGCTGGAGAGGAGACGGGCGAGCTGAGCAACGGGCAGAATTATGGTTATGACCAGATCCAGGGCGGTGTTTCCCATGCAACGTTTTCTGAATTGAGCGCGCTCCTGCACCATAGGGGCAACTCCCATGCCACAGCCGAGCCGGATGCGGCAGGTGAAGCCTATCTCGATACTGACCGGCTGATGGCTCGTCTTAGCCAGGCGCAGGCTTCCAGTGGCCAGTGGGAAGGTGGTGAAGTCGCTTCTCTCGATCAGCAACTTCAGTCTATTCTTCAAACGGCTAATGGCCAGAAAGCCAGTATCGGCCAGGTGGACAGCGATGTTATCAATCTGGTGTCCATGCTCTTCGATTTTATTCTGGAAGACCGGCAGTTGCACCCGGTAATGAAAGCGCTGATTGGTCGTTTGCAGATACCGGTATTGAAGGTTGCATTGAGCGACAAGAACTTTTTCAACCGGGGTGGTCACCCTGTTCGCAAGCTGCTGAATGAAATGGCTCTTTCTGCCATGGGCTGGAGTGAGAAGCGTCCCGGGCAGCGCGATCCGCTGCATGAGAAAATCGGGTCGGTTGTGGATCGGGTGCTGAACGAGTTTACGACCAATGTTTCGCTTTTCGATGAGCTCCTGAAAGATTTCAGTCATTTTACGGATCTTGATCGCCGTCGGCGCGAGTTGGTAGAACAGCGCCTGCGTGATGCAGAGGAGGGCAGAGCGCGCCAGGAGCATGCATGTCAGGTTGCAGAATCACTGGTAAAGAATCTTGCGTCCGGAAGAGACATTCCTGAACCTGTTTTCGAGATGCTGAACGAAGCCTGGACAAAGTACCTTCAGTGGGTCTTGTTGCGGGAAGGTGAGGACAGTGAGCGCTGGGCAGATGCCCGTGAACTGACTGGACACCTTGTCTGGAGTGTCGATCCTCAGCCAGTTGACGACTCAACCCGAAGTGAACTTCTCAGAGCTATCCCGGCTATTGTCGACGATCTCCGTGTAGCCCTTCAGGAAATCTCCTGGGATCCATTTGCAACCGATACGGCGGTTCGCGATCTGGAACTGGCTCACGTTGACGTGTTTCAGCGTCTGGCTACTGCACCATCCCGGCCCGTACCTTCGGTGGTCGAAGACACGCCTGTAACCGAAGCGCGAGCTGCGCCCGAGATAAACCGGGCGCCAGAAGCTGCTGAACCGGTTGCCCGGGTAGAGCCGGCGGCAGTGACTGAACCAGACGCAGCTTTAATGTCGCCCTCTGTGCTTTCAGATCCTGCCGATGGAGCGTCTGCTCTGCAAGATGCAGAAGTGGTTTCCCCGCAATGGCTGAAACAGACAGACAGTCTTCGTGTTGGCGCCTGGATTGAACTCACCCGTGACGGAACCAGGCTCCGTTGCAAGCTGGCAGCCTTTATAAGGGCTACAGGCAAGTACATTTTTGTCAATCGCAGTGGGGCGAAGGTTGCGGAGTATCGTCGTCAGGAGCTGGCTTCCGCCATGGCGAGTGGAACCGTCACCATGCTTGATGATGGGTTGATCTTCGACAGGGCGTTGGAATCCATCATCGACAACCTGCGCAGCAGCCGCAGGGATTGATCCGTGGTAACAGGCCTTACTTTGTGATTCAATCAAACACACAGTGTAATGCTCTGATAATTATGGATTCATCTTGCCTTATTCAGCTTCTGATCACTCTGACGCGACCGTTTACGGCGAAGACATAAAGGTTCTCCGTGAAACGGGTCGCCTTTCATCTGCCCGCTGGTGCCCGTCGCCGAACTGCAGCCCCCGCCCCGAAGGCGCGGCTATAAGTCTCCTGGTAGTGCATAGCATCAGCCTTCCTCCTGGTCAGTTTGGTGGGCGCTACATTGAAGACTTCTTCACGAACTGTCTGAATCCGGCAGAGCACCCGTATTTTTTAACCATTGCTGACATGCGTGTTTCGGCCCACGCCCTGATTCGCAGGGATGGAGCTGTGGTGCAGTTTGTCAGCTTGCTGGAGAGAGCCTGGCACGCCGGGCGCTCGTGCTTTCAGGGCGTTGAGGAGTGCAACGACTTTTCCATTGGGATTGAGCTTGAGGGCGCGGATGACATTCCTTATGCGCCCGAGCAGTATCGTGCGCTGACAGAGCTCTCGGCAGTGATCAGTTCAGCCTGGCCGGACATTACCAGCGATCGTATTACCGGCCACTGTGACATAGCACCCGGTCGCAAGACAGATCCCGGGCCAGCGTTTGAATGGCATTATTTCCGGGCTTCTCTGCAGGTTGCTCAGTCTGCCAAACACCGTGGCGAACAGTCTCAAAAAGGAGCTGTGTGAATGACTCTGGTGGTGTTTCTTATTGCCTATCTGGTGCGGCGACGTCTTGACAGTCTCAATGTGATTTCCAGTGATGAACTTTGGCGGCGCTGGCTTCATCAGGGCAGCGTTGTGAAAGCCGGCCGCGAATCGGATATTCTGCGCGGCCTGGTTCTTGTGGCGGTGCCGTCACTGCTTGCAGGGCTGTGCGTATATATTCTGGCGCTATACGGCTGGCGAATTGCTGCGTATCCGCTCGAAATTTTTGTGCTCGTGTTGATGATGGGCACGCCAGGCTGGCGACTGTCGGTTGAGCCTTATGCGGAAGCCTGGAAAAAGGGCGACATGCAGGCAGCCTGGCATCATATACAGGAACGCCTGCCTGCCAGTGAGCGCGGAGCTGCGACTGCACCTGAAGTCATGCATCTGTCCCTGTCCCGGGCGCTGATGCTGGCGGTGTTTCAACGTTTCTTCCTTGTTGCGTTCTGGTATGTGGTGGGTGGTATCGGACTGGCAATCTTAGTGCGGGGACTTGTGGCCCTGGCACAGCAGTGGCCTCAGGCGGCTGCAAGACCGAGGTATCTCAAAGCCTGCGAGTGGGTTGGCTGGATACCGGTAAGGCTGCTTTCAATAACCTTCGGGATTGCCGGCGACCTGTCTGGATGGCTGGCTGAAGCCAGGCCAGTGATTACCGGCATCACTGAAAAAACCTCAGAAGTACTCATGATCGCTGCCAACGGGTCGTTAACCGGATATGCTCTTGATCCAGGAAGATTTTCCCGGGTTCACCCGGATGAGTGGGCCAGTTTTGGCGGGCGTAGTCTGAGTGCGGTTAGGGGCTTGCTTAACCGGAGTATGTTGGTCTGGATCTGTGTGCTGGCATTGCTGGTTATTGCAGGGGTTGTTTGAGGTATCAGGCCACAAGAGATTGCACTCAAGTTTTCAGGTGTTCGGGCGATAACAAAAAAAGAATTATAATTCAGTTGTTTGTGTTTCAAAGAGAGAGCCGATGTGAAGCAACTTATTAATCCCGCTGTAGCACTGATGAACCGGTTGCCAATGCTGTACAAGTTCAGTCTTATCAGCATTCTGTTCCTCTTACCGATTGGTGGGTTGTCCTGGCTGGTGATGACTGAGCTCAACCGCTCGGTTGAGGCCATGACCCGTGGCGTGGAGGGCCTCGAGCAACTGCGCCAGATAGATCGTCTGGTAGACGCGTCAATGGACTACCGGGATTACCGTGCGCCAGCGGTGGCTAAAAATGAGAGCGCCATCATGGCTCGCTCGGATGATGCAGCCGGAGATATCAATTCCATTCTGGAAAGCCTGACGTCAGAAACACGCTCATTTGATGCATCCGGCGCCTGGTCAGATCAGGTTGAAGCCGTCAGGGTTGACTGGCAGAACCTCCGAGCAGATGACAATTACCAGACCAATTTTGACCCCCAGTTCAAGTATTACCAAGAGTTTGTCCAGAAAGTTCTGGCGCTTCTTCCCGCCACCATAGAAACATCAGGGCTGGGCCAGGGCGCATCGAGAGAAAGCCTGCTTATTCTTGGGCTGATCCGTGAAACTCTGCCGGATGCCCGCAGCGTTATCGGGCAGGCACGATCCTACGGGTTCTATGCGTTGGTCGAAGGGCAGGTTGGCTATGCTTTAAGTGAAACGCTCAACGAAATCTATGACGGCCTTACAAATCGTAGTTCGTTGCTTTCTCCGGCGCTGACGATCGCTGCAGATGCGGCTCCGGCGTTAGCATCTCGGGCGGGCGATGCATTTCAGAAGGTTGATGGAAGCCTTCTGAACGTCCGTGAGCTGCTTGATCTGAATATCATCACACCCATGCGACTGGAGCTGTCCTGGCAGGATTATGACTCGCGTATTTCCGCACAGCTGGCGGGTTATAGCGTGGTGAAAACTGCTGCTTTTGATGAGATAGAAACCAACTTGAATGCAAGCCTGGAGCAGGAAGTGATCCAGCGTCGCCTGATCGTAGTGGCACTGATCGTTGTTCTGCTGATTGTCGTGTATCTCTATGTTGGGTTTTTCATGTCTGTGCGCACCGCAATCAACCGGTTCAGTGAGGCGGCACGCAAGGTGGCTGCAGGGGACATGACCACCCACATATCACTTGATAACCGCGATGAGCTCGGCGAGTTGACCGGCGAGTTCAACAGCATGACGGATCGAATAGCCGACCTGATACGCTCTGTAGGCCAGACAACCTCCGAAGTTGACCAGCAGGCTGCGCGAGTCAATGATACGGCCTCCGCCAACAGCGAAGCAGTGGCTCGCCAGATGGCAGAAAGCGGACAGATCAATGAAGCTATGAGCCAGATGGTTGAGGCTGTGAATGAGGTCACAGAGAGCGCCCATAGGGTTGCAGATAGTGCCACGGCTGCTGAGCAGGATACGGAAACTGGCCGTGGTGTTGTTTCGGATACCGTGGAAAGCATCAACCGCCTGGCGACCGAGATTTCCGGTGCGGTGGATGTGATCAACCGGGTTAGCGACGACAGCGACAACATCAGCCAGGTTCTGGTGGAAATCAAGGCGATAGCTGGTCAGACCAACCTTCTGGCCCTGAACGCTGCAATTGAAGCGGCCCGTGCGGGCGAGCACGGCCGCGGCTTTGCGGTCGTTGCCGATGAAGTACGTTCTTTGTCCCAGCGTACTCATAAGTCCACTGAAGAAATCGAGGACATGATTTCACGGCTTCAGAGTGGCGTGAAAGATGCTGTAGCTGCCATGACCAATAGCCGGGATGTAACCCAGACAACGGTTGAGAAATCCGGAGAAGTAACGGAGGCCCTTAGCCGGATTGCTCAGGGTATCTCTGTGATTGTGGACATGAGTCATCAAATTGCCCAGGCGGCAGAGGAGCAGTCAGCGGTATCCAAAGATGTGAATGCCAGTGTCGCCCACATTGGTGAATTGGGGACATCGACTGCCGCTAACGCTGAAGAAACCCTGGCCTCATCCCGCCAGATGTCCGAGCTGACGGCCTCTCTTCAGAGGCTTGTAGAGGCGTTTAAAGTCTGAGGTCGGGGCTACATTACATGCCCGACTTCTTTTGATCCCACAGAATTTCTTCAGCGCCTCCACGGCGCGCCAATACCCGCGATGCGACAAACAGCAGATCTGATAAACGGTTCAGATATTGGCGTGCCAGCAGGTTGATGGAATCTTCATGGCTGAGGGCGACCACAACCCGCTCAGCGCGGCGGCACACTGCGCGGGCCATATGGCACTGCGCCGCAGCAGGGCTTCCGCCGGGCAGGATGAAGTTCTTCAGGGGCGGCAGAGGCTCGTTCAGCTCATCCAGCAGGTTTTCCAGCCAGCTGATGTGCTCATCATTGATCACCTTGCTACCCGGAATCGCAAATTCACCGCCCAGATCGAACAGGTGATGCTGAATGCGGCGCAAGGATTCCAGCATCTCATCATCGCTGTCCAGAGTTTCAATCAGCAGGCCAATGTGGCAGTTCAGCTCATCGGCCATGCCCATCGCCTCAACGCGCTGAGCATTCTTTGCAATACGGTTACCATCGGCCAGGCCGGTAGAACCGTCGTCACCGGTGCGGGTGTAAATCTTGGAAAGGCGATTGCCCATGAAGGTACTCCTTATTGGTTAAACGCTGATTGGATAAAAGCATTACAGAGCTTTTACTCGCTCAGTCAGCATTTGGTTTACTGGTGTGGCAATGTCATGGCGTTTTCCGCATTGCACAAGGTAGCCATTGATAAAATCGATCTCGGTTTTACGTCCTGCCTTAACATCCGCCCGCATGGACGACGTATTGCTGGCGGTACTCCCCGCCACCGTTTCAACCCGCTCGCGCAGGACCTCCTGCGCAATGGTCTCCGAGGTTTCAGTCTGCAGCAAAAGAGACATCTCCCGGCAAAGCCCGTCAATATTTTGCTGATACAGAGATGAGTCCAGAATATCGCCGTTAGGGCAGTCCAGCAGAGCTGTAAACGGATTGATACCCGCGTTGATCACGAGCTTCTGCCAGAGCCGCTGCAAAATGTTCTCTTCTAAATGAACCCGCAAACCGGTCGCAGCCAGTTGTTGAACAACGCTCGCTGAGTGGTTGGCGGCAGAGGCCGTCAGCGCACCCACCCAGGTATCCCCAGCCCCTGCATGAACCAGCATATCCGGCGACGGCCGATTTGCACCTTCAGTCGTGCTGGCAGCCAAAATCGGCCGCCCCGGCCAGCGTTCAGCAACCGCCTGCTGGCTACCGAGACCGTTCTGAAACAAAACAACAGGCGTGTCTTCTGAAATATGAGGTAACCAGTCATTCAGGGCTGCAAGCGTATCGCCAGCCTTGGTTGTTACCAGCAACAACCCTACATGTTCAATAGGGTCCAGCCAGCGCCGTGATACCGGGATACGTGTACGCACAAGGCTTGGCGAAGCCGTCAGGCGGGCCTCCCCGAAACCTTGTGGAGCCATGGATGGCGGAACAGAGCGTACAAGGACGTATTCACAGCGTGTTTCGGGGAGGCCCGCCTGACGGCTGAAGCTCCACCGAGGCTGATTTCTCTCAGGCTGATTGCAGGACAGGCGCGGCAAGAAAGCACAATGCTCAGAAGGCAAAAGGGCGGCCCAAAGCCGCCCCAAAGAACCCGCTCCAAGAATGGCGATCAACCCGCCACTCCCGGAACGCTCACCCGCAGACACCATAACTACATGGCCTCAATGTCTGCGCGTTGCTGCTCCAGCCGGCTCAGATTACCCCGAGCCTCAGTCAGCTTCTCCTGCTCCTTGGCCACAACTTCCGCCGGCGCCTTGGCAGTGAACTTCTCATTGTTCAGCTTGCCTTCCAGGCGCCCGATTTCCTTCTGCAGGCGCTCGAGCTCCTTGTCCAGGCGCTTCAGCTCCGCGTCTTTATCGATCAGGCCGGCCATAGGTACCAGCACTTCCATATCGCCAACCAGCTGAGTGGCACTCATGGGCGCTTTATCACCCTCAAACCACTCCAGACTTTCCAGCTTGGCCAGAGAACTCAGGAACTGGCGGTTCTCGTTCATCCTGCGCTGACCTTCTGCGCTGTTGCCGCGGAACAGAACCGGAATCTTTTTCGCCGGGGAAATGTTCATCTCGCCGCGGATGTTGCGCACGGCCACAATCACGCCTTTGAGCCACTCAATATCCGAAACCGCCTGATCATCCTGCTTGCTGGCATCCACCTGCGGGAACGGCTGCAGCATAATGCTGTCGCCCGATTTTCCTGCCAGCGGCGCAATGCGCTGCCAGATTTCTTCCGTGATAAAAGGCATGATCGGGTGAGCCAGGCGCAGAACGGTTTCCAGCACGCGAACCAGAGTGCGGCGGGTACCGCGTTTGGCTTCGGCGCTGGCGTTTTCGTCGCTCAGGGAAGGCTTGGACAGCTCCAGATACCAGTCGCAGTATTCGTTCCAGATGAACTCGTACAGCGCCTGTGAGGCCAGGTCAAAGCGGTATTGATCCAGATGGCGGGTCACGTCCTGCTCGCACTGTTGCAAGGCGCTGATAATCCAGCGGTCGGCCAGCGAAAGTTCCACCGGCTCGCCGTTAGCGCCGCAGTCTTCGCCTTCGGTGTTCATCAGCACATAACGGGCGGCGTTCCACAGTTTGTTGCAGAAGTTGCGGTAGCCTTCCAGGCGCTTCATATCCCAGTTGATGTCACGGCCGGTGGTGGCCATGGCCGCCAGGGTGAAACGCAGGGCGTCAGTGCCATGCGCCGAGATACCTTCCGGGAATTCCTTCTCGGTCTGTTTGGCAATTTTCTTGGCCAGCTTGGGCTGCATCAGGTTGCCGGTGCGCTTCTCCAATAGCGGAGCCAGGTCGATGCCATCAATCATGTCCAGCGGATCAATCACGTTGCCCTTGGATTTGGACATTTTGTCGCCGTGCTCGTCGCGGATCAGACCCGTGACGTAAACCGTCTTGAACGGTACTTGGGGCGTGCCGTCTTCATTTTTCATGAAGTGCATGGTCATCATAATCATCCGGGCAACCCAGAAGAAAATGATGTCAAAACCCGTGACAAGAACATCTGTGGAGTGGAAGGTTTTCAGGCGCTCAGTAATTTCCGGCCAGCCCAGAGTGCCGAAAGTCCACAGGGCAGAACTGAACCAGGTATCCAGTACGTCGTCGTCCTGCCTCAGCACAAAATCTGCTGTCAGTTTGTGCTTCTGGCGAACTTCGTCTTCGCTGCGGCCTACGTAGATATTGCCGTCTGCGTCGTACCAGGCCGGAATGCGGTGGCCCCACCAAAGCTGGCGGGAAATACACCAGTCCTGAATGTCGCGCATCCAGGAGAAGTACATGTTCTCATACTGTTTTGGTACAAATTGGATGCGGCCGTCTTCAACCGCTTCAATGGCCGGCTTGGCCAGGGTTTTGGCATCGGCAAACCATTGGTCGGTCAGCATCGGCTCGATGATCAGGCCGGAACGATCGCCGCGGGGTACGCTCAACACGTGGTCTTCCACCTGCTGAACCAGACCGGCGGCGTCCATATCAGCCACAATCTGCTTGCGCGCGTCTTCCCGAGTCAGCCCGGCATAATTCGCGGGCAGGGAAGCGTCCAGCTCGGTGTTTTCGCTGCCGTCGCTGTTAAACACTTCTGCCTGATCACGGATATTTGCATCCTGTGTCAGCACGTTCATCATCGGCAAGTTGTTGCGTTTGCCCACGGCGTAGTCATTAAAGTCGTGAGCCGGGGTGATTTTCACGCAGCCGGAGCCCTTTTCCGGATCGGCATGGTGGTCGGCAATGATTGGAATGCGGCGGTTTACCAGTGGCAGCATCACGAACTTGCCAATCAGGTGCTGATAGCGCTCGTCGTCCGGGTGAACGGCTACGGCCGTATCACCCAGCATGGTTTCCGGGCGAGTGGTGGCAACGACCAAGTAGTTTTTACCATCTTGCGTGGTTGCGCCGTCGGCCAGGGGGTAGCGCAGGTGCCAGAAAAAACCTTTCTCTTCTTTGTTTTCCACTTCCAGATCGGAAATGGCGGTGTGCAGTTTGGGGTCCCAGTTCACCAGACGCTTGCCACGGTATACCAGCCCCTCTTCGTACAGGCGGATAAACACTTCCTGCACGGCCTTGTAGAAACCGTCGTCCATAGTGAAGCGTTCGGTATCCCAGTCTACCGAGTTACCCAACCGGCGCATCTGATCGGTGATGGTGCCGCCAGACTCTTCCTTCCACTCCCAGATACGCTTGATGAATTCATCGCGGCCCAGATCGTGGCGGGTTTTGCCTTCTTCAGCGGCGAGTTTGCGCTCAACAACCATCTGGGTGGCAATGCCTGCGTGGTCACTGCCTACCTGCCACAGGGTGTTATGGCCCTGCATGCGTTTATAGCGGGTCAGGGTGTCCATAATGGTGTGCTGGAAGGCGTGGCCCATGTGCAGGCTGCCGGTCACATTGGGTGGCGGGATAGCGATGCTGTAGGGCTGACCTTCACCGCTGGGGCGGAAGTACCCTTTGGATTCCCAGTTTTCGTACCACTGGCGCTCGATGTTTTCTGGCTGGTAGGTTTTTTCCATGGATTTTTGCTGGTGACCGTTTGGTTGATTCAAAGGGGGAATTGAAACGTTCGATTATACATGGTTGGCCGGATTGCGGCGAACCCGAGAGCGAGGCTAACGCTTTCTTTGATCGTGCACTCTGGGCTCGATACCCAGCGCCCTGAGTTGTTTGAAGTGTGACCGGGCCTGGTTGAGAATCGCGGGATCATTGTGGGCCACCAGAGCGAGACGTTTGAACCGGTCTGCGTTCGCCGGAAGAGTCTCCGAGAGGATGATGACGGTATCCCAGTCTTCAGCCACCGGCGGGCACAGCAGGATGCCGACAGGGTCGGTAAAGGTTGTGGCGGAGTCGGACACGATGCTGTGGGGGATGAACGCGTCGGGGCTGAGGTTCCAGAGTAGTTCGTCCAGTTCTTCGGCCTGTTGTGCGGTATCACATACGATGCACACCCGGTCGCCTTGCTGCCAGGCTTTGTTTACAAGCTTGGTTGCGTGCAGGTTGCGTGCGGCAGGGGTGTCCTGGAGGAGTATGTGGAACCAGTAGCGCTGGTTTCTTTCTTCCTGTCCTGCCTCCCCTCCAGCCTCTTGGCTGGAGTTACCGGCAGCATAGCTGCCGGTTTGTGTTGCCGGATTGCTTTCCACATTACTACCCGGCATGGGACATCAGGTAATCGATCAGCAGGGGAACCGGGCGACCGGAGGAGCCTTTGGCTTTGCCGGAGTGCCATGCGGTACCGGCGATGTCTAAGTGTGCCCAGCGGTATTCCTTGGTGAACCGCGACAGGAAGCAGGCAGCAGTAATGGTGCCGGCCGAGCGACCGCCGATGTTGGCCATGTCGGCAAAGTTGCTGTCTAGCAGGCTCTGGTACTCATCCCAGAGTGGCAGGCGCCAGGCTTTGTCGCTGGCGCGATCACCGGCGGCCAGCAGTTCGTTGGCAAGCTCGTCATTGTTTGCCAGCAGGCCTGTAGCCTCGTGGCCAAGGGCAATAATGCAGGCACCAGTGAGGGTGGCCAGGTCGATCACCACTTCCGGGTCGAACTTCTTCACGTAGGTGAGAGCGTCGCACAGAACCAGGCGGCCTTCGGCATCAGTGTTGAGAATTTCAACGGTCTGGCCAGACATAGTGGTCACAATATCGCCCGGGCGCGCGGCATTGCCATCCGGCATGTTTTCAGCGGCAGCGATAACGGCAACCACGTTGATTTTCGGCTGGATCTCCGCAAGTACCTGCATGGCGCCAAATACCGCTGCGGAGCCGCCCATATCGTATTTCATCTCGTCCATGCCGGCGCCTGGTTTGAGGCTGATACCGCCGGTGTCGAAGGTGATGCCTTTGCCCACAAGAACGTGAGGTTTGTCTTTTGCTTTGCCGCCCCGGTACTCCATGATAATCAGGCGGGGTGGCTGGGTGCTGCCCTGGCCGACGGCCAGAAGGGAGTTCATACCCAACTTTTTCATCTGCTTTTCATCAAGGATTTCTGTCTTGATGCAGTCGTGGTCGGCCGCCAGCTTGCTGGCTTGTTCGGCTAGCCACACGGGGTGGCAGATATTCGGTGGCGTGTTACCCAGGTTGCGGGTGTAATTCATGCCGCGGCCTGTCGCCAGTCCCAGGTTGAACGCTTCTTTCTGGGCCTTGCCAGTGTCTGAAGCGGCCACCAGAATTTTGTTGAGTTTGCGCGCGGCCGGCTTTTCGCTCTTGAAGTCGCTGAATAAGTAAAGCTGGTCTTCCAGTGTGCGGCCGATCAGGCTGAGTTTTGCCGGTTCCGAGCCCAGGTTTTCGGCGCCGGTCAGCGCAGTGTCTGCCAGGTTGATAAGTACGCTTTTTGAAGGGCCATCCTTGAGGGCGCCCGTCATTGCGATCAGCGCCTTGCGGAAGTTGGCGCTATTGCGGTCGGTGTCCTTCCCGGTACCGACAATAAGTAGCCGGCTCCACTGCTGGTCGCTGAGCGGAATCATGCTGGTCTCTGCATTTTTGCCACTGATATCCCCGGCTTTCTGGAGTTTGCTTATCAGTCCTCCCAATGCGCCGTCCACCTCAGTAGTAGAGGCTGGCCAGTCGCCTTTTTCTGGCAGGGCGACGACCAGACAGTCGGCTTTGGTGCTTGCAATGGCTTTACTGTTGAGGCTGAAGTTCATGAAAACTCCTGTTGGTTGTCCGGGGAGGCCGCAGTTGTTGGCGGCGAGAATGATTTGTTCTGACTCCCCAAGCATTGGGGCTTGCGGGCGGATTATCAAGCAGGGAGAGCAGGTTAGTTCGCTTTACCGGCACATAATCTGTCGTGGCCTTAACATCTCGGCACTGTCATTCAGCCCCGAGGTTACATAGAATACGCGCAGTTTTCCTATTCCTCCATGTTCCGGTTTACACGGGCAGAGAAACCGTTTTGAGCATTATTTTCCGCTATCTCATACGTCAGGTTATGGTCAGCATGGTTGCCGTTTCAGGCATCCTTCTGCTGGTGTTCATGAGCGGGCGTTTTATTAAATATCTGGCCGGTGCCGCTGAGGGTAAGATTGCCCCCGGCGTGCTGTTTGAAATCATGGCCTACCGTTTTCCCGGGTTTCTTGAGCTCATCCTGCCTCTGGGGCTGTTCATTGGCATATTGCTCGCCTACGGGCGTATGTACCTGGAAAGTGAAATGACCGTTCTCTTCGCCTGTGGCGTCAGCGATCGCCAGCTGCTTTCAAAAACCCTGATGGGCAGTCTGGTTGTGATGCTGATTGTTGGGAGCATGAGCCTGGTGATTTCGCCCTGGGGCATGAAGCAGGTTGAGAATATTTTTGCCGAACAGGCCAAGGTGACGGAGTTCGAATTGCTCGCCCCGGGTCGTTTTCAGAAGCTTTCGTCGGGTGGGCGAGTGACCTATACCGAGGCCCTCAGTGATGACAAGCGTCGCCTTGAAGGTGTGTTTATCGCCGAGTATGGCCGTGACGGAACAGGCGTGAGCATTATTACCGCCGATTCCGGATCCCAGTTGATTGATGAGGAAACCGGCAGCCGGTTCCTCATCCTGGAAAACGGTGCCCGCTTCGACGGGGTAGCCGGCAAACTGGACTATCAGATTACCGGTTTCGAGGCCTATGGTCTGAAGATTCGCAGTGGCAGCAGCGGTGATGTTGAGCTGGATAAGGCCGTTACAACCGGCCAGCTGATGCGTTCGGATGACCCCCGAGATCGTGCGTTGCTGCACTGGCGTTTTTCATTACCACTGATTGTTCCGATTGTGACGTTGCTGGCGGTTCGGCTCAGCCGTGTAAACCCCCGGCAGGGCCGGTTCTTCCACCTTCTGCCGGCCATGTTGGTCTACGTTGCCTACCTTGGACTGTTGATTGTTGCCCGTGATGCGATGTCGGAAGGCAAGGTGCCTGAATGGATCGGCATGCTTTGGGTGCACGCTATTTTCCTTGCTCTTGGCCTCTGGCTGCAGTTTGGCCCAGCCTGGCTTCATAAAAGAAAGGTGAAGCGCGAAGGAGCTGCCCATGCGTAAAATTGATCACTATGTGATGCGCAATGTTGGCGGGGCTATGCTCCTGGTGATGGTTGTAGTGCTGTCTCTGGACCTGATCTTCGCCTTCGTTGCTGAGCTGGACGACACCCGGAACAACTACCAGATTCTGGATGCGCTCTGGTTCGTGGTTCTTACGTTACCGCGCCGGATATACGACTATCTGCCGCTGGGCGCCTTTATGGGCTGCCTGGTCGGGCTTGGCGCAATGGCCAGCTCATCAGAGCTCACAGTGATTCGCGCAGCCGGTGTTTCTATCAAGCGGGTTGTCTGGTCGGCAATGAAGCCGGCGCTGGTGATTGTGCTGGCTGGTGTTCTTATCGGTGAATACCTGGCACCCCCAGCGGAGCGGGCTGCCCAGAGCTATAAAGCGGTTGCTCTCGGTGCTGGTCAGAATGTAGCCGCGGCTCATGGGGTGTGGCACCGCGAAGGCAATGTCTTCATGCACCTTAACGCGGTACAACCAAATGGAGTGCTACACGGTATTTCTCTGTTCCGTTTTAACGATCAGCGGGAGTTGATGGCTGCCAGCTTTGCAGAGCGGGCGATCTACCAGGGCGATTACTGGTTGTTGGAAAACTCTACCACCACGCGCCTTGAGGGTGACTCAACGAGCCGCGAGAATCATAAGTCTCTGCGCTGGGATACCGGTCTTTCGCCGGACGTACTGAGTGTGCTGATCGTTAAGCCGGAAAACCTTTCAATGACTGGCCTGTACACCTACGCCAGCTATCTTGGCGATCAGGAACTAAACGCCTCTCAATACTGGCTAGCCTTCTGGAAGAAAGCTCTGATGCCGCTGGGAACCGGGGTGATGGTGCTGGTCGCGATTTCCTTTATATTCGGGCCGTTGCGCTCGGTCACTATGGGTTTTCGTGTGTTTACCGGCCTGCTCGTGGGGCTTCTGTTTAAATACATGCAGGATCTGCTGGGCCCCATGAGCCTGGTTTACGGGTTTAACCCGGTTCTTGCGATTCTTGTGCCGATTGCGATTAGTGCGGTATTCGGTGCAGTACTGATGCGCCGGGCTGGTTAGCATTCTGATGTCTTGGCTCAGCCCGCTTTCGTTTTTTTGTGCAGGGCTACGACGACGCTATCTGACAACCTGTCTGTTACTGAAAGCCCGTTTACTGGAAAGAACAGCGCAATCATCGCCGGAATACTCAGGAACAGTGTCGCGGAGCCGAGGTAGTAGCCTGCCAGCAGGGCCAGAAAAAATACGGCAGCAGCGGTAACATAACGGAGAAGCGCCTGGCTCCAGCTTACGGTGGAACCGTCCAGATTTTCGATGCGTATGCGCCATACCTGCATGCCAAGTGTTTGCCCGATGCGTGTCCAGAAGTAGGCGAAGAACAGGTACATCACCAGAAACAGTACGAACGTCAGGCCGGGGTCTCCGGATAACTGGCCCGCTTCCGCTTTTTGTTCGAGACGATCCCAGCCCGTAATCCAGCCGGTTATCATGGTGTACGCCCAAGTGGTAACCAGAAGTACCGCAATGCTGATCAGGCCGTCGTAAACAATGGCCAGTAGTCGTTTGAGAAATGTTGCTGGAGGAAGTAATTCATCAGCGGCGTGGAAGCGACGGGGCATGGGGTCTCCTGTGTGTTTCACGTTTTTCCTGTACTCGGCGTGTGCTAGAGTAGCCGATTTGCACACGCATGTAAGTATTCGTATTCAATCGCGGATCCGGCCGTTTCATGGCGGGATTTCTGGAAAGGTATCAAAGGGCTATGAAAACCGCTGAGTTGCGACAGGCATTTCTCGATTATTTCAGACAGCAAGGTCACTCCATTGTTTCAAGCAGCTCGCTGGTGCCGGCGGATGATCCGACACTGCTGTTTACCAATGCGGGAATGAACCAGTTCAAAGACGTATTCCTTGGCCGTGAGGAACGCGACTACAACCGCGCAACCAGCTCCCAGAAATGCGTCCGTGCTGGCGGTAAGCACAACGACCTGGAAAATGTCGGTTACACCGCTCGTCACCACACGTTTTTTGAAATGCTGGGTAACTTCAGCTTTGGTGACTACTTCAAACGTGAAGCAATCAACTATGCGTGGACGTTCCTGACCGGAGAGCCGTGGCTTAACCTGCCTTCTGAAAAGTTGTGGGTGACGGTCTACGCCGACGATGATGAAGCCTACGATATCTGGAATAAAGAAGTGGGCGTGCCGGCGGATCGCATTGTCCGTATCGGAGACAACGGCGGCGCTCGCTATGCGTCAGATAACTTCTGGCAGATGGGCGATACCGGACCTTGCGGCCCCTGCACCGAAATTTTCTACGACCATGGCCCGGATGTAGCCGGCGGCCCTCCCGGAAGTCCAGAAGAGGATGGCGATCGTTATATTGAGATCTGGAACGTGGTCTTCATGCAGTACAACCGCACCGCCGATGGTGAAATGCTCAATCTGCCGAAGCCCTCCGTTGATACGGGCATGGGGTTGGAGCGGGTTACGGCTGTTCTGCAGGGCGTACACAGCAACTACGAAATCGACCTCTTCGACGATCTGCTGAAGGCCGCTTCCACTTTACTTGGCGGCGCTGCAACCACCGAGGCCAGTCTGCGCGTGGTTGCCGACCATATCCGCTCCTGTGCGTTCCTGATTTCCGACGGTGTAATGCCTTCAAATGAAGGTCGTGGTTTTGTACTGCGGCGTATCATTCGTCGTGCAGCCCGTCACGGCAACAAGTTGGGCGCTACAGGCCCGTTCTTCTACAAGTTAACCGGCGCTTTGGTTGAATTGATGGGGGAGGCTTTTCCGCAACTGGTCAGCAGCCGAAAGCAGATCGAGAGAGTTCTGCTGCAGGAAGAAGAGCAATTTGTAAAAACTCTGGACAAAGGTCTGCGCCTGCTTGAGCAGGACATTGCTGACCTGAAAGGCGATGTCATTCCAGGGGAAACCATCTTCGCGCTGTATGATACCTACGGTTTTCCCGTGGATCTCACCAACGACATAGCCCGTGAGCGTGGTCTGACGCTGGATTATGAAGGCTATGAAAAAGCCATGGAGAACCAGCGTGAGCGGGCCAGGGCGGCCAGCAAATTTGGTATGGATTACAACGCAGCCGGCCTTGGCATTGATGGCAAAACCGAATTTACCGGCTACGATCAGATTGATGGCCACGAGCGCATCCGTGCTGTGATCGTTAACGGCGAACAGAAAACGGCAGAGGCCGGTGATGAAGCGGTTGTGGTGCTCGAACGCACACCTTTTTATGCTGAGTCCGGTGGTCAGGTAGGTGATACCGGGTTACTGACCTGGAGTGGCGGTCGGTTCAAGGTAACCGATACCCGCAAAGACGGCGATAACCACCTGCATGTGGGCACTCTCATAGAGGGTGAGCTGTTCCCGGGCCTGGAAGTGGATGCACGTATTGATCACGCCCGCCGCGATCGGACTCGGCGCAATCACTCTGCCACGCACCTGCTGCATGCAGCATTGCGCAAAGTGCTGGGCGAGCATGTTGGACAGAAGGGCTCACTGGTTGATCCCGACAAGTTGCGTTTCGACTTTTCGCACTTCGAGGCAGTTACGCCGGAGCAGCTGAAAGAAATCGAGCGCCAGGTAAATGAGCAGATTCTCGGCAACACGGCGGTGCAGACCGACATTACTGATATGGAGCAGGCGCAGGAGAAAGGCGCCATGGCTTTGTTCGGTGAAAAGTACGGCGACGTTGTCCGCGTATTGAGTATGGGTGCGGATAGCTACTCTGTTGAGTTGTGTGGTGGTACTCATGTTGGGCGTACCGGTGATATCGGTCTGTTTCGCATCACATCGGAGAGCGGTATTTCTTCCGGCGTTCGCCGTATTGAGGCGGTTACCGGCTTTGGTGCGCTTGAGTGGGTGGATGATACCGAGCGCACTTTGCGCGAAGCGGCCCGCCTGGTAAAAGGCAGCCGGGAAACGGTTATCGATAAGGTTCAGCAGACCATTGAGCGCAACCGGCAGCTCGAGAAGGACATCGATGCGCTGAAGGCAAAGCTTGCCAGTTCGGCAGGAAGTGACCTTGCCGACTCTGCGGTAGAAGTCGCCGGCCTGAAAGTGGTTGCGGCTGAGCTTGAAGGTGCAGATCGCAAGGCGCTTATGGAAACCGCTGACCAGCTCAAAAACAAGCTGGGTGAGGGCGTAGTTGTGCTTGCCAGCGTTGATGACGGAAAGGTGACCCTTGTTGCGGGTGTGACAAAATCCGCAACGGGCAGAATCAAGGCGGGTGATCTGATGAAGCATCTGGCTGGTTTGGTTGATGGCAAAGGCGGTGGCCGGCCCGATATGGCTCAGGGCGGTGGCAGCGATCCTTCGAAGCTGGCGGAAGCCCTTGCCGGCGTGCCGGCGTGGGTTGAGAAAAATATCGCTTAAGCAACTGTTTTTCTGAAGCGGTCGGGGTTTATAATTCTGGCCGCTTGTTTTTTGACGGGCAGAGCTTCCCGCTCTGTCACAGATCCCTGATTCAGATATTGGAACGACAATGGCGCTGTTGGTTCAGAAGTTTGGTGGCACCTCGGTAGGTACAACCGAGCGCATAGAAGCAGTTGCGGAGAAGGTCTGCGGTTTCCGCCGTGAGGGCCACGATATTGTGGTCGTGGTTTCTGCCATGAGTGGCGAAACCAACCGGTTGATCGCTCTGGCCAACGATATTATGGAAGAGCCTGTTCCCCGTGAGATGGACGTTCTGATCTCAACCGGCGAGCAGGTAACGATCGCTCTGCTTTCCATGGCGCTGCAGAAGCGCGGTTGTGATGCTCGCTCCTATACCGGATCCCAGGTTCGGATACTCACCGACAATACGCACACCAAGGCCCGTATCAAACAGATTGATGAGCAGCGTATGCGTGAAGACCTGAATGCCGGCCGTGTTGTGGTGGTTGCTGGATTTCAGGGCGTAGATGAGAATGGCAATATTACGACTCTGGGCCGGGGTGGTTCTGACACCACTGCGGTCGCTCTGGCTGCCGCACTGAAGGCAGATGAGTGCCAGATTTATACCGATGTAGACGGCGTTTATACCACCGATCCCAGAGTGGTCGATAGTGCCCGCCGTCTGGAGCGCATTACATTCGAAGAAATGATGGAAATGGCGAGCTTGGGCTCCAAAGTGCTCCAGATTCGTGCCGTAGAATTTGCGGGCAAATACAACGTTCCGTTAAGAGTTCTCTCCAGCTTTCAGGAAGGTGAGGGTACTCTGATTACACTTGAGGAAAATACCGCCATGGAACAACCGGTCGTCTCCGGCATCGCTTTTAACCGTGATGAAGCCAAAGTTACGATCTCGGGTGTGCCCGACACCCCGGGTAGCGCATTACGCATTCTGAAGCCGGTGAGTGATGCCAACATTGATGTGGACATGATTGTCCAGAACGTTGGTGAGGATAACCGGACTGCGTTCACCTTTACCGTTCACCGTAACGATTTCAAACGCGCGAAAGAAGTGCTTCAGCGGGTTGCGGACGAGCTGGGTGCCCGTGAAGTCAGTGGTGATAGCAAAATTGCCAAGGTCAGTATTGTCGGCGTAGGTATGCGCTCTCATGCGGGAGTGGCAACCAAAATGTTTGAGGCACTTTCTGTTGAGGGTATTAATATTCAGATGATTTCCACATCGGAAATCAAGATTTCGGTGGTGATTGACGAAAAATATCTTGAGCTTGCGGTTCGTGCTCTTCACAGTGCATTTGAGCTCGACAAGCCTGGGGTAGAAGAAACCTTATAAAAAGAGACCCATTTTCTGGCCTTATGATTGTGTTTGGTCGTATAAAGGGTTTGTGTCGTCTGGTTTACCAGTGTTCTCACTATAAGCGTCGAACTAACTAAAATATTACTTGTCGGAACAGGTAGCTCTGGATAGGGAGTAAGGGATATGTTGATTTTAACTCGCCGTGTTGGCGAAACTCTGATGGTCGGTGATGACGTTACAGTCACTGTGCTTGGGGTAAAGGGCAATCAGGTGCGTATTGGCGTAAATGCACCGAAAGAAGTTGCAGTGCACCGGGAAGAAATTTACCAGCGTATCCAGTCTGAAAAAGGCGTGGATGAGCCGGAGGAGCTTGGCAACAGTTGAGTATTGCAAAAGCCCGTTCAGGCAAAACTCGGGCGGTTTTTTGTATTCAGGGAAAATGAGGGCTAAAAAAATCTTGTCAACCCTATGAAAACAGAAAAATTATGGTAGTATGCTCCCCGTTCTCAAGGAGAGGTGGGTGAGTGGCTGAAACCAGTTCCCTGCTAAGGAACCGTACGCGCAAGCGTACCGAGGGTTCGAATCCCTCCCTCTCCGCCATTTCTTTTAAATAGGAAAGGGAGAACAGGTTGAAGTAGCGACCAACCACAATAAGTGATTTAAGTGATGAATGTGCGGCTGTAGCTCAGCTGGATAGAGTACTCGGCTACGAACCGAGCGGTCGGAGGTTCGAATCCTCCCAGCCGCACCACTTTTTGCAATACCCTCTTGAGTAGACTCTGTCTAATCTCGAGAAAAAGATTTTAGGCGGCTGTAGCTCAGCTGGATAGAGTACTCGGCTACGAACCGAGCGGTCGGAGGTTCGAATCCTCCCAGCCGCGCCATATCAAACAAAGAACCCCGCCTTGTGCGGGGTTTTTTGTTTCCTCCCCATTTCTGCAACGTGGACAGCCGACCCCCGCCCTACTATTTTAAACAGGGGGGGTAGCCCACACTCGCCTCTTTCCTTGTTTACCGGATCATCACCGGTGCTAAGTTCAGGAAAAGGAAGTGTCTTTCTGGCACCGGATTTTCCGTCGTTTCTGGGGGCCGATTCCATGGATGATCGAGATTGCAGCGATCCTTGCATTAAAGGCTCTGAAGCAGGGGCTGGCCGGAGAGGCGACAGTATTGCGGGAGGGCGAGTATAAAACGGTACCCTTCCGCGAACTGGTGCCCGGGGACGTTATCCGTATCAAGATTGGCAATGTGATCCTGGCGGATGGTAAATGATGCAATCAAGGTCCTTACCTATCGCATGTTGCGGCATGAGGGCACAGTTGAGTGACGTTTGAATCAATGAATCTGCGATGAGGTGACGAATTTTATGTCCAAAGATGGAGCTCCCTGTGGGGCTGTGCCACCGCCCGTTCATCCAATTGAACGAAGGGAACCTCTGCCATGGCAAAGCCCGAAAGCAGCGGAGGATGATCCGGAAGCACTCGCGAGGGTTGAAGCCCTGATTACCAGCCCAGGCTATCGTCAGGCGGACCGCGATGTCTCGTTTCTGAATCAGGATGATACCCGCGGTGTACGTTTGCAGATTGACTATCTGAAGCCCGAGTTGTTGCTCCAGAAACACGGAATTGAGCACACGATCGTGGTGTTTGGCAGTACCCGCCTGCATCAGCCAGAGGCCGCTCGGCGCAAAGTCAGGGCTCTGGAGGAGGCGCTGGCGGCGGATCCCGGGAATCAGGAAGTTCAGCGCCACCTTTCTGTGGCCCGGTCCATTGAATCGAAAAGCCGTTACTACGAGGAGGCCAGGGAACTCGGAAAGCTGGTGGCACAATGTGGCAAAGGCCCGGAAGATCCACGTGTCACGTTGGTTACGGGGGGTGGGCCGGGTATAATGGAGGCGGCGAATCGTGGCGCTTTTGACATGGGGGCCAAATCTGTAGGGCTGAATATCACTTTGCCACACGAGCAGTTTCCGAATCCCTACATTACCCC
Organism: Marinobacter antarcticus; assembly: GCF_900142385.1. Lineage (NCBI taxonomy): Bacteria > Pseudomonadati > Pseudomonadota > Gammaproteobacteria > Pseudomonadales > Marinobacteraceae > Marinobacter > Marinobacter antarcticus. The sequence continues at coordinate 82,352 of NZ_FRAQ01000002.1, forward strand.
GGACCTTTGTTTTCGATTTCACTATTTTGCCATGCGTAAACTGCATTTCCTCAAGCGGGCGAAGGCTTTGGTCGCCTTCCCCGGTGGCTATGGCACCCTGGATGAGCTGTTCGAAACTCTGACTCTGGTTCAGACTCGCACGATTGCGCCTTTACCGGTGGTGCTGGTGGGCGAGTCATTCTGGCGAAAAGCGGTGGATGTGGATTTCCTTGTGGCCGAAGAAATATGGGAAGGAATCCGACACTGGCATCGAGCCAGCGGAAACCCTCTACCTGACAATCACTAGAAGGAACAGACTGATGAAAATTTCATTTCACGGCGCTGATCTGGGTGTCACCGGTTCGTGTCATCTTGTGCAATGTGGCGGTAAGCAGATATTGATCGATTGCGGGCTTTACCAGGGCGGGCGTGAATTGAATGAAGAAAACCGGGAGGCCCTTGGCTTTGATCCTGCGGATGTAGACTACCTGCTGCTTACCCACGCTCACCTCGATCATTGCGGGCGAATTCCTCTGCTGGTGAACCGGGGGTTCCGTGGCGAAATTATCACGACTTCAGCGAGCAGGGAGCTCGCCAAGCTTGTTATGCTGGATTCGGCGGGTCTGCAAGAGGAGGAGGCCGAGCGGCAGGCCCGGAGACATGCGCGACACGGGCACGATAAAGAAAAGTTGATCGGCCCGCTTTACACGGTTCTGGATGCGCTCAACTGCCTCGATTATTTTGGACGAACGGCAACCTATCAAAAGCCCATAGAGCTGGATGAGGGCATCCGGGTGACCTTTTCCGATGCCGGTCATATTCTGGGTTCTGCATCCGTTTTGCTGGAGTTGGAGGAGAACGGAGAAAAGAAGCGGGTGCTGTTCTCCGGTGATCTGGGTTACCAGGGACGCGCCATTCTGCGTGACCCGAACCCGCCTTCAGACGTGGACGTCGTGGTGATGGAGACGACCTATGGTGACCGTCTGCACAAGACGCTGAAGCCGTCTATTGAAGAACTTTACGAAGCAATAAACACCACCTTTGCTGCGGGGGGAAATGTCATTATTCCGACCTTTGCCCTGGAACGGGCGCAGGAAATTCTCTATTACCTTCGGGAAGGGGTGAAGGACGGTAGCCTGCCGGGTTCAATCCAGGTCTTTCTGGATTCTCCCATGGCGATTTCTGCCACGGAAATATTCCGTCGTCATGACGAGTGTTATGACCAGGAGGCCTGCGATCTGTTTACCAACGGACAGGATCCTTTTAACTTTCCCGGGCTCCATTTCACGCGCCAGACGTCCGAGTCTATGGCACTCAACCGGGTTGGCGGGGGTGCGGTCATAATGGCCGGTTCCGGCATGTGCACCGGTGGCCGGGTACGTCACCACCTGAAACACCACCTGTGGAGGAAGGACTCCAGCATCGTGTTTGTCGGGTTTGCCGCAAGAGGCACCCTGGCCAGGCTGATTGTGGATGGCGCCAAAGAAATCCACATGTTTGGCGAGCATATTCCGGTGCGTGCCAACATTTATACCATTGGCGGATTCTCTGCTCACGCTGATCGTGACGAGCTCCTGTCCTGGCACCGCCGAACGGGGAGTCCCGCGCGGACGTTCCTGGTTCATGGTGAGCAAGATGCTATGGAATCCTTTGCGGGCCAGCTCAGCAATACTGAGGTCATTATGCCCGGGTTACATGAAGAGTATCCCCTTTAGGCTGACAGCAGCGGCTGATAGCCACGGTGGCATGATGTCCGGTGTTGGTTCTATGCTTCCCGCAGCATCAACATGATCAACCTGCTGGCCGGCAGGGTTTGCCGGTGCGGGCGCTACGACTTACAGCGATGCAGCAGAGCGCGCCGCCTGGTCGTAAAGCCCGGATATCCCTCTCAGGAAGCCCGCCACCGCTCCGGTATCGGCGCCTGAGAAGCCTAAAGTCCGTAATGAATCCACCAGGCACTCTTCGCGGATTTCGCGGTAGCGGTGGCACACGGACTTGCCTTTTTCAGTGGCCGAATAGAAAGTCTCTTTACCGTGCTTTTCTGACCCTACCACTCCGTGCTTCAGTAGTTTCTTGAGGGCGTAGGTTACGGTATGGCTGTCTTCCACATTCAGCACCAGGCAAATGTCAGCGGTTTTTTTCGCGCGGTCGCGGTGGTTCACGCTGTGTAGCACCAGTATATCCAGAGGGCTTAACTCTGGCAGGCCAGCAGCGTTCATACAGCGCACCATCCAGCGATTAAAGGCGTTACCAGCGACAATCAGGCCGAATTCCAGTTCAGATAATTCCATTGCACTATCGGAGGCCAGGTGGGCGGACGAGACAATTGGCCCCACTTTTCGGTGTGCGTCGCCCTGGTCCGGGTTGTGCGAGGGATCATTGGTTTTTTTCATCATGAAACAAATCTCTGTAAACAGTGTTTCTCTGGCTTGTCAGTTCAGGGCTTTGCTAATTCCCCATCTTTCCAGGCAGATAGGTCACAATCTGCGGGAACAGGGTAATCAGTATTACGCCGCTCAGGATTAACAGGAAGTAAGGCAGTGCCGCCCAGGCAATACGGAGAATGTTTTCTCCGGTCAGCCCCTGGATGACGAAGAGGTTGAACCCCACCGGCGGGGTTATCTGGCTCATTTCCACAACGATCACGAGGTAAATGCCAAACCACAGAGGATCAATGCCTGCGGCCTCAACCATTGGCAGAATCACCGATGTTGTAAGAACCACAACCGAGATACCGTCCAGAAAGCACCCCAGAAGAATGAAGAACAGGGTTAGTGCCATCAGCAACATATAGGGCGATAAACCCAGAGTGTTTATCCAGGCCGCGAGTTCCCGTGGGAGACCAGTAAAGCCCATCGAGGTTGTCAGAAAGTGGGCTCCCACCAGAATGAAGGCAATCATTGATGAGGTTTTTACCGTTCCCATCAACCCGCTGACAAAGGTGTCCCGGCTCATTGAGCCACTTTTCCAGGACAGAAGGTGTGCCAGAGCCACGCCGATGGCTGCGGATTCTGTAGGCGATGCAAGGCCCGCGTAGATAGAACCGATAACCCCGATAATCAGAAGCATCACTGGAATAAGAGGGCGGCTGCGGCGTATTTTGTCCCCGAAAGAGAAGGATTCGGATTCGCCTGCGGGCACGCCGGAAGGGTTCATCAGCGACCAGATCATGACGTAGCCGGCAAACAGACACATCAGCATCAACCCGGGCAGAATGCCGGCAACGAAGAGACGGGCGATGGATTGTTCGGTTGCTACTCCGTAAACGATCAGGATAATCGAAGGAGGAATCAGCAGGCCCAGCGTGGCAGATCCGGCCAGTGTTCCGAGAATCTGGTTTTTGTTATAGCCCCGCCGGCTGAGTTCCGGGATCGACATTTTGCCGATGGTCGCAGCTGTAGCGGCTGATGAGCCGGATATAGCCGCGAAGATGCCGCAGCCAATAATGTTGGTGTGCAGGAGCCGACCGGGCACCTTACCAACCCAGGGTGAAATGCCCCGAAACATCTCTTCGGACAGGCGCGAGCGAAACAGTACCTCCCCCATCCAGATAAACATTGGAAGCGCAGCCAGATCCCAGGACACACTGGCACTGTAAAACGCCGTGGACAGGCTGGCACCCACCGGGATGCCGCTGAAAAAATACAGCGAAATGCAACCAATAGCGGTTAATGAAAACGCAACCCATAGCCCTGCGCCCAGAAATGCCAGAAGCAGACAAAGCAGCAGCACACTCACCCAGATCATATCCATGTGCCTACTCCTGAGGTGTTTCGTTTTGCAACTGGAGGATACGGCCACTGGCGAGTGAAAAAAATGCGTCCAGTAAAGCAACCAACAACCAGAGCAGGCCCACAGTCATTACGGCCTGAGGGATCCAGAGTGGCACAGGCACCATGCCGATGGAGAGATCGCCATAATCGTAGCTGTCCAATGCCAGGCGTGCGCTGTGCCATGTGGCAAAGCCGGTAATAACAACGGCAGCCAGAGTTACCGCCGTATCCATGACTCGGTGTAAGGATTTGGGTAAGTGCTGAAGGACTAGCGTGACGCGGATATGGCCACCTTGCCAGAATGTATAGGCGAGACCAAAAAAAGTTGCACCAAGCAGCAGGAATGAAGCCAGCTCTGCAAGCCCTGGTACATTGAGTCCCAGCGCGTTGAAGCCTGCCCACACCAGGAGCTTGTCGAGTACGCGACCCAGCACCTGTGCCACGATTAATACCATGATGAGGGTCAGGTGCAGGGCTGAAAGTGCGCCGCCCAGCCTGTAAAATGCATCAAGCGCTCTGCGCATGGGGCTACTCTCTTGGTTTAGTCTTCGTGGCAGGGCAGGAGCCTGTGCAATCACCACGGCAGCCAATCCCTGGTTGCCGTGACACAGCGTTATGATTACTGCTTGTGATATGCATCAACAAGAGCCTGGCCGCTCTCACCGGCGCGTTCCAGCCATTCCTCAGTCATGGTGTCACCGATTTTCTGTAGGTGTTTGACCAGTTCTGGCGAGGGCTCAGATACCGTAATGCCGTTGTCGCGCATGATTTTAATTTTAGCGTCAGTTTCCGCTTTGCTGGCTGCCCAGCCTCGCTTTTCTGCCGTTTCGGCTGCGCTTTCCAGTGCCTTTTGGACGTCTTCCGGCAGACTGTTAAAGGCCTTTGCGTTAACAACCACCATGTTTTTGGGTAGCCACAGCTGGGCATGGTTGAAATGAGTCAGGTAATCCCAGGCTCGGGTGTTGGCACCGGTAGAAGGGGAAGTGATCATCGCATCAACGCGACCTGTTCCAAACGCTGTTGGTATGTCCGGCACTTCGACCTGAGTTGGCAGTGCGCCAAGCAGCTCTGCGAGCCTTTCGCTGGACTTGTTATAGGCGCGCATCTTTACACCTTTCAGTTCCTCACCGGTTTTCACCTCAAACTGGGTGTAAATGCCCTGAGGAGGCCAAGGCACTGCGAAAAGAAGCTTCAGACGCTGGCTCTCCAAGCGCTTGGAGAGTACATCTTTTGATGCTTGCCACAGTTTCCAGGCCTGGTCGTAATCACTCGCGAGATAGGGTACGGAGTCGACTTCAAACAGCGGATCTTCGTTGGCAAGCCGCGACATGATCAGTTCACCGATGGGAACCAGTCCACGACGCACGGAGTTTTTGATTTCCGGATGTTTTATCAAAGAACCACTGCTATGAACCGTAATGTCCAGCTCGCCGTCTGTAGCTTCCCGCACATCGTCAGCGAACTGGCGGATGTTGACGGTGTGAAAGTTGGAGTCGCCATAGGGTGTGGGCATATCCCAGTCTGCGGCCTGAGCGCTGCCAACTGCCAGTGTCAGGGCTGCGGCTGTAAGCACGCTGCTAAATCGCTTGAGATAAGGGGCAGAAACAGGGCGTTGGCGATAGGGTGTAGTGCTATTTTTCATGATGCTTGCCTCCTGGCGCAGACATCCACGGGTGGACATCAGTTGTGTCGGTTGTTGTATTTTTTAAAGCACAGATCTGAAGGTCGTTAGCAAAACCGGTTCTGTGCTTTATCTGATCAAAACTAGTCGCGAGCCCTCATGCTGTCAAACTTATTGCCAAGAAAGTGAGGGTATATTGTCGCTATTATACCGATAAAATATCAATAAAGTGGGATTCTGGGCTGCCCATACTAGTTTCCGTTTCACCGGGCCAGGTTCAGTCGGTGTCAAAGCTACTGAGATTGTGAGCAAGGGTTGCGTACGACAGCTCTCCAAGGTGGGCGTCTACCTGCTGGCCGTTGGCGTCGTAAAAGAGCGTTGTTGGCAGGGCCTGGCTGCCTGTAGTCCGGCCAAGGCTGGCGCTGGTATCCGTCAAAACATTTTGCAGCGAGAGTTTATGCTGGTCCATGAATTGGGTAATGGTTTCGGGCTGTTCGCCCTGGTTCACAAATACGAAGATGACATCAGGGTTGTTCTGCTGGGCTTGTTCCAGTACCGGCATTTCCCGGATGCACGGCGGACACCAGCTGGCCCATAGGTTTACTACCATCGGCTTGTTATCAGCCACTTCTGCCAGCGCAACCGGGGTGCCGTCCAGCAGAGTGAACGTGGCCTCGGGTATGCCTCTGGAGCTGCTTTCCATCAAGGTTACCAGCAGTGAAACAGAGCCCCAGGTCAGCAGGCCCGAAGCTGCAGCAATCGCCAGTGGTCTGCGGATTTTGGGGTGGCGCCAGAGCTTCCAGATGGTCAGTGCCAGTGCGCCGAGCAGGCCGGCGATGACGTGAAAGCCCCCGTCCCGGATATCAATGATGCCCCAGAGGTTTTCCTGGTAGTGTTCGAAGTACTGGATGACAAAGCCGATACGCGCTGCCACCAGAGAAACCAGGAAAATATCAGACAGGGTTCCGGCTATGGGAATACCTTCTTTGCGCCCGGTGATAGCACCAACCATCAGCGCAATTATAAACGCACTGATCAACAGAAGCTGAGCCAGAGGCAGGCTCAGTGGGCCAAGATTGACCGATAACATTATCACTCCTTGTCATGATTGGCTCGCAGCTGCAAGGCGTTCCAGGAATTGCCTGGCGGAAACTTCGCCGGTGGTGCGCTGGGCACGATATTCCTGGCCGTCAGGGCCAATAATAAGAATGGTTGGAGGGCCTACGACCTGCAGTTCGCGCATGAGTTCCCGGTCCAGCTTGTCGTTAGCGGTCACATCGGCGCGCAGTAGCTGTATGTTTAAAAGTGCCGCCACAACCTCGGGGTCGCCAAAAACCTCGTCTTCGATCACTTTGCAGGAGACACACCAGTCAGCGTAGAAATCCACCAGCGTCCACTGGCCTTTCCTGCCGGCATTCGCGACTGCCCGGTTCAGATCGGCGACAGACTTGAAATCGTCGAAGCGTGCGTGAAGTTTACCGGCAACCGGCGTGGCGTTGCCGGAACCAGCCAGTATCGCTAATGGTTGCCAGGGCTGGGTTCCGCCGGCGGAGGCACCGATCATCATCAGAGCTCCCCAGAGGGTGACGATCGCGCCCACGCTGCTTATTAAAGCTTTTAGCGAGACCTCTTTACTGTGAGTGTTAACAACCTGTCGCACGGACAGCCCTATGGCTAACGCCAATGCACCCCAAAGGGCGAGAATCAGGGAGTCGTCGAAAATACGTTCAAGAAACCAGATGGCGGTAGCCAGAAGAATGAACCCGAATACGGCTTTCACACCGTTCATCCAGGCACCAGGTTTTGGCAGCAATCCGGAACCGATCGTTGCCAGCGCGATAAGCGGTGTACCCATGCCCAGCCCCAGAGCAAGCAGTGCGAGACCGCCAAAGGTGGCATTGCCACTGTCGGCAATGTAAATCAGAGCACCGGCAAGGGGCGCAGTCATGCAGGGGCTGGCGAGAAGCGCAGAGAAAAAGCCCATAACCGCTGCACCGCCCAGGCTGCCGCCTTGTTGCCGGCTGCTGACGCGATCCAGTCGGTCGCGGATAAACGCGGGTAGCTGCAGCTCATACAGCCCGAACATGGATAGTGACAGCAACACGAAGATCACGGCCAGAGGCGCGATAAACAAAGGTGTCTGCAATATGGCCTGCAGATTTGCGCCGGCCATTGCAGCGGCAACGCCCAGCAGGGCGTAGGTTATTGCCATGGTGACAACGAATGCCAGTGAGAGTAAAAAGGCCTGACCGCGCCGGGCATCGCTACCAACAATGACCGCAGAAAGGATCGGAATCATCGGTAGAACGCAGGGTGTAAAAACCAGCAGAAGCCCCAGGCCGAAGAAGATCACCAGGTTCCACAAAAGCCCGCTGCCCGCAAGTTGGCTGGCCAGTGACTGGTCGTCAGCCAGTTCATTGTTGGCTGTGGGTGAGGTCTTGTCTCCGGAACTGTTCTGGCCGACGGCGCCATTGCTGCTGCCAGGCTCGCTGATGTCCGGCGCCTGAACCTGCTGGCCCGAGAAGTTTACGCTCACCGATTGTGGCGGATAACACAGCCCTGCTTTTGCGCAGCCCTGCCAGCTCAGGTCAAGAGCGGTGGCCTCGCCGGCTTCGATCAGCACATCAGCATGCTTGAAGTAGACTTCTGAATCGCCGAAGAACTCGTCGGTAATGATTGTGCCCGAGGGGTAGTTTACATTGCTGAGACCAGTATCGTGGCCTTCAACCTGCATCCTTTTACGGTACAGGTAGTAGCCTGGAGCAATATCCCAGGACAGGGTAAGGGTTCCGTCACGATTGTCCTGCAGGCTATACCGGAAGGCCTGGTCTACGGGCAAAAACTCGCTGTTATTCTCCAACGTGGACTGGCCGAAAGCTGACAGGCTTGTTGCCAAAATTATCAGGGTGGCTAGCATCAATAACCATGATCGGACTACTCTCACGAATCTCTCCTGAATCGGTCAGGCGTCGCAGACGCTCTTAATGGTGAGTGGGTAGTCTGCGGACAAATAATTAAGGCAACATTAAGAGAGCTGATTCAGCGTGAAGTGCATACGGTGGCTGAGTCGGGAATGCTGGAGAGCAGCATCATGCTGCTCATGGTAGTACCATTCATTCGGGGATTTTGGCTCTTTCAGATTGAATCGCGAGGCGGACATGCTACTGAATTGTGATATTGGTGAAAGTTACGGTGCCTGGACGATGGGCCTGGACGAGCAGGTGATGCCGTATATCGACCAGGCGAACATAGCCTGCAGCTTCCACGCCGGGGATCCACTGGTTATGTACAATACGGTGGGATTGGCGCTGCGGCACAAAGTAGCCCTGGGGGCTCACCCGGCGTACCCAGATCTTCAGGGTTTCGGGCGACGCTCAATGGCTTGCAGCCCAGATGAAATTTACGCCATGGTGCTTTATCAGGTGGGAGCTCTCAACCAGATTGCCGCCGCGCAGGGAGGGAGCCTCAGTTACGTAAAGCCACATGGTGCGCTCTATAACGACATGATGCGGAATGAACCTGTTCTCCGGGCTATTCTCAGTGCGCTAAGCAAGTCTCCCGGGAACCTTGCACTCATGGCGATGACGACCGCAGACAACCAGCCGTTGAGAGCCGTTTGTGCCGAGTACGGAGTCGAATTGCTGCTGGAGGCATTTGCCGATCGCGCCTATGACGAAGAAGGATACATTGTACCCCGCAGCACTCAGGGCGCAGTGCATCATAGTTCTGACACTATCCTGGGCCAGGTATTGGCCATTTCCCGGGGCGAGGCGATCCAGACTATTACTGGAAAGCCGCTATACCTTGAGGCGGATACCTTGTGCGTTCACGGCGACAACCCGGAGTCAGTTGCCGCCGTGCGCGCTATTCGTGAGGCGTTGGATGAACAGGCAATCTGAGCGTTTTCAGAGCCTGAACCGGGATACCAGAGTCTGCAACTCGCTGCCCAGCTTTGCCAACTCCGAACTGGAGCTGGCGGTCTGATTGGAGGATGCCGCCGATTGATCGGTAACGTCACGAATGCTGGTGATGTTCTGGTTGATCTCTTCCGCTACAGACGTTTGCTGTTCCGATGCCGTCGCAATCTGATTATTGTACTGCTTGATTTCTTCTACCGATCGCGTGATCCGCTCGATGGACGTACCCGTAGCCGTGGCCCGTTTGAGTGTTTCAGAAGCCAGTGTTGCGCTGGATTCCATTGCGGATACGGAATTTCCTGCACTGCTTTGCAGAGATGACACAAGGGTCTCGATTTCCTGAGCAGAACTCTGGGTTCGCTGGGCCAGGGAGCGCACTTCATCAGCAACAACGGCAAAGCCACGGCCTTGTTCACCTGCCCGGGCAGCTTCAATCGCGGCGTTCAGTGCCAGCAGGTTTGTCTGTTCTGCAACAGACTTTATGACATCCAGAACAGTCCCTATGTTGGCCGTTTCCTTTTGCAGGCCCTGGATGATTTCCATGCTCTGGCTGACTTCCTGAGCCAGGTTGTTCACCTGACTCACGGTCTCCCTGACCTCGTGTTCGCCTTCCGTAGCCTGATCGACGGCATCGGAGGCAACTGTAAATGCCTGCTCGGCGTTGCGGGCAATGTCGGCAACGGTTGCCGTCATTTCGTTCATCGCTGCCGCAACCTGGTCGGTTTCCTGTTTCTGGCGGTTGATTCCGTCGCTGGTCTGGCTGGTAACTGTTGAAAGCTCTTCGGCAGACGCCGCGATGTTAGTTGCTCCGGATTCAATGCTCCTGACAAGCTCCCGCAGACCACTGACCATCGTTGCCAGAGCGGCCATCAGGCGACCTATCTCGTCCGTCCTGTTGTTGTCGATACGAACCGACAGGTTGCCGGAGGCAACCTCCGAAGCGATTGCAACGGCGTGATTGATAGGGGAGGTGATAGCCCTGGTAATCAGGTAAGCCATCAGAATACCAAGCAACACTGCTACGCCGGTTGCACCAAAAATCAGGGTTGTGGCCTGATGGCGGTCAGATTCCATCTTGCCCGCATGCCTCTCGCGCAGGCTGTTCGCCGAATCGATAACACGGCTGGCCGTTGTGACCATGTCCTGCGATAACTGTTCGCTGGATTCGGTCAGGCTCACGACGCTCTGGAATTCGGCTGTGTAGGATTCAAGTGCCTTGGCGATCTGCGTCTTTTCTTCCGCGCTGATGGCGGCTGATTTTAGCGGGCCCTGCATCCGTTTGGCATCCTCAAGATACGACTTGACGCTTTTGGGATCACGCTCCACGAGGAACTTACGCTCCGAACGACGCATATCCTCAAACATCGCCGATGCAAAAAACAGCGAACTGTGTGCTTTGAGCGAAGAACCCAGTACCCGGGCTTTTGTTTCAAGCCTGCCGAGTGCTTCCTCCCGCTGACTGATATTTGACTCCACATTGCTCATCAGCGACTGATATTGCTCAATATCAGTCTGAATGCTTTCCAGGATGCTGATGTCTGCGTTAACAATGAGTAAAGGCTTGATGCGGCGGGTGATCGCAAGAACCTCGTCGCCGCGGGCCCGGGATGCCTGGACATCCTCTGCCTCACCCGACAGCAAAAAGTTCTTCTCTTCGACCCTCGCTTCTGCGAGGCCTGTGTTGACCTGGCCCAGCATGGCCACGATGTCGGATCGCTGGCTGTATGTCTCCAGTGCGCGATTTCCAACCACTCCTACCAGAATAGTGAGCAGCAGCAGAAGGGCGAACCCGCCCGCCAGTTTCGTTCGGATGGCCATGTTGCCGAAGAAGTTTCGAAGTGTCATGCAGTGTCCTTAGGGCTTGTGAGCAATACCCGTTCTACCGGTCGGGCTCATCCAACAGATCAGGGAGAAGTATTTTTGATACGCAAAAGCGATGTTCGAGCTTTTTATTGTGTCTCTATTAAGTAGGTACTGGGGATAAGAATCAATTTGTTTTAGGTAACATATGATTGCAGAGTGCGATCATGGGATATTCCCAAAGGTAATTTGAATATTCTGTGTCCGCGATATAGAGTGCCTAAGTAGGCTGCCTAGTGGTCTCTTTTATTCCTTCTCTGTTTGTTAAAAGGTGATGCGCCGTGAAAATTCCAACAAGACAATTCTCGAAAAAACCGCTCGCGAGTGCGGTGATGTGTTCAATTTTGGGGCTTTCGCCGGCGGCATTTGCGGCGACGGTTGATAGTGTTAATGAGGATAATCTGTCGGTTCCACCGGTGGAGGGTAAAACTCTGGTTTATACAGATACAGAGGGAACCGCGAGTTTTGGCTGGATTGACCCGGTCAATGACTTTGGCAATGTGGGTTTGGGGATTGCAGTCTATAACGAGCCGTTTACGGCCCAGAATACCTATGATTTTGCCGGTTGCATTATGGCGCAACCGGATCGTCAGCTTCAGGCTGCGCCCAATAATCTCAACTGCCAGGCTCCCCCCGATTCGGGTAAGCGTTTCAAGCTGAAGACCACCGAAACCAACGCGCCCATTGACCTTGTTTTAGATGTGTCCGCTGATGATTCAGATAAGCTCTACCGGGTTATTGGCAAGTTTTCAAATCTGACGGATGGCACCAATAGTGTCGATGGTGATTTGAACGCATTCCGATTCGAGACTGGCTTCGGTGTAGGTAACGCATTCACTCCTTCATCAGCCGATGACGGCTTGTCATTTGGCTTTGCTGACGCGACCACCAAACTGACCATAGGTGATCTGGGAAAATCTCCGGGCGGCTTGTTTGGGGGTAGTAAGGTGGAAGGCTTGCCGTTCTTCAGTACGACTGTTAGCGCGTTTGTAGAATCGGTAGCAACGTCGCTGGATCAAGATACAACGGAGACTGATGGCGCGATGCCGGCTCCATATGCGAATCTCTTCGGTGACTGGCGTACGCTGAGTGCAGTGCCGACCGGCTGGTTTATCGATCATGACGGTAACCCGGCAAACGATTCTATCCTGCTGGCCTGGGATAATGGTACTGCCGATACGGTAGAGGAGAGTGGTTGGCAGACGTTTAAAAAGGTATTTAGTCCAATCGTTCTGGTTGATACAAACGGGGACGATACACCGGATACCCTTGCCGACCGTTGGGATCCGAACAGCATCAACTTCGATCCGGCTTTGGCCGTCGATGTTCTGCCTCTCGTTGATACGTTAGGCGAAGAAGACCCTGATAATAATGTTCCCGATGCGATCTCGCTTGAGCAGTCCACCGCTGCTGCTCTGTATGACGGAACGTTCAACGTTTTGATTGATGGCAAGGCTGTAACCATTGATCTCTTCGACCAATGGGTAAATAAGCCGGTGACAGTCATTGACTCTACCAATAGCTCGCTTTACGCAACCTGGTTCCCGGATGAAGGCGAGGATGGCCTTTATCAGCTGGCCTCAGATTCTTCATGGATTACGTTGGACGAGATGAACTCGTTGATTAACAACAATGCTGATCTGGAGCGTGTCGCCGGTTATGTTCAGGGTCCTGTTGAGGATTTGGCAAACGTCAACATCAATACCACCATCAGCGTGGCGGATACATCGTCATGGCCAACCTGCACAAGTGACGGTGTCGACACAAACTGTACCTTCACTCTGCGCGTCACGGGGCTGAATGATGTTGTTGATGTTCCGGAGATTCCGATAACTCCGGTTGAAGAAGAACCAACCGACCCTGAAGTGACCGCTTCTTCTTCTGGTGGCGGCACGATTTTTGGTTGTAGCGCCGGTGCACCGGGCTCGCCCTTTGATCCGGTTCTGCCTGGTATGGTCCTGATGGCTCTGGGTGGTCTGTGGGCGCGCAAGCGTCTCAGCAACACCTGAACCATTTGCCATTAACAAGGCATAAATAAAAAGCGGGGCTGATTTTCAGCCCCGCTTTTTTGTTACCTGGAAAATTGAATCCGGGTTACTGGTTACCACCACCGGACCCCTTGATCTTATACTCCTGGCTTTTGCCGTTACCCCCGGAGCCCTTGCCCTGGCCTGAACTCATGCCTTGACCGGCGCCCATGCCCTGGCCTGTACCCATGCCTTGACCGTTGCCCATACCCTGGCCTTGACCGGAACCCTTGCCCTGGCCGTTACCCATGCCTTTGCCGGAACCTTGTCCCATGCCATTCTTGAGTTCGACGCCGTACTCTCGGGCACGCTGCATCATGCGTTCATGGTGTTTCTGGCGATACTGAGCTCGTTCGGCATCGGTGTTCAGGTTGCGCAGGGTGTCACGGTGCTCCTGCAACTCTGTCCGGGTCATCAGTTCCCGGCCAAATACTTCTTCATTTTCCTGAGCTGCTAGCGGCCAACTCGCCATGGTAACGAGAATAGCGACGCCGGCCGTGCGAATAAGTGATGTTTTCAGTTTCATTGTTCAATCCCTCGGGTTTATTCCGTACTTTCAGTATAGGCTCACAGCAAAGGCAGTGAGAGTCATTATAAATACTTATGCGCCATTTGGGGGCGGGTAGGAGGAAACCGACCCGATGATTACCACATAAGATCGTCCGGAATTTCATAGCCCGCGTAAGGATCATCGTCCCCCACATCGTCTGTTTTGCGGTCGTGGAGTACAACGACCGCCTGCTCATCACGCTCTATAATCTTGCGGGCTACGCCGTCGGCGACTATTTCGTACTGATCATTGACGAACACAATCGCGAGCCGGCCGCGTGATAACTGGTCGGCCAGGATGTCGTCTACATACAGTTTCTTGATTTTTTTGTCGTGAACGAACTGGTAAGACGTTTCGCCCCGGCTGCGATCCAGCCGGTTGGTATCCACCAGTTGGCGTATCTGGGCCTGGATGGCTTTTTTCTCGGCTTCCTGCTGGCGTTTAAGGTTAAGCTGACGGTCATGTTCTGCTTTTTCTTCACGGGCCTGACGAGCACGGATCTCGGTCTCATTGACCTGCACGGTACCCTTGGGCTGCTGTTTGCGCTGTTTGTGTTTCTCGTTGCGAATAGCCTTGGCTTTTTTCTGGTCGGCCAGGCCCGCTTTCAATAGCTGATCCTGCAGGGACGCCATGGGATAACTCCATTAATTGGTCATAAATTCTGGTATTCTGTCTCGACAGTATACGCCCTCGTGTCTACCTTCTTAACCAGCAACCGCTGATTCCGGGATTTTCTTGTATGCCTTCCTTTAAAGATCTTGATCTGTCTGCAGCCATGCAGGCCAATCTTGCCCATTTGGGCTTTTCGAAGCCTACGGACATTCAGGTCCGGGCACTGCCTCACTGCCTGGCCGGGCGTGACGTGATCGCCTTGGCGCAGACCGGCAGCGGTAAAACGGCGGCCTTCGGTATCGGGTTGATTGAAAGTCTCAAGCCAAAGTTGTTTGCGGTTCAGGGACTGGTGATGTGCCCGACCCGGGAACTGGCGGACCAGGTAGCGAAAGCACTGCGGGACTTGGCGCGGGCGCAGGAAAATATAAAGGTTCTCACGCTCTGTGGCGGTGTGTCTATCGGGCCACAGATTGGCTCCCTGGCCCATGGGGCTCACATTGTCGTGGGCACTCCGGGGCGGATCGCGGATCACCTGCGCAAAGGAACCCTGGATCTGAAACGCCTCACGACCCTGGTTCTGGATGAAGCAGACCGGATGCTCGATATGGGTTTTCAGCCCGCCATGGAAGAGATTCTTGGTTATACGCCGAAGCAGCGCCAGACATTGATGTTCTCAGCTACCTGGCCTGAGTCTATCCGCAAGCTCAGCGCTGGCTTTCAGAGGGATCCCGTGGATGTGCGGGCAGAGGCTCAAAGCGTGAATGCTGATATACGGGAACTGTTTTACGAAATTCCTGCCCGGGCGCGTACTCATGCCATTGTTAGCCTGCTGTCAGAACATCAGCCAGCTTCCTGCCTGGTGTTCTGTTCCATGAAGCAGCAGTGCGATGAGCTGGCCGAAGAACTGGGTCTCCAGGGCTTCTCGGCCCTTGCGTTGCACGGTGATCTTGAGCAGCGTGAGCGTGACAGTGTACTGGTGCGTTTT
Organism: Marinobacter antarcticus; assembly: GCF_900142385.1. Taxonomy (NCBI): domain Bacteria; kingdom Pseudomonadati; phylum Pseudomonadota; class Gammaproteobacteria; order Pseudomonadales; family Marinobacteraceae; genus Marinobacter; species Marinobacter antarcticus. The sequence continues at coordinate 97,676 of NZ_FRAQ01000002.1, forward strand.
GCAAACCAGAGCTGTCAGGTTCTGGTAGCGACAGACGTCGCGGCCCGCGGGTTGGATATCAAAGCGTTGCCATTGGTTATCAACGCCGAGCCGGCGCGGGATCCGGAGGTGCATACCCATCGGGTAGGGCGCACGGGGCGTGCAGGTGAGGCTGGGTTGGCGGTTACTTTGTGCAGCCCGGCTCAGGGCCACAAGATCAATCGTCTTGAGACTGAGCGCGGCAGCCCGGTCACTTGGGGTGATACGGAGATTTTACTCTCGGTTCCGCCGAAACCGGTTGTGCCTGCCATGAAAACACTCTGCATCGCCGCCGGACGCAAGGAAAAGCTCCGGCCGGGTGATGTGCTTGGCGCGCTGACCGGAGAGGCCGGGCTGAATGGTAAATCTGTTGGCAAGATTGATCTGTTTGATTTTCAGTGTTTCGTCGCTGTAGAAGCGGGGCAGGCCGGACGCGCCCTGAAGCGCCTTGAAGACGGGAAGATAAAGGGTCGCAAGCTAAGAGTCAGGCTGGTCTGAGATCATTATTGCAGGCTTTCCCGGTGAGTCGGAGATGGCAGTGAACACTCGGAAAGTCCGTATAGTCATTTGCATTTCGGTTGCTCACTGCGTGCGAAACCGGTAAATTACGCAGGATTTTGTCTCCCGGTTTGTTTCGATGCACCATAAGACCTAAGTCTTAGGTGTTTCGGTTACCCGGGAAAATCCATAAACCAATAACAGGTAGCTATTCAATATGGATGAGCTGATGTCACAAGCCGTCGATCTGATGGTTGCGGGTATGGGTTTCGTGTTCGCGTTCCTCATTGTTCTGGTGTTCGCGACTCTGCTTATGTCCAAACTGCTTACCCGGTTTGCACCGCCCGAGCCGGTAACCCCGGCCAAAACGCCTCGCGCCAAGACCAAGGCAGCTGCATCAGTTGATTCTGATACGGCAGAGGCGATCAAGAAGGCGATTGCACAGTTCCGGTCGCGCCACAAGAAGTGACCCGGTAACCGATTAGATAGAACCTTTAAACAGAAGGCTGACACGATGACTGACATAAAGAAACCGCTGGGGATTACGGACGTTATACTTCGTGACGCCCACCAGTCCCTGCTTGCCACCCGTATGCGGCTTGACGACATGCTGCCCATTGCCGAGAAACTCGACAAGGTCGGTTTCTGGTCCCTGGAATCCTGGGGTGGCGCTACCTTTGACTCCTGCATCCGGTATCTGGGAGAAGATCCCTGGGAGCGCATTCGCGAGTTGAAAAAAGTCATGCCCAACACGCCCCAGCAAATGCTGCTGCGTGGTCAGAACCTGCTGGGTTACCGGCATTATGCAGACGATGTGGTTGAGCGGTTTGTAGAGCGTGCCGCCGAGAACGGTGTCGATGTTTTCCGTATTTTTGACGCGATGAACGACCCGCGCAACCTGCAAACTGCTATCAAAGCTGTTCGCAAGACGGGCAAGCACGCACAGGGCACGATTTCTTATACCACCAGCCCGGTGCACACCATTGAAATGTGGGTTGAGCTGGCGAAGGAAATCGCAGACATGGGCGCGGACTCCATTGCCATCAAGGACATGGCGGGCATTCTCAAGCCGTACGTGGCCTTTGATCTGGTTAGCCGCCTGAAGAAAGAACTGGATATCCCGATTCACATGCAGTGCCACGCGACCACCGGTATGTCTACCGCCACAGCCCTCAAAGCAGCGGAAGCCGGTATTGATAACGTGGATACGGCCATCTCCTCAATGAGTATGACCTATGGCCACTCGCCCACTGAGGCGGTTGTTGCCATTCTTGAAGGTACAGACCGTGACACCGGCCTTGACCTGAATCTGCTTGAAGAGATTGCCAGCTACTTCCGCGAAGTTCGTAAGAAGTACGCGAAGTTTGAAGGTAGCCTCCGGGGTACCGATTCCCGCATCCTGATTGCCCAGGTTCCCGGCGGCATGCTGACGAACATGGAAGGCCAGCTCAAGGAACAGAACGCGGCTGACAGGTTCGACGAAGTACTGGCCGAAATTCCCAAGGTTCGTGAAGACCTGGGTTTCATCCCGCTGGTTACGCCGACTTCCCAGATTGTTGGTACTCAGGCTGTACTTAACGTTCTGACTGGCGAGCGTTACAAATCCATCTCCAAGGAAACTGCGGCTATCCTGAAAGGCGAATACGGCTCCGCGCCGGCGCCGTTCAACAAGGAACTGCAGGAAAGGGTTCTGGATGGTAAAGAAGCCATTACCTGCCGTCCGGCTGACAATATTGAGCCGGAAATGGATAAGCTGACCGACGAGCTGAAGAAGCTGGCGGATGAAAAAGGCATCAAACTGGCGGATAACACCGTTGATGATGTTCTGACTTATGCTTTGTTCCCGCAGATTGGTCTGAAGTTCCTGGAAAACCGTGGTAACCCGGATGCCTTTGAGCCGGTTCCCACGGCTGAAGATGCGCTACCTGCGAAGAAATCCACTGGCCCCGAAACCTACACTGTTGATGTTAACGGCAAGAAGTACGTGGTTGCGGTTTCTGAGGGTGGTGAAATTTCCCAGATTCAGGGTGAGGGCGGTGCTTCCACATCGGTCGCAGCATCTTCTGCGCCAGTTCCGGCAGCAGGTGAAGGCGAGCCTGTTATCGCGCCTCTTGGTGGCAACATCTTCAAGGTACTGGTTTCACCGGGTGACGCCATTGAAGAAGGCGATGTGCTGATTATTCTCGAGGCCATGAAAATGGAAACCGAGATTCGCGCACCAAAGGCCGGCACTGTCGGCGAAGTCTTCATCAAGGTCGGTGATGCCGTCGCTCCTGATGATGAAATGCTGACAATCGCATAAAGGGCCAGCATTCCATGGATAAATTAATGACGTTATGGACAGGCAGCGGCCTGTTTAATCTATCAATCGGCCAGTTCTTCATGATCTGTGTCGGTCTTCTTCTGCTGTTCCTTGCGATTCGTAAGGGCTTTGAGCCTTTGCTGCTGATTCCGATCGGGTTCGGTGGCATTCTGGCGAATATTCCGGAGGCAGGGCTAGCCCTGTCTGCCGCTGAAAATGCGATCCATATTGCGAATCCGGATACACTTTTAGCGCTTGCGAGCGTTCTGGATGTAGGCTTCCAGCCAAGCCAGGTTGTCACCCCGGAGGTTTTAGAGGCCTTCAAGGCGGCTTACAAGGGCGCAGATTATGCGACGGTTCAGCAGGCCAGTGTCGTTGCTCAGAGCCTGGGTTATACCAACGGCATGCTCTACAACTTCTACTCGGTTGCTATCGCTAGTGGTGCTGCCCCGCTGATAATCTTTATGGGCGTTGGTGCCATGACAGATTTTGGTCCGCTGCTGGCGAACCCGAAGACTCTGTTGCTTGGCGCGGCTGCTCAGTTCGGTATTTTCGGCACCGTTATCGGTGCGGCGCTGCTCAACTGGAGCGGTGCTATGGACTTCACCATTCTTGAAGCGGCGGCTATTGGCATCATTGGTGGTGCTGACGGCCCGACGTCTATCTATGTGTCAAGTATTCTTGCGCCGCACCTGCTGGGTGCGATCGCGGTTGCTGCCTATTCCTATATGGCTCTGGTTCCGATGATCCAGCCGCCTATTATGAAGGCTTTGACAACGGAGAAAGAGCGTTCGATCAAGATGTCTCAGCTGCGACCGGTGAGCAAAAAGGAAAAGATCGTATTTCCGATTGTGGTGCTGGTTGCGACTGCGCTGTTCCTGCCGGATGCGGCACCGCTGCTGGGTATGTTCTGCTTCGGTAACCTGATGCGTGAATGTGGGGTGGTCGAGCGTTTGAGCGACACGTCCCAGAATGCACTGATCAACATTGTGACCATTTTCCTGGGCCTCTCTGTTGGCTCCAAGCTGGGCGCTGACAAGTTCCTGGATCTGCAGACTCTGGGTATTTTGTTGCTGGGCATGGCGGCATTCTGTGTTGGTACTGCCTGTGGTGTTCTGATGGCGAAGTTGATGAACAAGCTGACCAAGGAACAAATCAACCCGTTGATTGGTTCTGCCGGTGTATCTGCGGTGCCAATGGCGGCGCGGGTTTCCAACAAGGTTGGTCTTGAGGCGAATCCGCAGAACTTCCTGCTGATGCACGCCATGGGGCCGAATGTTGCTGGTGTTATTGGTTCTGCTGTTGCTGCGGGTGTGATGATCAAGCTGCTTAGCTGATCGTTTCTTCGTAGTACGAAAAACCCCGCCTTGTGCGGGGTTTTTCGTTTTTCAGGTCTGCCTAATGAAAATCTCTGGAGTTGACCGGGAGTGTCTGTATCAGATGGCTCAGATCCGAGAGTTTTCCTGCCATGATGTGAACAATCTCTCCTTCTCTTTCCAGAATGCCTTTCACGTGTAACAGCCTTGCGGTGAGTAACGGTTTGCGTTGCCGGCGGGCGGTTTCCAGCCAGACGACGACGTTCACGTTGCCGGTTTCGTCTTCCAGGGTGACGAAGGTAACGCCGGAGGCGGAGCCCGGGCGTTGGCGGCCGGTTACGAGGCCTGCAACCTGTACCGGGATGCCGGCTTTGGTGGTTTTGAGTTGTTCGGCGCTGAGGCAGAACTGTAAATGGCCTTGTTCCCGGAGCAGAGCCAGCGGGTGGCGCTGGAGGGTCAGGCCCTGGCTGGCGTAGTCGGCTAGTACGTTCTGGCCTTCGGATGGCTCCGGTAGTTGAGCGCAGGTTTCTGATTCGTAGTTTTCGTCGTCTTCTTCTGCTGCGAAAAGCTCTGCGGGTTTTTCGTGGCCCAGTAGTTGCCAGTATGCCTGATGGCGGTTTGTGGCGAAGGCGGGCATGGCGTTGGCGCCGGCCAGCAGTTCCATTTCGCGCTGGTTAAGGCCTGCCAGGCGGCGTAACTCGGCGGAGGATCGGTAGCCGGTTTCGGGGCGGTTCTGGCACAGGCGTTCGGCAGCGTTTGCTGAGAGCCCCTGGATGAGTCTCAGGCCCAGGCGCAGTTGGTGGTCAGGGCCTTCCAGGATGTTATCCCAATGGCTGCTGTTTATGTCTGGAGGTAGTGCGACAACGTCATGGCGTCGGGCGTCCTGTACCAGTTGTGATGGCGAGTAGAAACCCATGGGCTGGCTGTTCAGAAGGGCGCAGTAGAAGGCGGCTGGATAGTGCTGTTTGATCCAGGCAGAGACGTAAACAAGCAAGGCGAAGCTGGCTGCGTGGGATTCCGGGAAGCCGTAGCCGCCGAAGCCGCAGATCTGCAGATAGAGGCGTTCAGCAAAATCAGCGTCGTGGCCGCGTTCCAGCATGCCGGTGATGAGTTTTTCCCGGAAGGGAGTCATGTCGCCGTGGGATTTCCAGGCGGCCATGGCCCGGCGGAGTTGGTCGGCTTCGCCAGCAGTGAAGCCGGCGGCAACCATGGCCAGTTTTATGACCTGTTCCTGGAAAATGGGTACTCCCAAGGTGCGTTCAAGAACGCTGCGGACGGCGTCATTGGGATAATCCACCGGTTCCAATCCGTGTTTCCGGCGCAGGTAAGGGTGCACCATATCGCCCTGAATGGGGCCGGGGCGAACGATAGCAACTTCGATCACCAGATCGTAATAGGTTTCAGGTTTCAGCCTGGGCAGCATGTTGATCTGGGCGCGGGATTCCACCTGGAATACGCCAATACTGTCGCCTTTTTGCAGCATGTTATAGGTGGCCCGGTCTTCTTGGGGAATGTCCTGCATGCGGAAGGGAAAGCCTTTCTGTTTACTGATCAGTTCCAGGGCTTTGCGGATAGCCGTGAGCATGCCCAGCGCGAGAATATCCACTTTCATCAGGCCCAGGCTTTCCAGGTCGTCTTTGTCCCACTGGATAACCGTGCGGTCGGTCATGGCAGCGTTTTCAACCGGTACCAGTTCGGCCAGCGGCCCTGAGCTGATCACAAAGCCGCCCACATGTTGTGACAGGTGGCGGGGAAAACCGAGCAGAGTGTTTACCAGGGTAAAGAACTGATCGGCGACCTTCGGGTTGCGGGTCAGGCGTTTGTCGAGAATTTGCTGGCGCCAGTTGGTGGCTTTGTCGCGCCAGTCGATGCCTTCCAGTAGCTGTTCCACCAGTGCCGGGTCAAACCCGAGGGCTTTGCCAACGTCGCGAATGGCGCTGCGGGGGCGGTAGCGGATAACCGTTGCAGCCAGTGCGGCTCGCTCCCGGCTGTACCGCCGGTAGATGTACTGGATGACTTCTTCCCGGCGTTCGTGTTCAAAATCTACGTCGATATCCGGCGGCTCGTTTCTGTCTTTGGATATAAAGCGTTCAAACAGCAGCTCGACTCGGGCCGGGTTTACTTCGGTAACGCCCAGGCAGTAACACACTGCGGAGTTTGCAGCAGAACCCCGGCCCTGGCAGAGAATGCCGCGATTGCGGGCAAAGGCAACAATATCGTGGATGGTGAGAAAGTAGTGCTCGTACTTCATCTCCGAAATCAGCCCAAGCTCCTTGCGGATCAAGGCCTGAACAGACAATGGCGTGCCCTCCGGATAACGCTTGCGTTCACCTTCCTGAGTTAATCGTTTCAGATAAGCCGCCGGGGTCTCTCCTTCCGGCACAAGGTCCGGAGGGTATTCGTAGCGCAGACTGCCGGGCTCAAAGGTGCACTGTTGGGCAATGCGCAAAGATTCTTTCAGCCAGGCTTCGGGAAACAGTCGTTGCAGTACCGGTAGCGGGCGCAGATAGCGTTCACCGTTCTGGAACAGGCAGAGGCCGGCGTTTTCCAGGCTGGCGTGGTTGCGCAAGGCGGTGAGCACATCCTGCAGTGGCTGACGTTCCCGGCTGTGCATATGAACTTCGCCAGTGGCGGTAATCGGGCAACGCAGGTGCTCAGAAAGCCAGCTGGCCCGGGCCAGTTGTTGTTCCTCTCCGGATTCCAGGGTGCGGGCGGCAGCAATCCAGAGGCGGTGCTCAAACAGCCGGAGTAACCATTCGCCGCAGGACAGGGCCTGATCCGCATCGGCTTCAGCCGGTGAGGGCGGTAGCCACAGGCACAGGCAGTCATCCAGAGCATGTGTTTCCACGTCACCATGGAAAAGCTGGTATTGCCCTTTTTCTGCCCGGCGGCGAGCGGTGGTTATAAGCTGGCAAAGCTGTCCATAGCCCTTGCGGGTGCGGGCCAGAAGAATAAACCGGGGTGTGTGGGCTCCGGGAGGGGCGTCGTCCAGTTCAAACCAGCTCCCGGTAATCAGCTTGACGGAGCTCTCTTTCAGTGCCGCCCAGGCACGGGGGATGCCCGCCACCGAACAGGCATCGGTAATTGCCAGGGCGGTATATCCAAGCTCTGCGGCGCGTTCCGCAAGCTCATGAGGGTGAGATGCCCCCGTCAGAAAGGTGAAGTTGGTGAAACAGAACATCTCGGCGTAGGAAGGTTCATTCATCAGCCAAACCACCCGTGTATGAACCAGCCATCCCGCACATCGCGGAACACCCAGGCCAGCTGTCCATTATTCAGTTGGGCGATGTAATAATCCCGGTGTACCCGCTGGCCGTCCCACCAGCCGCCACTGATCCGCTCCGGGCCTGTGAACCAGGTTTTCGGTGTTTCCGTAAGCGGTTGCGGCCCCCGCAGAAGCCATAAGGGCCGGCGGGGCAGCGGGTTGGCTGTTGTTGCCGTTGCACGGCTTGTTCGCCGCACTTCTGAAGCGCTCCATGCCCGTTCGGGTCGGTGATCTGCCTGGGGCGCAAGTTGCTTAAGGGCGTTATCTCCAAGCCTTGCCTGCAGGCGGCTCATCAGAGTGTGCCAGGCTTCGTTCAGATCCTGGCTTTCGCCCAGCAGATCCTGCCCACCGGGCGTTTCCCGTCCAAGAAACCGTTTCACGGTCAATCGCAGCGATATGACCGGAGCCTGGAGTGGTTGCTGCTCAAACCGCAGGCTTGTCAGGTTGAGAAATGCTTCCGCCCGGTGTTCCGGGCCGGATGTGCGAATGTGCAGGCGCGTTGGTTCTGCGTGCCGGTGCCGGAGCACCAGCAGCAAGCTGTCGGTATCCTGCTGGCGCCAGCACAGATCCTTTTCCAGTTCAGAGAGTATGCGCTGCAACGGGAACAGAAGTCCCTGTGACCGTTCAATTTCCTGCACAAAATCTGCCTGCTGCCGGAAGTAATGGGGCGGTTGCCAGGGTGCCTTTGGGTCGGGCCTGGAACCCTGGATTTTCTGGATATATGCCAGAGTTTCCGGGGACAGTCGGCGGGCCATCTCTGTCGGCGGTAAACTGAATACCTCGCCCAGAGTATTCAGCCCAAGCCGTTGCAGGCGGGTGCTGGTGCGCCCGTCAAACTCCGCAGCCAGCAGGGGCATCTGACCAAGAGTGTGGAGAATATGGCCTTTATCGGACGTGCATGCTCCCTTGCCGTTACGTGCAATCAAGCGTGCGGCCAGTGGTGTGTGGCCAATGCCTGGCCAGGCGGTAAGCTGGCGTTCGTGCAGCACTTCTTCTACCGTTTGCCAGACCGCTGGCAGGCCACCGTATAGCCGTTGCAGGCTGCCGATCTCAGCCAGCAAACCGTTTGGCGGAACCAGAACAATGTGAGCCGCATAGCGGTACAGCCAGAGGGCCTGGTCTTCCAGAATCCGGGCCTCCTGCTGTTGGTCTGCCCTTATTATGTCCAGATTCTGCACCAGGCTGACAGCTGTTTTCAGACGCATGCCGGCGGTCACGCCCAGGTCCCGGGCAGCCGGGCAGGCTTGTATTACGTTTTGCCCGGAACCCTCCACAATCACTAGCGCAGACTCGTTTTCACTGGAACGACGAATGTGGTCCAGCAGTAGATGAGGAAAGTGCAGATACAACCAGAGCATAGAAACTACCGGGCCGATGTGGGCCAGGGGCCCTGAACCACACTGGGCGCTTCACGATGAAACAGGCCCGCCCGGTGAGTCATGGCAAGCGAACAATGCTGGCCTGGCCAGCTGCCGCGGCGCTTTACCACATTCACTTTCAGGCCCTGTTGATCGTCTGGCTCGAGCTCAAGGCGCAGGGCGGCCGGAGAGTTCTGCTCGGTGTAGTGTCGCTCGCGAAAAAGTACGCAAACATTGCTGCCGGCTTCGGCCGCCAACTGCAAACGCCGGATTTCGCTGGCAGCCAGCTTGCCGGGCCAGGCCATCACCAGGCCCGTGACCGGAGAACGCAGGCAGTTTTCCAGAGTCCACAGGAAATCGCCCTTGTTTTTGGTGTGGATCATGATCACCTGATCCAGGTTGATATCTTCCCGCGCCAGCGCCGGGGCATAAGGGGTGTGCGGAGGGTTCAGCCAGAATACGGTTTTACCTGCCTGCGACAGCCTTTGCATCAATGGTATTAACAGAGTCAGCTCGCCGATGCCGGGGGCATCCAGCAGACATTCGCTTAAAGCACCCCGGGGCCAGCCAATGCCACCGAGCTGGTTATCCAGAACCTGATAGCCGGTCAGCTCTGCCGGTTGAGTGGTTTTATTGTGCCGGTGTCCCTGCCAGACACGGGCATCTTGCATTAGCGTGTTAAGAAGCTCGCTCATGGTAAAATCTCGAAGTACTGTTTAAATATACAGTATTCTGAAGGCGAGCTTATTTCAAGAAGCAGGTTAATAAAATGAGTAACCGAACTCACGCCTGACGGGTCAGGCGATTTTTCGGGCAGCCTCTTTGTGGAGGATTTTTTCGACGTCTTCCGCTGAGAGGTTTTCTTGCTTTAGAACGGCCTTGGCCAGCGCTTCAAGCTGATTCCTGTGATTAGTGAGGAAATCGATAGTGGCTTTTTCCAGAGCCAGGAGTTCTGACTGGATTTCAGCGTCAATCAGCTCCGCCATCTTCTCACTGAACTCTCGGGGCAAGCCCATTTCACGGCCAAGGAATACGTGCTCTTCACCAATGCTCAGGCCCAGAGGCCCTATTTTTTCGTTCATACCCCATTGGCCGATCATCCGGCGGATCAGCTTGGTGGCTTCCTTGAGATCATTCTGGGCACCGGTGGTCACTTCTCCATAGATAATTTTTTCGGCTGAGCGTCCACCCAGCATGACCTTGATGCGGTCTCTGAGATAGCTTTCGGAATAGTTGTAATGATCTTCTTTAGGCGTCTGCTCGGTAACACCCATAGCCATTCCGTGGGGAATAATCGTGAGCCGGGTGAGAGGATCGGCCTTTGGCATGTAGTAGGCCATGATGGCGTGCCCGCTCTCATGGTAGGCAACAACTTCCCGCTCTTCCGGTGACAGCCGGGCGTCGCGTTCTTCGCCCAGAACGATGCGGTCGCGGGCGAGCTCAAAGCAGTGAGTCGTAACCTCACTCAGGTTTTCCCGGGCGGCTGTCAGGGCTGCTTCGTTCACCAGGTTTTTCAGATCTGCACCGGAAAAACCGATTGTGCGGGCCGCCTGTTGCTCCAGGTCTACGTCTGCAGCCAGGGGCACTTTGCGGGCATGCACCGCGAGGATGGCACTCCGTGCGTCCTTGTGTGGAAGATCCAGAGTGATTTTGCGATCAAAGCGGCCAGGGCGGAGCAGGGCACTGTCCAGAACATCCGGACGGTTGGTGGCGGCCAGTACAAGAATATTCTCGTGGGATTCGAAACCATCCATTTCCGTGAGAATCTGGTTCAGCGTCTGCTCCCTTTCATCGTGCCCGCCACCGACGCCTGCGCCCCGGGAGCGGCCGATTGCATCCAGCTCATCAATAAAAATCAGTGCTGGTGCTTCCTTGCGGGCATTCGCAAACATGTCCCGGACCCTTGAGGCGCCCACACCCACAAACATTTCAATGAACTCTGAAGCGCTGATGCTGAAGAAGGGCACTTCCGCTTCTCCTGCAATCGCGCGGGCAAGAAGGGTTTTTCCTGTACCTGGCGGGCCTACCAGAAGAACACCCTTGGGCATCGACGCACCCAGTGCCCGGTATTTATCCGGAGACTTCAGGAAGTCGATAATCTCCGCAATTTCCCTTTTGGCCGACTCAATACCGGCCACGTCATTCAGTGTTGTGGTTGAGGTTTCTTTCACCGCCCGGCGGGCTTTTGAACGGCCGTAATCAAACATGCCGCCACCCTGAGTCATACGCTTCTGTGCGGAACCCCAGAACCAGTACATCAGGGCCAGCATCAATATCCAGGGCAGGAAGCCACGAATCAGTTCCTGCCACCAAGGTAGTCCCGAAGACGTGGCCCGAATGGTGACATCATGTGCCTCCAGTATCGTGAGCAGTTCGGGGTCATCCATCGGCGGCCGGGTAGTGTTAAACCCAGGGCTTGAGCCTTGTATGTTGTCGCCGGAGCTGAAGGAAGCCCGGCCCTGATCGCTGAACAGGCCGGTTATATTCTCTTCCTTGAGTGTTACCTCGGAGACCTGGTCGTTAACAACGGCGGTTTTGAACTCGGAGTATGCCAGCTCCTGAAGCTTTGGTGCGCCGCTGTCCTGTAGCCACATAAACGCCAGGAAAATGGCAGCGCTGAGCCAGAGAAATGAATACTGCTTGGGTATCTCCGGCTGCTGATTAACCGGTGGTGTCTGTTTTTCGGGAGTATTTTGTGTGGTCATTTTGATCTTCGGTTATCCTCCGTATCTACCGCTGTATCTACCCATGGCGCTTTGTTAGCAGTTCATGTGTCAGTAACCCAAGGCCGAGGAGGTGCTGCGTCTCGGGTCTGCGCCGCCGTACAGGGTGCCGTCATCTCCAGTCATGATACTCTGAATGACCCCCATAGCCGAATGGGTCACCACTTTGTGACCGCGAGAACGGACGCCGCTTACCACTGATCATCTGCTTTTTCCTGCGCTTCGAGTTCAGCTTTACGCTTGCGGATTTTATCCATTTTGTCCTTCGGGATATGCCCGCTGTTTGCAGAGTTCCGCAGTATGACAAGGCCTCCTACGATCAGAGTCACGGCAGCGAGCAGAAAAACCCAACCTATTACTGGCATACGTCTGGCTCCTTTGTTCGGAAGAATTTCTTTATAGTGGAACATCAACAGCCAGGTTGGCGGAACATTCCATTTCTTTTCACCATTATGGCAGTGTATGCCGGAAACCGGGGAGGCGGCTGAAGCTTATTTTGAAAAGCACACAGCGAGACTCAAGGGCTTGGCATAGATAAATCCGATAGCAAGCACTCAGGCAAACAAGGACCCCAAGTATGAGCGATTCCAGCTACACCCCACCAAAGGTCTGGAAGTGGGAGTCTGCAAGCGGCGGCGCTTTTTCAAATATTAACCGCCCCATTGCAGGGCCGACTCACGACAAAGAACTGCCTGTAGGCAAGCATCCTTTGCAGCTGTACTCGCTGGCTACGCCAAACGGTGTGAAAGCCACGATTATGCTGGAAGAGTTGCTTGAGCAGGGCATCAGCGGTGCCGAGTACGACGCCTGGCTGATACGCATTAACGAGGGCGAGCAGTTCGGCAGCGGATTTGTGGACGTCAATCCGAACTCCAAGATTCCGGCGCTGCTGGACTGCACTCAGGATCCCGCTGTCCGGGTGTTTGAGTCAGGCTCCATTCTGCTTTATCTGGCAGAAAAGTTTGGCCAGTTTTTGCCCTCGGATATTGCCGGACGCACTGAGGCGCTTAACTGGTTGTTCTGGCAGATGGGCAGTGCGCCGTTTGTCGGCGGCGGCTTCGGGCATTTCTTTACCTATGCTCCCGAGAAGTACGAGTACCCCATCAATCGTTATACCATGGAGGTGAAGCGGCAACTGGACGTGCTGGATCGCCAGCTGGCGGACAACCGATATATTGCCGGTGACGAATACACCATCGCAGATATGGCGATCTGGCCTTGGTACGGCGCTCTGGTGCTCAACAAGGTTTATGATGCCGCAGAGTTTCTTGAGGCGCATACTTATAACCATGTGCAGCGCTGGACCAAAGAGATTGAAAAGCGACCGGGTGTTCAGCGCGGACGTTTAGTGAATCGTGCCTGGGGCGAGCCTGAAGATCAGCTTCATGAGCGCCATGATGCAAGCGATTTTGAAAATAAAACCCAGGACAAACTTGCCGCGAGCCTTGGGCACGCCTGACGGGGCAGGCGATTTTTCGGGACCCAGTTGTTCCATATCCACGCCTGCTGCCCGAGCTCCGACAACATCATGACGGGAGAGATCAATGATTAACCTGACCATAAACGGACAACAGCACGAGCTGGACGTTCCCGATAACATGCCGCTGCTTTGGGCCATTCGGGATGTTGTCGGCATGAAAGGCACCAAGTTTGGATGCGGTATTGCTCAGTGCGGTGCCTGTACCGTTCACCTGAACGGGGTAGCGATACGGTCCTGTGTCACGCCGGTCTCCGCCGCCAAGGGCGAGATAACAACTATTGAGGCTATGGCCGACGATCCCGTTGGCCAGAAAGTCCAGCAGGCCTGGCTGGATTTGGGCGTGGCGCAATGCGGTTATTGCCAGGGTGGCCAAATCATGAACGCCACGGCTCTGCTGAAGAAAACGCCGGCACCACAAACCCAGGAAATTGTCGACGCCATGGCAGGCAATCTGTGTCGGTGTGGAACCTACAATCGCATCCTGGCGGCCATTGAACGGGCTGCGGACACAGAGGAGGCCAGCTCATGAGCCAGCCAGACGATAAATTGTTACTCGCCAATGTCAGCCGTCGCGGTCTTTTGAAAGGATTGGCAGGGGGCTCTGCGCTGCTCTTGGCAGCCCGCTGGGATCTGGCGCTGGCCAATGAGCAGGCCCAGTTTGGCGCCGGCGCTATGCCCGGTGGCTGGATTGATAACCCGAATGTGTTTATTCATATCGATTCGGACGGCCTGGTCACCATCGTCAACAACCGTGCCGAGATGGGGCAGGGTATCCGTACCAGTCTGGTTATGGTGGCTGCCGACGAACTGGGCGCGGATTGGAATCAGGTTCAGGTGCAACAGGCGGAGGGAGACCAGGATAAGTACGGCAACCAGAATACCGATGGCTCCCGCAGCATGCGTCACTGGTATGAGCCCATGCGCCGGGCTGCGGCCGCGGCCAGACTGATGCTTGAGCAGGCCGCGGCCAACCAGTGGAATGTACCGGTGCATGAGGTGCGGGCCGGGATCCACAAAGTAGTGCATCCAGCCACAGGCCGGGAACTCGGCTTCGGCGACCTCGCAGAAGCAGCGAGAGAGCTGGATGTTCCCGGTCGGCATGACTTGGTTCTGAAATCCGACAGTGAGCTGCGCTTTATTGGCAAGGAATCCGGGCTGATTAACGGTGAATTGAAATCCGCCCACCCCAAGGCCATTGATGGTGAAGATATTGTCTCCGGAAAGGCGATTTTCGGTGCCGATGTCGACCTGGATAATACGCTTTACGCGGTCGTGGCTCGCCCGCCAGTTTACGGTGCCAAAGTAAAAAACGTCGATGACAGAGATGCACTGAAAGTTGCCGGTGTCAAAAAAGTGATCCGCATTGAAGGCACTGGTCAGCCCGCGGCATTCAATCCGTTGGGTGGTATTGCCGTGGTGGCTACCAATACCTGGGCCGCCATGGAAGGCCGCAGGGCCCTGAAGATCGAGTGGGACAATGCTCCGGCCGGGGATAATGCCGACTACACCTCCGATGCTTACCGGGAGTCTCTGGAAAAGGCGGCACAATCCCCCGGCAAAGTTATCCGCCAATCCGGCGATGTCGAGGCCGCCCTGCAAAAGGCTAAAAAGCGTGTGTCAGCAACTTACTATATGCCCCACATGGCACAGGCCCCAATGGAGCCCCCAGTGGCAGTGGTGATGATCAAGGACGGTAAGGCCGAGGCCTGGGCTCCGGTTCAACATCCAAGGGCGGCCCGGGAAGGTATCGCGGGGATGCTGGGCATAGATCTGGAAAATGTAACCCTTCATCAGACACTGCTCGGTGGCGGCTTCGGCCGCAAGTCGAAACCGGATTTCGTGATCGAGGCGGCTCGACTTGCGAAGGAGTTTGAGGGGCAGCCCATCAAACTGCAGTGGTCCCGCGAGGATGATATCAGCCATACCTACTTCCATACGGTCTCCGTAGATCATCTGGAAGCGGGTCTGGACGGGGAGGGCAAGGCGACCAGCTGGCGCCACCGGACCCTGTCTCCCAGCATCACCTCGCTCTTTGCCCCGGATCCCAAGCATATAGCGGAATTCGAGCAGGGCATGGGCTTCAACACCATGCCATTCAATATTTCCGCTATCCGGTTGGAAAACCCACCCGCGCCGGCTCATGTGCGTATTGGCTGGTTTCGCTCGGTGTACAATCTGCCACACGCCTGGGCCATCCAGAGTTTTGCGCATGAAATGGCCGTGGCAGCCGGCAAGGACCACCGGGACTATGTTCTGGACCTGCTTGGGCCAGACCGGAAAATTCACAACCTGACCGTCGGTGATGGCTGGAACTACGGTGAGGACCCGGACAAGTACCCGATAGACGTGGGCCGGATGCGCCGGGTAATTGAACGCGCCACTGAAGAGGCGGGCTGGGGTCGCAAGACCGGGAAGGGGCGTGGCCTGGGCCTGGCTTTCCATCACAGTTTTGTCTCCTACACGGCTATTGTTTTTGACGTGGAAGTGGACGATGAGGGTAAATTGACCATTCATCGGGCGGACATTGCCTTCGACTGCGGGCCCCAGGCCAATCCGGAACGAATCCGGTCGCAGATGGAGGGTTCCTGCGTGATGGGCATTGGTGTCGCCCTGCAAAGCGAGGTGACGTTCAAGAATGGCGTTGCCCAGCAGGACAACTTTGACAGCTACCTGATTCCACGAATGCCGGACGCACCGAAAGTGGTCAGGGTGCACCTGATCGACAATCCCGACGACGCCATGGGCGGTGTGGGCGAACCTGGCTTGCCGCCGGTGGCGCCCGCACTGTGCAATGCGATCTATGCGGCCACCGGAAAACGCATCCGGCGTCTTCCTGTCGGCAACCAGCTGAGCTAACGCCTATGCAAAGCCTGGATTATCGGGTGGTTGAACAAGCCATCGAATGGCTGGCGAATGACAGGACAGTCTGGCTGTGTACGGTGTTGTCCACCTTCGGTTCATCGCCCAGGGAGCCTGGCTCCTTGATGGTTGCCAATTCGAGTGGGGATCATCTGGGGTCACTCTCGGGCGGCTGTGTTGAAGAGGACTTCCTGGAGCGTCTGGCTGCCGGCGAGTATGAGCTACCTGCCGTCATCGTGCGCTATGGCGCACCGGGTGACGGCCCAGAGAGCGCCCGTATTCGCCTGCCTTGCGGCGGAATTCTGGAAGTGTTGGTGGAGCGAATGCTCGCCAAGCGTGAGAGCCTGGCCCATCTTGAGCTAGTCAGGGATGCCTTGTCGGGTGAGAAGGAGCTCGCCCGGCATGTCAGGTTGACGGATGGCAGCCACTGGGTGGAGGAGGCTGAGCCAACTGGGCCGCGAGTGGCACGAGAAGAGGCTGAGGAGCTTGTCAGCATTCGTGTTGGCCCCATCGCCAAGCTGATCCTGGCAGGGTATTCAACCGTTGCCGAGGCCTGTGCGAGTTTCGCTATCAGTCTGGGGTACCGGGTGGTGCTCTGCGATCCAAGGGAAGAAGTCACCCGGGGGCTTAATCTGCCCGAGGGTGTCGAGTTCATCCCTCAGCTTCCTTCGTTGTACATTGCGTCACCGGGCGCCTGCAACCCATCCACCTCAGTGGTTGCGGTCACCCACGATCCCCGCATTGACGATCTGGCCATGATGGCAGCCGTCAAAACCTCTGTCAGCTATATCGGTGTCATGGGTTCTATTCGTACCTCTCAAACCCGCACTGAGCGCCTTCGTCGCACCGGTGGGCTCAGCGAGGCGGAAATCGAACGGATTCATATGCCAATCGGTCTCAACCTTGGAAGCAAGACTCCGTCCGAAATTGCACTGGCTATCATGGCGGACATCGTTCGCGTAAGGCGAGGGCGAAGTCTTTCTGATCTATCAAGGAGCAAAATTTGATGGAGCGTGCGTGTCAGTAGCCCATGGCCGAGGAGGTGCTGCGTCTCGGATCTGCGCCGCCGTACAGGGTGCCGTCTTCTCCTATCATTATGCTCTGAATGGCCCCCATGGCTGAATTGGTCACCACTTTGTGGCCGCGGCTTTCCAGCAAATGCACGGTGTCCGCGCTGATACCCTGCTCGATGCGGATTTCGTCCGGAAGCCACTGGTGATGGATTCGGGGTGCGCTTACGGCGGTCTGTATGTTCATACCGTGATCGATCACGTTCATGATCACCTGCAGTGTGGTGGTGATAATGCGCGAGCCTCCCGGGCTGCCGGTTACCAGAAAGTTGCGCTCGCCTTTGCGAACGATGGTGGGCGACATGGAGCTGAGCATGCGTTTGCCGGGTTCCACCTTGTTTGCCTCGCCGCCGATCAGACCGTAGGCATTGGGGATACCCGGCTTGGCGCTGAAATCATCCATTTCGTTATTGAGTAGAAAGCCGGCGCCTTGCACGGTGATCCCCGAGCCGTAGCTGAAGTTGATGGTGTAGGTGTTCGATACCGCATTGCCCCATTGATCGACAACCGAAAAGTGCGTGGTTTCCGGGCTTTCGTAGCCGGCTGGCTGGCCGGGGTGAATCTCGTCTGCAGGGCGTGCCTTGTCCTGCTTTATGCCCTGGCGCAGTTCTTCAGCGTAAGACTTGCTGGTCAGGCCCTTTAACGGCACGTCTACATAATCCGTATCGCCCAGATATTCTGCGCGATCGGCATAGGCAAGTTTCATGGCTTCCGCCATGTAGTGAATCGTATCGGCGGAGTTGTGACCCAACTCCTGGATCGGAAAGCCTTCAAGAATGTTCAGTATCTGAACAATGTGTGTGCCGCCGGAAGAGGGCGGTGACATGGAGTAGATATCGTAACCCCGGTAATTTCCGTGCACCGGAGCACGCACAACCGGTTGGTAGTCTTCAAGATCCTGTCGGGTTATGAGGCCTCCGTGTCTCTCCATCTCCTCAACCATCAGCTGTGCGGTTTCACCTTGGTAAAAGCCTTTTACGCCCTTATCTGCAATGCGTTGTAGAGTATTTGCCAGTTCCGGCTGACGGAAGCGCTCGCCGGCTTGCCAGGCGGAACCGTCCTCTTTGTAAAAGGTCTCAAGAGTTGCGGGCCAGCGCTGAAGCCGTTCTCGCGCCTGCTCAAGGCCTTCGCTGAAGCGTTGCGGAACGACAAAGCCTTCCCGGGCGAGCCTGATCGCAGGTACCAGTGCCTGTTTCAGGGATAAGGTACCGTGGCGCTCCAGTGCCATGGCAAGGCCGGCGACAGTGCCGGGAACGCCTGCGGCCAGGTGGGTAAACCGGCTACGGTTCTGCACCACTTCGCCGGATTCATCCTGATACATGGTTTCAGTTGCTGCCGATGGTGCTTTTTCCCGGTAATCGATGGCTTCGGGCTCGGAGCCATCGCCTTTTGATATCAGCATAAAACCACCGCCGCCGATATTTCCGGATCTCGGCTGGGTGACGGCCAGCGCGAACCCGGCGGTAACCGCCGCATCCACTGCATTTCCACCGTCCTGCAGCACTTTCAGCGCAACCTCTGTCGCCAGAGTGTGGCTGGTTGCCACCATGCCGTGGCGGGCGCTGGCGGGATGAAACCGCTCGCCCTCAAGAATGGCCTGGCTGAAAACCGGCGTTGCCAGAGTCGCAAGGCACACGGCCAGGATGGGCGCGCATAAGCCGCCTGAGCGTCCAGTGAGCCGGGTTTTCCATGTTTGCTGGTGCACGTCTCTATCCATGTCTCCGCTCCTCGTTTCTGATGTCCAGATAGGCTATGATACCCCGTCATTTTATCTGGTGCGTATCGCTAACTTCGGTGCCTGTTCCGGCTGCCGTTTCCGGCGCACCTGCTTTCCCGCTTGTCAGTTAAGGAAAGGCTTTCATGGAGCATACCTACCGTCTTGTGATTTCCTGCCCGGACCGGGTTGGAATTGTCGCCAAGGTGAGTAATTTTCTGTCCACATACAACGGCTGGATAACCGAAGCGAGTCACCATTCGGATACCCACACCGGCTGGTTTTTCATGCGTCATGAGATCAAGGCCGAGTCTATCCCGTTTGGTCTTGAACAGTTCCGTGCCGCGTTTGCGCCGATTGCCCGGGAATTCGATATGCACTGGCATATCGCCGATTCGGCCCAGCCCAAAAAAGTGATCCTTATGTGCAGCAAGGAGTCCCACTGCGTGGCCGATCTCCTGTACCGTTGGCACAGCAATGAAATCAACGCTGAAATTGTTGCGGTCATCTCCAATCACGATGATTTGCGCCGTATGGTTGAGTGGCATGAAATCCCGTACCACCATATTCCGGTGAGCAAGGATAATCGTGAAGAGGCGTTTGCCCACATCGACGAGCTTTTTCAGAGCTACAAAGTCGATGTGGTGGTGCTCGCACGTTACATGCAGATTCTCCCGGCCGACCTTTGTGCAAAGCATGCAGGCAGAGTGATTAACATTCACCACAGCTTCCTGCCGTCCTTCGCCGGGGCGCGGCCATACCACCAGGCTTACAGTCGCGGGGTCAAGCTGATCGGTGCTACCTGCCACTATGTGACTCAGGACCTTGATGAAGGGCCGATTATCGAGCAGGACGTCATTCGCATCACCCACAGTGATACCATTGAAGACATGGTGCGCCTCGGTAAGGATGTGGAGAAAAACGTTCTCGCCCGGGGGTTGCGCTCTCATGTCGAGGATCGCGTGATCACCTACGAAAACAAGACCGTGGTATTTGATTAAGGCTGCCTGACAGATCCCCCTGAAAGGGTGCGGCTGTGGTATAATCAGCGGCTTGATTAAGAATAACTACGGGGCCGGGAAGCGGCCCTGAAACGACTTCCAGATAACGCAAAGGAACCTTTCTCGATGGGTGAATTAGCCAAAGAGATCCTGCCGGTCAATATTGAAGATGAACTGAAGCAGTCTTACCTGGATTACGCCATGAGCGTTATTGTCGGGCGAGCGCTTCCGGACGTGCGGGATGGCCTCAAGCCGGTTCACCGTCGTGTTCTGTTCGCAATGTCCGAACTGAATAACGACTGGAACAAGGCCTACAAGAAGTCTGCCCGTGTGGTGGGTGATGTCATCGGTAAATACCATCCGCACGGTGACTCTGCTGTTTATGACACCATCGTCCGTATGGCCCAGCCGTTCTCCCTGCGGTATCCGCTGGTAAACGGCCAGGGTAACTTCGGTTCTATCGACGGCGATAACGCGGCAGCCATGCGTTACACCGAAATCCGCATGGAGAAGATTGCACACTCCCTGCTGGCGGATCTCGATAAAGAAACCGTAGACTTTGTCGACAACTATGACGGCACTGAGCGGATTCCTGAGGTTATGCCCACACGGGTTCCTAACCTGCTGGTGAACGGCTCCTCCGGTATTGCTGTGGGCATGGCGACCAACATCCCGCCCCACAACCTGACCGAAGTGGTCAGTGGCTGTCTGGCGCTGATCGATAACCCCGATCTCACCTGCGATGAACTGATGGAGTTCATTCCGGGCCCGGATTTTCCGACTGAAGGCATCATTAACGGTCGTGCCGGCATTGTTGAGGCCTATCGTACCGGTCGTGGTCGTATTTATATTCGCGCCCGTCACGAAATTGAGCACGACAAGAAAACCAATCGTGATGCCATCATCATTACCGAGCTGCCGTATCAGCTTAACAAGGCCCGCCTGATCGAAAAGATCGCCGAGCTGGTGAAGGAAAAGCGCCTGGAAGGCATCACCGAGCTGCGGGACGAGTCCAACAAGGAAGGTATCCGCGTTTTCATAGAGCTTCGGCGCGGCGAAAACCCGGAAGTTGTCGTCAATAACCTGTTCACCCAGACCCAGTTGCAAACCGTATTCGGTATTAACATGGTTGCGCTGATCAACGGTGAGCCGAGAATTCTTAATCTCAAGGAAATGCTGGATGCGTTCGTGCGCCACCGCCGTGAAGTGGTGACCCGCCGTACCCTCTATGAGCTGCGTAAAGCCCGCGAGCGTGGCCATATTCTGGAAGGCCTGACCGTCGCACTGGCCAATATTGATGAAATGATCGAACTGATCAAGGCTTCCCCGAGCTCACTGGAAGCCAAAGAAAAGCTGATGGCCAGAGGCTGGGCGCCCGGTAATGTGATGGCTATGCTTGAGCGTGCCGGTGAAGATGCCTGCCGCCCGGACGACCTGCCGGAAATCTACGGCCTGCGTGATGGTCTGTACTTCATGTCGCCGGAACAGACCCAGGCTATCCTGGATATGCGTCTGCACCGCCTGACTGGTCTGGAAACTGAAAAGCTTCAGAACGAGTACAGGGAAATTCTTGAGAAGATTGCGGGCCTGCTGGAGATTCTGGGTGATCCGGATCGCCTGATGCAGGTTATCCGTGAAGAGCTGGAAGCTGTAGTAGAAGAGTTCGGTGACGAGCGCCGCACGGAAATAACCAGCTCCCAGCGTGACCTCACGATTGCCGATCTTATTGATGAAGAAGACCTGGTTGTAACCATTTCCCACAGCGGTTACGCCAAGACCCAGGCGGTTGAAGATTATCAGGCCCAGCGCCGTGGTGGCCGTGGCAAGGCCGCTACCTCGATGAAAGATGAAGACTTCGTTGAGAAACTGCTGGTTGCCAACTCCCACGACACCATTTTGTGCTTCTCTAACCGCGGCAAAGTTTACTGGTTGCGTGTGTTCGAGATTCCCCGTGCCAGCCGCGCGTCCCGTGGTCGGCCGATGGTGAACATTCTGCCGCTGGATGACGGTGAGCGCATCACCGCCTTCCTGCCAGTGCGGGATTACCCGGAGAATCAGTTTGTACTGATGGCAACGTCTGCGGGCGTCGTCAAGAAAACACGTCTGCCAAACTTCTCCCGTCCGCGCAGCAGTGGCCTGATTGCTTTGTCTCTGGATGAAGGTGATACGCTGATTGGCGCTGCGATAACTGAAGGCGATGCCGAAATCATGCTGTTCTCTACAGCTGGCAAAGCGGTTCGTTTCAACGAAGAGGCGGTTCGCCCGCTGAGTCGGACGGCGCGTGGCGTACGTGGTATCAGAATGCCGGAGGGCCATCACGTGGTCTCCCTGATCATTCCTCAGGAAGGCGGCGTTCTTCTGACCGCCAGTGAGAATGGTTACGGCAAGCGCACCGCGTTTGATGAGTTCCCGACTTATAGTCGTGGCAGTCAGGGCGTTATCGCCATGCAATGCTCCGAGCGGAACGGCAACCTGGTAACCGCGCTGCAGCTGTTCGATGGCGACGAAATGATGTTGATTTCCGACAAGGGCACGCTGGTTCGTACCCGCACGGATGAAGTGTCGGTTCTAAGCCGGAACACGCAGGGTGTGCGTCTGATCAAACTGAGCCAGGCAGACGAGCGCCTGGTAGGCGTGGAGCGTATTGCCGAAACCGACGATGACGATATCGAAGGTGAGGGTGAGGACGCTTCAGTAGATGAAAGCGCAGATAACAGTCCGGAACAGGGTGCTGGCGAGGAATAAGTCAGCACTGCCGAACACAGAATCCGCATGACGTGAGAGACCACAGGAACATGAGCAGGGCGTATAATTTTTGTGCAGGTCCGGCAACCTTGCCGGAAAGTGTGCTGGTACAGGCACGGGATGAAATGCTGGACTGGCGCGGCACAGGCATGTCCGTGATGGAAATGAGCCATCGCGGTGATGCGTTTGTGGAAATTGCCGAAACTGCTGAGAAGGACGTGCGTGAATTAGCTGGAATATCAGATGATTATGCGGTTCTCTTTATGCAAGGTGGGGCTTCCAGCCAGTTCTCTACGATTCCTTTGAACCTGCTTGGCGACAAAACGTCTGCGGATTATGTAAACACCGGCATCTGGTCGACAAAGGCCATTGCCGAGGCCAGGCGCTACGGTAACGTGAATGTGGTTGCCAGCTCAGAAGGCAATGGCTTCACCAGTATTCCCGATCAGGCTTCGTGGCAAACCAGTGCCGATGCGGCTTACCTGCATTACACGCCGAATGAAACCATCGGAGGCCTGGAATTTGATTTTGTTCCAGACAGCGCAGGTGTTCCGCTGGTCGCAGATATGTCCTCTACCATGCTTTCGCGCCCGGTGGATGTGTCGAAGTTCGGGCTGATCTACGCCGGCGCCCAGAAAAATATCGGTCCCTCGGGATTGGTTGTAGTCATTATCCGGAAGGACCTTCTGGGCAAAGCCCGAAAGGAAACGCCGACCATGATGAACTACCAGGTGATTGCCGATAACGGCTCCATGTACAACACGCCCGCGACATATTCCTGGTATCTCGCGGGCCTGGTGTTCAAATGGCTGAAGGCGCAGGGTGGCGTCAAAGCCATGGGTGAGATTAACCGGCGAAAGGCGGAAAAATTGTATGGCTTCATTGATGCCAATGAGTTTTACGTCAACCCCATTGATCCGCGCTCCCGTTCCTGGATGAACATACCTTTTATCCTGCGGGATGAAGCTCTGAACAATGCCTTCCTTGAAGGCGCCAACGCCCGAGGTTTGCTGAATCTGGCGGGTCATCGCTCCGTAGGAGGCATGCGCGCCAGCATCTACAACGCCATGCCCGAGGCCGGCGTGGATTCGCTGATTCAGTACATGACAGAGTTTGCGAAGGAGCGGGGCTGATCATGAGCGATGAGCAGGTCCGTCTCGGAGAGCTACGGGAAGAAATAGATAGTCTTGATCAGAAGATCATGGAATTGATCAGTGCCCGGGCCAAATGCGCCCAGGAAGTGGCCCGCGTGAAAACGGCTGCAAACCCCGAGCAGGACGTATTTTTCTATCGCCCCGAGCGGGAAGCGCAGGTTTTGCGACGTATCAAGGACGCCAACCCTGGGCCTCTGCCCGGCGAGGAAATGGCCCGGCTGTTTCGCGAAATCATGTCGGCTTGCCTGGCGCTGGAAAAGCCCATGCACATTGCCTTTTTGGGGCCTATTGGCACCTTTACTCAGGCGGCAGCCCTCAAACATTTCGGACATTCTGTTGTCAGCGTGCCCTTGCCGGCGATTGATGCGGTTTTCCGTGAAGTGGAATCTGGAGCTGCGCATTATGGCGTGGTGCCGGTTGAGAACTCCACGGAAGGTATGATTAACCACACGCTTGATATGTTTATGTCGTCTCCGCTGAAGATCTGCGGCGAAGTCCAACTGAGAATCCATCACCATCTTCTGATTTCGCCGGAGTTCCGGGATCAGGAAATAACCTGCATCTACTCGCACCAACAGTCGTTTGCCCAGTGTCGCCAGTGGTTGGATACCCATCGCTATGGCATTGAGCGGGTTACTGTATCCAGCAATGCTGAAGCGGCACGCCGGGCGGCCAAAGAGCCGGGTACCGCAGCGATTGCCGGTGATATGGCCGCCGAGCTATACGGCCTGGAGACGCTGGCTAACAGCATTGAAGACAGGCCAGATAACACCACCCGGTTCCTGATTATCGGCCGCGAAGAAGTACCGGCGAGCGGGCATGACAAGTCATCGATTCTTGTTTCCATGAGGAACAAACCGGGCGCGCTCTACCAGTTGCTGGAGCCGTTTCATCGCCATGGAATCAGTCTTACACGGATTGAGACCCGGCCGTCGCCCAGTGGCACCTGGGCTTATGTGTTCTACATTGATTTCGAAGGGCATATGGACGACGAGCAAGCGCATAAGGTGCTTGCTGAGGTGGATGAAGAAGCTGTTGAACTCAAGCGTTTGGGCTCCTATCCCATCGGTGTTCTCTAGTATCTGGAATCAGGTAGTTAAGGAAGGTGTATGGCCATCGATTATCAGAGCCTTGCAGTTAAAGGCGTTCAGGCTTTGTCTCCCTATCAGCCGGGCAAGCCTATCAGCGAGCTGGCTCGTGAACTGGGTCTGGATTCGTCTGAGATTGTCAAGCTTGCCAGCAATGAGAACCCTTTAGGCCCCAGCAAAAAAGCGATCGCTGCTGCCGAAAGCGCATTGACGGATCTTTGCCTGTATCCCGATGGCAATGGGTTTGATCTGAAACAGAAGTTGTCCACACGTCTTGGTGTTGGCGCTGACCAGATCACGCTTGGAAACGGCTCAAATGACGTGCTCGAAGTGATTGCCCGTTGCTTTGCCGGGGCTGATTCCGAGATTGTGTTTTCCCAGTATGCGTTTGCCGTTTACCCGCTTGTCACTCAGGCCATTGGCGCCAAAGCTGTTGCCGTGCCTGCCAGAGCTTGGGGGCATGACCTGGATGCCATGGCCGCGGCGGTGACAGAGCATACCCGGCTGGTATTTGTAGCCAATCCGAACAACCCTACGGGAACCGTGAACAGTTCCAGCGCCATTGAAGCGTTTCTGGGCAAGATTCCTGAAGATGTGTTGGTGGTCCTGGACGAAGCTTACTGCGAGTATATGGTGGGAGAGGAGGATCCGGACGGTGTTTCGTTGTTAACCCGTTTCCCGAACCTGATTGTGTGCCGCACTTTTTCCAAGGCCTGGGGGCTGGCGGCCCTGCGCGTCGGCTACAGCGTCAGCTCACCGGCTATTGCCGATATCCTGAACCGCGTTCGCCAACCTTTTAACGTAAGCTCCGTTGCACTTGCCGCCGCCACCGCGGTGCTGGATGACGAAGACTATCTTCAGCGCTCCCGCGAGGCGAACACCTCTGGATTGAAGCAGTTAGAGCTGGCTTTTGATCAGATGGGTCTCCGGTATATTCCTTCATCCGGAAACTTTGTGGCGGTTGAAGTAGGGCCGCAAGCCATGGACGTTTACCAGGCTTTGTTGGCCCACGGTGTCATTGTGCGCCCCGTCGCGGGTTACGGTATGCCTAATCACCTTCGGGTTTCGGTGGGCTTGCCTGAACAAAATGAACAGTTTATCGACGCACTTTCAAAGGCGTTGGCAGCAGCAGGGCAGGGGGCCTGAGGTGACGTCGCGCGAACCGCTATTCCAGCGTGTTGCCATCATCGGCCTGGGCCTTATCGGTGGCTCGCTGGCCAGTGCCATTCGCAAAAACAACTTGGCGCGGGAAGTCGTTGGCGCAGATCAACGTAAAGAAGACCTTTTGCTGGGCCAGTCCCTGGGTGTGATTGATACGATTGCAGAAACGACTGCAGAGGCAGTGCAGGGCGCAGATCTTGTTGTACTGGCAGTGCCGGTGCAGGCGACCCGCAAGGTACTTGAGGAAATACGCCCGCATCTTGCCGCAGACGCCATTCTGACTGACGTTGGCAGTACCAAGTCCAGTTTTGTAAAGGACGTTGAGGCTGTCTTCGGAGAGTTTTTGCCCTGTATTATTCCGGGGCACCCCATTGCCGGGTCGGAAAGAAGCGGCATCCGTGCTGCTGATCCGGACTTGTTCAGCAACCACAAGGTTATACTGACTCCTCCTGATAACGTCAGCAGCGCGCATCTCGCCAAGCTACAGGTCTTGTGGGAAACGTGCGGTGCCACTGTGCTCACGATGTCTGTGGCGTATCATGATGAAGTGCTGGCGGCGACCAGCCATCTGCCCCATCTGATTGCCTTCTCGCTGGTTGATACACTGGCCGGGGAAGACCAGAACATGGATATTTTCCGGTATGCTGCAGGTGGTTTTCGTGATTTTACCCGGATTGCCGCGAGCGATCCGGTTATGTGGCACGATATTTTTCTTTCCAACCGCGACGCCGTTCTTCGGGAGATTGATCATTTTACCAATGATCTGGATCAGTTGCGTACTGCGATTGCAGACCAGGACGGCGCCACGCTGTTGCGGGTATTCAGTCGCGCCAAGGCGGCGCGCGAACATTTTTCAAAAATGCTTTCAGGACAGGCTTACGTGACAAATAACAGTGAAAATCAGGTGACGTTCCGTCTCCAGCCCGGAGGTTCAGTAACCGGTGATATACGGGTGCCCGGCGACAAATCCATTTCCCATCGCTCGATTATGCTCGGGGCGCTCGCCGAGGGAATAACCGAAGTGAAAGGCTTCCTCGAGGGCGAGGATAGCCTCGCAACGCTGCAGGCGTTCCGTGACATGGGTGTTGCTATTGAAGGACCTGACAACGGTTTTGTGCGCATTCACGGTGTCGGGATGCATGGATTGCAGGCTCCCCGTGGCCCAATCTACCTGGGCAATTCCGGCACGGGCATGCGATTGTTTACAGGTTTACTCGCCGCGCAGCCTTTTGAGTCCGAACTTACCGGCGATGCCAGCCTCTCAGTCCGACCCATGAATCGGGTTGCAGACCCGCTGCGGTCAATGGGTGCTGTTATCGACACCGCCGAGGGCGGTCGCCCGCCTCTGAAAATTCGTGGCAGTCAGGGTAAAAAGCTAATCGGTATCCACTACGATATGCCGGTTGCCAGCGCTCAGGTGAAATCCTGCCTGTTGCTTGCTGGTTTGTATGCAGATGGCACCACGTCCGTTACCGAACCTGCGCCGACTCGTGATCATACCGAGCGTATGCTCAGCGGCTTTGGCTATAAAGTAGATCGCGAGGGACCGACTGCCAGCGTCACTGGCGGCGGTAAGCTGACAGCTAATCGTATTGACGTACCAGCCGATATCTCATCGGCGGCCTTCTTTCTCGTTGCGGCCAGCATCGCCCCGGGTTCCGACCTGGTTCTGCGCCATGTAGGTATGAACCCGACACGTGTCGGCGTTATCAACATTCTGCGGCAGATGGGTGCGGATATTGAGGTTATGGCCGAGCGGGAAATCGGCGGTGAGCCGGTTGCCGACCTGCGCGTTCGCTCGGCTGAGCTCAAGGGCATTGATATCCCCGAAGATCAGGTGCCGCTGGCGATTGACGAATTCCCGGCGCTGTTTATCGCGGCCACCTGCGCCACCGGCCGCACGGTTCTGACCGGTGCTGAGGAGTTGCGGGTAAAAGAAAGTGACCGCATTCAGGTGATGGCTGACGGTTTGGCAGCGCTTGGTGTGGAAACAACGGTTACGGCGGATGGCATTATCATAGAAGGCGGTCAGACCATTAAGGGCGGGTCCGTTCACAGCCATGGCGACCATCGTATTGCCATGTCTTTTGCTGTGGCTTCGTTGCGGGCGAGCGGAGAGATTGAAATAAATAATTGCGCCAACGTGGCGACGTCCTTTCCTGGCTTCGTAGAGCTCGCGAAAGAAACAGGTATTAACATCTCAGCCGAGGGGTCTGAAACGGACGCTGAAGAGAGGTCACATTAATGTCGGAAGGCAATGCACCAGTCATCGCAGTTGACGGCCCAGGTGGGTCTGGCAAGGGCACGGTTACCCAGATGCTGGCGCGAAAACTTGGCTGGCACCTGCTCGACAGCGGCGCGCTTTACCGGCTGACAGCACTCGCAGCAATCCGTCAGAATGTATCGCTGGATGACGAAGCTGCATTGGTGCATGTGGCGGCATCTCTGGATGTGGCCTTTCAGCCAACGCCGGAAGGCGAGCCGGTAAAGGTGATGCTGGCAGGCGAGGACGTAACCTCTGATATCCGCACCGAAACCTGTGGCGACAACGCATCGCGCATTGCAGTGATGCAGCCGGTTCGCGATGCGCTTCTGCAGCGTCAGCGGGATTTCCGGCAAGAACCAGGACTGGTTGCAGACGGCCGTGATATGGGCACAGTGGTCTTCCCGGATGCGCCAGTTAAAATTTTCCTGACAGCCAGTGCCGAAGAGCGTGCACACCGGCGTTTCAGCCAGTTGAAGGCTGCGGGTGTCGATGTTAGTATTGACGCCGTTTTAGAGGAGATTCGGGTCCGTGATGAACGGGATATGAACCGTTCCGCAGCCCCTCTCAAGCCCGCAGACGATGCGCAAGTCATTGATTCTACGGGGTTGAGTATACAGGAGGTGTTAGACAGGTGTATGGCCGAAACAGGCCAGACCTGACTGCACCTTTTTGCCGTTGAAATGCCGGGAACAGCGAAATCTGCCAGCCGCTGGCTGATTCCGGAACTTATTAACAGACCGTGTTGCTGGCGGCACGGAGCATACTTGCATTGAACCTATAGGACTCATAATGAGCGAGAGCTTTGCGGATCTTTTTGAAGAAAGCCTAAAAGAAATTGACATGAAACCAGGTTCCATCGTCCAGGGAACCGTAGTTGATGTTGATAGCGACTGGGTCACAGTTAACGCCGGGCTGAAGTCCGAAGGTGTTATCCCCGCCTCCCAGTTCCTGAATGAAAAAGGCGAGTTGGAAGTAGCTATTGGCGACGTTGTCGACGTAGCACTGGATGCAGTGGAAGATGGTTTCGGTGAAACCCGTCTTTCCCGTGAAAAGGCCAAGCGTGCGGAAGCCTGGAAGGTACTCGAGAAGTCCTTCGAAGCTGAAGAAGTGGTCAAAGGTATTATTAATGGCAAGGTCAAAGGTGGTTTCACTGTTGATCTGGCTGGTATTCGTGCCTTTCTGCCGGGTTCCCTGGTAGACGTTCGCCCGGTTCGCGACACTGCGCACCTGGAAAACAAAGAGCTCGAATTCAAAGTTATCAAGCTGGACCAGAAGCGTAACAACGTGGTTGTTTCCCGCCGCGCCGTTCTGGAAGCTGAAAACAGCGCCGAGCGCGAAGCTCTGCTCGAAACCCTGACCGAAGGTCTGTCAATCAAGGGTATCGTCAAGAACCTCACCGACTACGGCGCGTTCGTAGATCTGGGCGGTGTTGACGGCCTGCTGCACATCACGGATATGGCCTGGAAGCGTATCAAGCATCCAAGCGAAATCGTGAATGTCGGAGACGAGATCAACGTCAAGGTTCTGAAGTTCGACCGTGAGCGCAACCGCGTATCTCTGGGTCTGAAGCAGCTGGGCGAAGATCCCTGGGTCGATATCAAGGGTCGCTATCCGGAAGGTACCAAGGTTACTGCACGTGTAACCAACCTGACCGATTACGGCTGCTTTGCTGAACTGGAAGAGGGTGTTGAAGGCCTGGTTCACGTATCTGAAATGGACTGGACCAACAAGAACATCCATCCTTCTAAAGTCGTCAACGTTGGCGATGAAGTAGGCGTGATGATTCTGGACATCGACGAAGAACGTCGTCGTATTTCCCTGGGTATCAAACAGTGCGTTTCCAACCCATGGGAAGATTTCTCCGGCAACTTCAACAAGGGTGACCGCATCTCCGGTAAGATCAAGTCAATCACTGACTTCGGTATCTTCATCGGTCTGGACGGTGGCATCGATGGCCTGGTTCACCTGTCGGACATCAGCTGGAATGAAACTGGCGAAGAAGCGGTTCGTGAATACAAGAAGGGCGACGATGTTGATACCGTTATCCTGTCTGTAGATCCCGAGCGTGAGCGCATCTCCCTGGGTATCAAGCAGCTTGAAAGCGATCCGTTCGCTGAGTTCGTTCAGCTGAATGACAAAGGCTCCATCGTTAAGGGTATTGTGTCCGCCGTTGACGCCAAGGCAGCCACTATCGCTCTGAACGATGAAGTTGAAGCGGTACTGAAAGCCTCTGAAATCAGCCGTGACCGCGTTGAAGATGCGCGTAACGCTCTGAAAGAAGGCGAGGAAGTCGAAGCGAAGATCATCAGCATCGATCGCAAAAACCGCATCATCAACCTGTCTGTCAAGTCTAAGGACGTGGAAGACGACAAGCAGGCTATTGATACCGTGCGTACCAAAACTGCAGAAACTTCCTCCGGTGCGACCACCATTGGTGATCTCATCAAGGAACAAATGCAGCAGCAAAACGCCAACAAGGACTGATTTCCGGTTGGTACGAAAAAAACGGGCTCTAAGAGCCCGTTTTTTTTGTGTTTTTTTATGATTTGGCTAAACTAGTGGGGTAGGAATTCGGTAACCAACGGCCGAATAAAAAAAGAAAAGAGGAAAGTGCCTCATGACGAAGTCCGAACTGGTCGAATTAATTGCTTCAAAACAAACACAGCTTTCGGTTAAAGATGTTGAACTGGCAGTAAAAACGATTATTGAACATATGTCTCAGTCGCTTGCCGGCGGGCAGCGAATTGAAATCCGGGGGTTTGGCAGTTTTTCTCTTCATCATCGGGCTGCCCGCACTGGTCGGAATCCGAAAACCGGCGAAGCCGTGCAGTTACCTGCAAAGTATGTTCCTCACTTCAAGCCCGGCAAGGAATTGCGCGAGCAGGTGAATGATAGTTTAAAGCAGGGGTTTTAACGGTTTTTCATCCCTGAAGTGGAACACCTATAATTCGGGTACTTATCAGCGTTTGGGAGAGCTAAAGCTATGGCAGGATTGCAGAAGATCCTTTTGATTCTGTTGGTACTGGCCCTGGTATTGCTAGCACTCGTGTTTTCGCTGAATAATCAGATGGCTGTTGCTCTCAATTTTCTGGTTTTCGAGACCCAGCCTCACGGTGTCGCCGTCTGGATTATCATGTCTTTCGTAATCGGAGCGCTGGTTGGTGTTTTGATAACCATGCTTGCCACCTTTCGCGCGTCGGTTTCACGCCGCACCCTTCAGAAACGACTTGACCGTGCAGAGCAGGCATTGGAGAAATCCAGGGTTCAGAACGACCGGACTATTTAATGGACATAGTGTTTCAGTGGCTGCTGTTGACGATCGCAGTTGCCGTTGGCTGGTTTGTTGGCCGGCTGAGTGTTGGTCGTAACGGAGCCCGAACAAAGATTTCAAACGAGGAATCCGTAAAGGACCGGCTGCAGTTTCTGTTCACCAACTATTCAGATCAGGCAGTGGACAACTTTGTACAGTCACTGTCCGTTAACAAAGATACTGTAAGTCTTCATCTTTCTATTGGCCGGCATTTCCGCAATAAAGGCGAAACGGACCGTGCCATTCTGGTTCATCAGAACCTGCTCGCAAGACCCGAACTGCCTCCGCGATTCTCTCCTCAGGTAACGCTTGAACTTGCCATGGATTTTCTTAACGCTGGCTTGTTGGATCGTGCGGAGGCATTGCTGCAACAAATGATGGGTGATCGTGAGTATGGGCGAAAGGCAGCCCAGCAACTGATCGAGCTTTACCAGCAGGAAAGGGAATGGGGCAAAGCGGCCGACGTCGCCCGTACCCTGACCACAAATGACGCAGATCCGGCGATGTTCAAGAATCTTGCGTACCTTACCTGTGAACTGGCAGAGCAGGCCCTTGGGCAGGATGATCGCTGGGCTGCCCAGAAATTTGCCAGGGAAGCGCTGGATTACGACCGCTCCTGCGTTCGGGCAACGCTCATACTGATGAAGATTCTGATCCGGCAGGGTAGTTACCGGGAGGCAGGTAATCAGGGACTAAAGGTTTTTGATCAGAACCCGAACTTTGGACCTGAATCCATAGATCGCCTGATGAAGCTGGAACACGAGCACGGCGATATCGGCAAGCTGGTCAAGAAACTGCGCAAGCTTTACGAGACGTTCCCTAGCACCAGCTTGCTTTTGGCGCTGGTGGAGTCGGTAGAGCGAGTCTCCGGACGCCCGGCTGCTATTGATCTGCTGCGCCAGGAGCTTGAAATCCGCCCCAGTGTGCGAGCCCTGTTGCGGCTGGTAGAAATGGCAGGATATGAAAAAGGTATGACCACAGACGAAGGCCGACTGGTTAGCCGTATCGGCCTTCTGATCCTTGCCAATCGGCCGGTTTACCGCTGTGTAAGTTGTGGTTTCTCTGGCCAGCAACTCCACTGGCTTTGCCCGAGCTGCAAGCAATGGGAAACTGTTCGCCCGATTCAGGGCGTCGAAGCTGAGTAACCATTTATCGACATCCCTCAGGATATTCCAACGTGCAAACTTCTAACGACCCCAAAATCATCGTGGCCCTCGACTTTCCGGCTGTAAACCCGGCCCTGGAGCTGGTTGATAAACTGGATCCCGCCATGTGCCGCCTGAAGGTCGGCAAAGAGCTTTTTACCCGCTCCGGCCCGCAGTTTGTTGAGGGTTTGCAGAAGCGCGGTTTTGAAGTGTTCCTGGATCTGAAATTCCATGACATCCCCAACACGGCCTCGGCCGCTGTGGGTGCTGCTGCGGAGCTCGGTGTATGGATGGTGAACGTGCACGCATCCGGTGGCGAGAAGATGATGCTTGCCTGCCGTGAACGCCTGGATACCTTTGGGGCGGATAAGCCCATGCTGATTGCCGTCACGGTTCTCACCAGCATGGGTGCCGAAGACCTAGCCGGTATTGGCATTACCGATTCCCCCGAAGCTCAGGTTTCACGGCTGGCCACGCTTACCAGAAACTGCGGTCTCGATGGCGTTGTCTGCTCTGCACAGGAAGCTCCCAAACTCAAAACAGAGCAGGGCATTGACTTCAAACTGGTTACTCCCGGAATCCGGCCGTTAACGGCCGACAAAGGCGACCAACAGCGCATCATGACTCCCAGAGACGCCCTGAAAGCCGGCTCTGACTACCTGGTTATCGGTCGCCCCATAACACAGGCGGTTGACCCTCTGGCTGCGTTGGAGGCCATTCACTCTGAGGTAATTGGCCTTTAGCTTTTCCAAACAGAAAAAACCCGCTAACTCATAGAATTAGCGGGTTTTCGGAATAGTGGCTCCCCGAGCTGGGCTCGAACCAGCGACAAACGGATTAACAGTCCGTTGCTCTACCAACTGAGCTATCGGGGAACGTCGTCTTGTGACGAGGCGCGTATATTAAGATTACCCTACCGCCTCGTCAACCCCTTGCCGAAATTTTTAGCTCAGGGCCTTCTGCAAACGCTCAATCGCCTTTTTCAGATTATCCATGCTTGTTGCAAAACTCAGGCGCATATAACCAGGACAACCGAATGCAGATCCCGGAACCAGAGCAACGCCGGCTTCGCTCAGCAGTTTTTCTGTGAACTCCACATCGTTGCTGACGCTGGAATCTGCATCAATTGCGCCCTGGAAGCTTGGGAACGCGTAAAAGGTACCGTCACCCTTGAGGCACTCAACGCCGGGCAGGCGGTTCAGGGCGTCTACCAGCCAGTCGTGACGCTCTTTGAACGCCTTGACCATGTCGCCAACACACTCCTGAGGGCCATCAAGAGCAGCCTGTGCAGCGGCCTGGGAAATGGATGCAGGGTTGGACGTACTCTGTGACTGGATCTTCTTCATGGCACCGATGATTCTGGTCGGGCCAGCGGCATAACCAATACGCCAGCCAGTCATAGAGTAGGCCTTGGAGACACCGTTGAGAACAAAGGTACGGTCGTAAAGCTCCGGAGTGGCATTCAGAATGTTGCAGAACGGCTTGCCAGTCCAGAGAATAGGTTCGTACATGTCATCAGTGGCGATCATGATGTTCGGATGCTTCTTCAGCACTTCGCCAATCGCCTGCAGCTCTTCCAAGTTGTAAGCCATACCGCTGGGGTTGGAAGGGCTGTTGATCACGAACAGGCGAGTACGCTCGGTAATGGCGTTTTCCAGCTGCTCCGGAGTGATCTTGAAGCGGGTTTGTGCGTCGGTTTCGATGATAACCGGCTTGCCTTCAGCAACCAGAACCATATCCGGGTAGGATACCCAATAGGGTGCCGGGATAATGGCTTCGTCACCGGCGTTAAGAGTAGCCAGTGCGAGGTTGAAAAAGCTCTGTTTGCCACCACTTGATACCAGTATCTGGTTGGCTTCGTATTCCAGGCCGTTGTCCCGTTTGAACTTCGCAATAATCGCTTTCTTCAGGGCCGGCGTACCATCAACAGCGGTGTACTTTGTCTGGCCGTTTTTGATGGCCTCGATGGCTGCCTGCTTGATGTGATCCGGGGTATCGAAGTCTGGCTCGCCTGCACCAAGGCCGATGATGTCCTGACCTGCAGCGCGCAGTTCGGCGGCTTTGTTAGTGACCGCGAGGGTGGGGGATGGCTTGATTGCCTGTACTCGGCTGGAAAGTTGAAGGTCCAAACTTGCGCTCCTTAAAGCTGCGTCTGATAGGTCTGTGACCGGCGGGGTGTCTTAATCTTTGCCTTCCATGCCTCGGGAGGCCGCTGATTTTCGCCCAGCCGTCGATCAGGTTGATGGTACCATGAAGCCGGCGCAACAATAAATTTCTCTCTGAGGCCAGTCCGTGCAACCACAGGATCTGGCAAGGATATCTATGTTGAGTGAGCGGAGGTTGTCTGCCAATTATGGCCAGTAACGATTACAGCGGTTCAGGTAAAGATGGCGTCTTCACGGTTGATTCACCCTTTCAGCCTGCGGGCGATCAGCCAAAAGCCATTGCAGGGCTGGTGGACGGTATTCATTCCGGCCTGGCACACCAGACCTTGCTGGGTGTTACTGGCTCGGGCAAGACGTTTACCATCGCCAAAGTGATCGAAGCGGTGCAGCGTCCAACCATTGTCATGGTTCATAATAAAACCCTGGCCGCGCAGTTGTACGGCGAGTTCCGCGAATTTTTTCCGGACAACTCCGTTGAATATTTCGTGTCCTACTACGATTACTACCAGCCAGAGGCTTATGTTCCGTCGTCTGATACTTTCATTGAGAAAGACGCCTCGATTAACGAACACATTGAGCAGATGAGGTTGTCTGCTACCAAAGCCCTGCTTGAGCGCCCCGACGCGATCATTGTGGCAACTGTGTCAGCTATTTACGGCCTGGGTGATCCGAAGTCCTATCTGAAAATGATGCTGCACCTGGATCGGGGGGACAAGATTGATCAGCGGCATGTTCTGCGCCGGCTGGCTGAACTGCAGTACACCCGCAACGACATCGAGTTTCACCGTGCCAATTACCGGGTACGCGGTGATGTGATCGATGTGTTCCCCGCGGAATCGGAAAAAGAAGCCGTTCGCATTGAGCTGTTTGATGACGAAGTGGAAAACCTCAGTTACTTTGATCCTCTCACCGGTGAAGTACTCCGGCGCGTTCCCAGAATTACGATTTATCCCAAATCCCACTATGTAACGCCGCGCCAGACGGTGCTGGATGCCGTTGAGCACATAAAGAAAGAGCTTGATGAGCGTCTGCCGCAGCTGCGTGATAACAATCGCCTGGTGGAAGCCCAGCGGCTGGAGGAGCGCACCCGCTACGATATGGAAATGATGAACGAGCTGGGCTACTGCAACGGCATTGAGAACTATTCCCGCTATCTTTCCGGCCGGCAGCCGGGTGAAGCGCCGCCAACACTGTTTGATTACCTGCCAGCGGATGCGCTGCTGATTGTTGATGAGTCCCACGTGACCATTCCGCAGATTGGCGCCATGTACAAAGGCGACCGCTCGAGAAAGGAAACCCTCGTGCAATATGGCTTTCGCCTGCCATCTGCGCTTGATAACCGCCCTATGCGGTTTGATGAGTGGGAGCGGATTGCGCCCCAGATGATCTTTGTTTCAGCCACGCCCGGCAACTACGAAGCCGAGCATGCAGGGCAAGTGGTGGAGCAGGTCGTTCGGCCAACTGGCTTGCTGGACCCGGTGATTGAAGTACGTCCCGCGTCCACACAGATAGACGACCTGCTCTCGGAAATCCACTCCCGGGTGAAGGTCAGCGAACGGGTTCTGGTGACCACGCTCACCAAGCGCATGGCCGAGGATCTCACAGACTTTCTGATGGAGCACGATATCCGCGTCCGCTACCTGCATTCGGACATTGACACGGTTGAGCGGGTAGAGATCATCCGCGATCTGCGCCGGGGTGAATTTGATGTGCTTGTCGGCATCAACCTGCTGCGGGAAGGTCTGGATATGCCAGAGGTATCACTGGTCACCATTCTGGACGCCGACAAGGAAGGCTTCCTGCGTTCCGAGCGCGCACTGATCCAGACCATTGGCCGCGCGGCGCGGAACCTCAACGGCAAGGCCATCCTTTACGGCGACCGGATAACCGGCTCCATGCAACGCGCCATTGATGTGACTGACAGCCGGCGGGCGAAACAGGCAGAACACAACGAAGCCCACGGTATTACACCGCAAGGGCTCAACAAGAAGATTATGGACATCATGGAGGGCGCAGGCAGCGGAGGTCGTGGCCGGAATAAAGCCTCGCGGCCTGGTGACAAGGCGGCTGAAGAAGCAGAACGTTACCGCGCCAAGGTTGGCCGCCGATCGCCGGGAGAGTTGCTTAAAGAAGTTTCGCGTCTTGAGGATGAGATGTACAAGGCGGCATCTGATCTGGATTTCGAGGCTGCCGCCCGCTTGCGGGATGAAATTTCAGGCCTTAAAGAAGCAGCGTTACGAACCGGCTGAGCTCACCTTAGGGGCTTCCTCAGCGCTTTGGGCCGACAATAACTGCGGCCTGAAGTGGCTGGTTGCGGCCGTATCGCGAAATCTGGCTGAACACCCGTTTATCCACCGGAAGGTACTGTTTGTCCGCCACGGTTTCCCCGTCGTCCACGTCGATTTCCGGGTCGTGGAGGTACACAAACTGGTCGTCTATAGCGCATACGGTCACCCAGTGGGGCACCCGGCTCCGGTTCAGTTGCCAGGTGCTGATCAGAATCACCGGGATCTGGCCTTCAAGCAGCGCCTGCTCCATGGCTTCAAGGGTGAGCGGATCATGGTGCAACTGGATGCCAGTCTTGCCTATGTCGTGCAGAAACCCTTCGTGCACCAGCTCCAGAACCCGTTTTTTATCTTCGCTTCGGACGGTGTCCCGGAATAAAGGACCCTCGGTACTGATCCACGCGCTGGATTCAAAGCCCCGGTTCCAGGCGGAGAGTGCAAGGCCATGGGGGCCGCAGCCACCATGGCCCGCCAGCATGAAAATCGTCGTTGCTTCACGCCAGATCCTGAGCTCTTCCAGAGTGGTCAGTGATTGTTGCTCGTCAAGCGCTGCCATCGCCATAATCAGGGCTGCAGGGCCGCAGGAGAAATCGGTGGTCTGGGGATAATAGGGCACAGGGATGAACTCCCGTGTCGGTTCGTAAAACAGGATTCGGCGCTCAAAGCGCAGGGCGTTGCCGTGGTCTTCGTAATAGTCCCGGTAGGTGCCGAACTGGCGATAGCCCAGGCGTTTATATAGCGCAATGGCGCTGCTGTTATCTTCCCGAACCTCAAGACGCATCAGAATACGGCCGGCGTCTGCCGCCTCACGTTCTGCCGTTTTAACCAGCTTTTCACCAACGCCATGGCCACGCGCGGTCGGCAGTACTGCAATAGAGTAAATGCGCGCCATGCGGGTGGCGGCACTCATCAGAACCAGGCAATAGCCCAAAAGCTCACCGTCGGCCTCGGCCACAATCAGCCTGTCCCGGGGCATATCCAGAAACCGCCGGAAGCTGCGGCGGGAGAGTCGGTCTTCTGAAAAGCATCGATGTTCAAGTTGCAAAAGCGCATTCAGGTCATCGCTGGTGGCTTGCCGGAGCTGCAGATCGGACATGTGTAAGGCGGCCTTGAGAATATCGGCTAGGGCATGCTGGTAGGCTTCCCGTATGCGGCTATTATGGTAGAGACTTGAGTGCAGGAATATAAGCGGATTATGCGTAAAAGCACGCACTATCAGCTGATTGTCCCAACCCCCGCAGCGGCGTATTGTTGCGGCCAGTTCTATTGGCAATTATCTCCAGGGAGGAGCGCCTTTAATGTCCCGTTTGCTTATCGTTGTGGACCGCACCAAGGACTGGGCTCCGTATTACCCCAGCGAAGACGTGCTGAGCTTTGATCAATACCTTCAGTTTTCAGCACCGCCCACTAGCCGCGTGCGTGTGATCAACCTTTGTCAGAGTGCAAAATACCTGAGCCGTGGCTATTACTGTTCGCTGTTGGCCGAAGCCCGTGGGCATCATGTAGTGCCGTCGGTAATGACGCTGAATGATTTGAGCCGCAAGGGTCTGTTTTCCCTTGAGCTGGAAGAGCTGGACGCCAGCGTAATCAATTGGCTGGAGGCGGCCGGTTCGGCCATCGATCCGGCCAGTGATGAGCGCAACGCCACCCATGAAGTGCGGATTCGCACCTATTTCGGGCAAACCGAGCACCCGGATCTCAAGCCCGTGGCAAGGGCTCTGTTCGAACGATTTCCCAGTCCGATTCTCGAGGTTGTTTTCCGGCGCCGCAAGGCCTGGCAAATTGAATCCATGAAGCCAGCCGCGCCCGCGGATCTGGATGAGCACGAGCAGGATGCTTTTGCAGCGGCACTGGATCGCTTCAGCAGCATGGTGTGGCGTAAACCGAGAACTCGCCGTCGTTACCGGTTCGACCTTGCGATTCTGGTGAACCCGGAAGAAGAAATGCCGCCCAGTGATGCGGTGGCGCTGAAGCGCTTTGAAAAAGCCGGCCGAAAGCTGGGTATCAACGTGGAGCAGATTACGCGTCGGGATTACATGCGCCTGCCCGAGTACGACGGCCTGTTCATCCGTGAAACCACAGCCATCGACCATCACACCTATCGGTTCGCCCGCAAGGCGGAGGCAGAAGGCATGGTGGTGATTGACGATCCGGCGTCGATCCTCAAGTGCACCAACAAGGTTTT
Organism: Marinobacter antarcticus; assembly: GCF_900142385.1. Lineage (NCBI taxonomy): Bacteria > Pseudomonadati > Pseudomonadota > Gammaproteobacteria > Pseudomonadales > Marinobacteraceae > Marinobacter > Marinobacter antarcticus. Next base: position 136,784 of record NZ_FRAQ01000002.1, read on the forward strand.
TTTGGCGGACCTGTTGAAAAACAACAAGATACCGACACCGAAAACCCTGATTCTTTCCAAAGATCAGAAAGATGCCGTGGAACAGGTGATTCAGGAGCTGGGCTTTCCGGCGGTTATCAAGATACCGGATGGCGCCTTTTCCCGGGGTGTGAACAAGGCGGAAGACGAAAAATCTCTGAGGGCAGGGTTAAAAGATCTGTTCCGTCAGTCGGCGCTGGTGCTCGCACAGGAGTATCTTTACACCGATTACGACTGGCGCATTGGCGTGTTGGGTGGCCGGGCAATCTACGCCTGTAAATACATGATGGTGAAAGGCCACTGGCAGATCTATCAGCACGGCGAATCAAAAAGTGAGAGTGGTGGGTTTGAAACCATGCCCACCTATGAAGTGCCTAGAAACGTCATACAGGCGGCACTGAATTCTACGCGCCTGATTGGAAACGGGCTTTACGGTGTGGATATCAAACAGTCCGGAAACCGGGTTGCGGTGATTGAAGTTAACGATAACCCGAGTATCGATGCGGGTGTTGAAGACCTTTTTCTCGGCGGCGAGCTTTATACGCTGATCATGCAGGAGTTTCTTTCCAGAATGGAAGAGAACCGCAGGCGTTGATGGCGGGTAGCCGGCTTACGAGCCGGCCACCCATATTCTGACACTGCCAAACCAGGGATAGCTCTCAAGTTGACGCCTGACATTTTCCGATGTAAATACCGTATCCGGGTCGGGCTCGTCCAGAAAGATCTCCAGATGCAGCCTGTTTTTGAGGTAGTGAAGCCTTAACCGGCTGCGCTGTGGGATTTCTCCCAGATGTTCCGCAATAATGCGTCCCACTTCCGCACGCGAAGGCTGCTTTTCAGTGGGCGGGAACTGGTCTTCGTCGTTTTCGGCATCAATGTGGAAACTGATGTCGCGAATGTTTTCCAGGGCATTGCGCATGCCATTGACTACTTGCATGCCAATCTGATGCCCTTCGGATACGCTGATTTCTGGCCGCACTACCAGGTGAATATCCAGAAGAATGTCCTGCGCCATGCGGCGGCTGCGCAGCTCGTGCACATTGAGAACCCCGTCGGTATTGCGGGCTATGGTTTTCAGCATTTCGGTATCGTCAGGAGAAAGCCCGGTGTCCACCAGCTCCTGAACACTGTCCCAGGTAAATTTCCAGCCAATGTGGATAATGATGACTGCAATGACAACGGCCGCAAGCACGTCCAGCCAAACCAGCCCGAGCATGGCTCCCGCTGTTGAAACCAGAACCACCACGGAAGAAAACGCATCGGTACGGCTGTGCCAGGCATTGGCAATAATAAGATCCGAGCGAATGATCTGGCCGATATGCCGGGTATAACGGAATATCCACTCCTTACCCACAACAGATACTCCGGCGGCGACCAGCACTGGCCATTCCGGAACGGTATCAATGCCGCCTTCAATCAGCCTGAGGGTGTTTTCCCAGGCAAGAGCGGCACCCACAGCAATCAGGATACTACCGAGCACCAGGGTGCCGAAGGTTTCAATGCGCTGGTGGCCGTAAGGGTGGTTTTCATCCGGCTCCTGACGGGAGACCTTCATCACCCCGAGTACAACAATGTCGGATGCTACATCAGTAAAAGAGTGAATCCCGTCGACCAGAAGAGCCTGGGAGTGGAAAAGGGTACCGGCGATGATTTTAATGATTCCCAGAAAGGCATCAAGAATCATTCCGATGACAGTAACCCGCGAAGCGGCTTTCATTTCCGTCGCGAGATTTTCACGATGGCGTCGGGCCGGGGAGTCGGATTGCTGCATTGAAAAACTCCGGGTCAAATTTCGAGGGCCAGTATAACCTTATTATCTCTGAATGTTAGATATCCTCCAAAAAAGCCCCGCTGCGGGGAATTATCAACGTCTCACTGCTTGATTTATGCACATTACAGTCGTGTTGCCTTCTAGTGACAGTGCGTTGAATTATTTCAGGATTAAAAGCGAAATTAACATAACATATTGAAAATATTAAATAAATAAACTGATCAAAAAATGATCAATCTGTAGGTTGGCGCAGATTACAAGGGATTGGCAGGGTTGCCCTGCGATTTTCAACAGGGTTATCCACAGATTCCGTGGACAAGCTCGTGAGAGCTCAATGATACAGTCGCTTAGCTATGTTTTCGTGTGTGGCCGGGCCGCTGTGGAAAACTTCCGGTATACTCTCGCACACGTTTTATTGGGGAGTTTTCAGATGTACGGCGTTATCCGCAACCTGCTCTTCCGGCTATCACCCGAACAGGCACATTCCGTTGCGTTAAGTGGTCTGGATCTGGCGCATCGATTGCGCGTACTGGGTGCTTTTTCACCGAAAACAGATGCGCTGCCAGTAACGGTTATGGGGCTGGATTTCCCTAACCCGGTCGGGCTCGCGGCAGGGCTGGATAAAAACGCAGACCATCTGGACGCTCTGGGTGCGCTCGGGTTCGGGTTTATAGAGGTTGGAACTGTTACGCCACTTGCCCAGCCAGGTAACCCTAAACCCCGCATGTTCCGGTTACCGGAGTATCAGGCCATCATTAACCGTATGGGGTTCAATAATAAAGGTCTGGCACACATGCTGGAGCGTGTGGATAAACGCAGTTACCGGGGAATTCTCGGCATCAACGTGGGCAAGAACAAGAACACGCCGAATGAGGAAGCTGAGTCGGATTATCGAAAGGGCATTTCGGCGGTCTACACCCGCGCTGACTACATCACGGTGAACGTGTCCTCGCCCAACACTCCCGGCCTCAGGGATCTTCAGTTCGGTGATTCCCTGAAGGGCCTGCTTCATGCCATCAAGGATGAGCAGTTCAAGTGTCAGAGCCAGTTTGGCCGTTACGTACCCATTGCCGTCAAAATTGCCCCGGATATGGACGATGAAGGTATCCGGTTCGTCGCGTCAGCCCTGAAAGGGGCCGGCCTGGACGGTGTTATTGCCACGAATACCACTATAAGCCGCGACGCCGTTGCCGGCCATGTTCATGCTGAAGAGGCGGGAGGGCTCAGTGGTGCTCCGGTTCGTGAGGCATCTCTGAGAGTAATTCAGGGGCTATATGCAGAGCTTGGTGACGATCTTCCGATCATTGGTGTTGGCGGCATTACAGATGGTGCTGGTGCGGCGGAAAAGATCCGTGCGGGCGCAAAGCTGGTTCAGCTTTATACTGGCTTTATCTATCGTGGGCCGGAACTGATCGGTGAAGCCGTTGAGGCGATTCGGAGGCTCAGGTAGTTCTGTGGATACTGGAACGAGGAAGGGCCCGCTTGGCGGGCCCTTGCGGGGAACGAACCCCGTTTTCGGTTGCTCTGAATACTGCGTTAAACTGTGTATTAAAAGATCAGATTAAGAATCAGGGTTTCGACAGATATTACGCTGTGGTGACGTTCGCCAGTTTATGAATACCGGAGACGCCGGTCATGCCATCCCATTGATCCGTTCGGCCTTCACGCCACCCGCTCAACCATTCCTGTCGAACCTCTGCCTGTTCAAGAGGGCAGCTGTCTTTGGATTTGCCGGACACGCCAGCGAGGTAACCCCGCTTGAATGCACGAGCGTACATATCTCTTTTCTGTCTTTTCATGCCGTTCCTCACTAATGGATTAACAGAACAAGCGTGTACACTTCTGCAGTGGCTACGGCATGTGGAATCCACTCCGGGATAACCCACTATTGCCAGCTCAAGCCAGAGCAGTCAGGATCCTGTTAACGAAAGGGAGTTACCCTTCTCGAACGACGCGTCACCTACAAGGTAATCTTAACCTCGAGCAGAAGTACACTATCATTTTGATCTAAAAACTTTCTTTATAGATCAATAAAAGATAAAAAGAATTGCCCAAAACCTATGACCGCTGCTATTCCCGGGACTTACCGGGAATAGCCAAAGAACCTGGAGTTGAACTTGTCCAAATCTGTCTTTTTTGTAACCTGCCCAAAGGGTGTTGAATACCTTCTGGCGGACGAGCTCAGCACGTTTGGTCTTGGGCTGGTGAGAAACGCACCTGCTGGTGCATGGGTAGAGGGTCCGCTGGAAGCCGGTTACCGGGCCTGCCTTTGGTCGCGCCTGGCAAACCGGGTCATGCTCCATATTGATGAAGTGGCCGCCACCAGTGCTGATGAGCTTTACGATGGCGTGGTTCACCTCGACTGGCAGCAGCACATCCCCGTTGATGGGAGCTTCCGCGTCAATTTCATTGGCGAGAATGAGGAAATCCGCAACACTCAATTTGGCGCCCAACGAGTAAAAGACGGCATTGTGGATCGCTTCACTATGAGTGGTGGAAAGCGCCCGACGGTAGAAGCGAAGATGCCGGATGTAACCGTGTCGGCCCGGCTGCATCGTGGTCGGCTTGCACTGGGTATTGATATCAGCGGCCACAGCCTGCATCAACGTGGCTACCGAACAGAGCAGGGCATGGCGCCTTTGAAGGAAAACCTCGCGGCAGCTCTGCTGATTCGTTCTGGATGGCCTGAAATTGCAGCTGCAGGTGGCGAGTTCGTAGACCCTATGTGTGGTTCCGGCACCCTGGTGATCGAAGCCGCCATGATGGCACTGGATATCGCACCGGGTCGTCGTCAGGAGCGGTTTGGCTTTGAAAAATGGCTCGGTCACCAGCCGGAAGTCTGGCTAACCTTACGCCAGGAGGCGGAAAAGCGCGCCTATGAAGGCAAGCAGGGCAAAGTGCCCAGATTTTCGGGTTTTGATCAGGACAGCCGGGTGATTTCCACCGCGCGCAATAACGCTCAGCGAGCGGGCCTTGAGAGCCTGATCGAGTTCCATGCCCAGCCGATTGAAGAACTTGCATTGGGAGACGACCGGGCGGAAACCGGCCTGGTTCTGGTAAATCCTCCCTATGGCGAGCGTCTGAGCGACAGAAATGCCCTTGCAAGCCTTTATGAATCGCTTGGCGATGCCGTAAAAAAGGCGGCATCAGGTTGGCGCCTCGGCGTGTTTACCGGTGCTCCAGAGTTCGGCAAGTCCATTGGCTTGCGCAGCTTCAAACAGTACAAGCTGTTTAACGGCAAGCTGCCCGCGCAGCTTCTGCTGTTTACCATAGACGAAGCCAGTGTACGCACTCCCCGGGATCCAGCAGTGCCGGGTGAAGTCCTGCCCCGGATTGCGAATGAAGAGCGCGCCGCCATGCTGCACAACCGGCTGAAGAAGAACATGAAGGCCATCGGGCAGTGGGCGCGCAAACAGCAAATTGGCTGTTACCGCCTCTACGATGCGGATATGCCAGAGTATGCGTTGGCGATCGATATCTATGAGGGCTGGGTACACGTACAAGAATACGCCGCACCCAAATCGATTGATGAGCGTTCAGCCCGGGAGCGTCTGGCTGAAGCACTGGCCGTTATTCCGGGAGCTCTTGGCATTGAGCGGGATCATATGATCTGCAAGCATCGGCAACGGCAGGCTGGCACCAGTCAGTACGAAAAGCAGGATGCCAGTGGCGAATTTTTTCAGGTGCAGGAGCATGGTTGCACCTTGAAGGTAAACCTCAAGGATTATCTGGATACCGGGTTGTTTCTGGACCATCGTCCTGTGCGTCACTGGATTCAGAAGAACGCTCATGGCAAGCGCTTCCTGAACCTGTTCTGTTATACCGGCGCGGCCACAGTTCATGCGGTTGCCGGCGGCGCCAGCCGCTCATTGAGCCTGGATTTGTCGAACACATACGTGGGGTGGGCTCGGGACAATCTGGCGTTGAACCGGGCAGACCCCCGTAAGCATAAAGTGGAGCAGACGGACTGCTTGGCCTGGCTCGCTGCCAAGCCAACGCCAGATCAGCTTTACGATCTGATTTTCATGGATCCGCCGACCTTCTCCAACTCCGCGCGTATGGCAGGGGTACTGGATGTTCAGAAGGATCACACGAAGCTGATCCGGCAGGCAATGGCGAGGTTAAGTTCAGACGGTTTGCTGATTTTTTCCAATAACTTTCGCCGCTTCAAGCTTGATGAAGAGCTGGCCTCGGAGTTTGAAGTTGAGGAAGTAAGCCGCAGTACGCTGGATAAGGATTTTGAGAGGAACGCGCGGATTCACCGGTGCTGGCATATTCGGAAAAACGCTTAGTATTTCTGCTAAGTTCAGGCGCCGGGCGCTTCAGAACTCGCATTTGAGTTCGGTGGAAAACTGAAAGGTTTTGGCGCCCGTGCCCGTGTCACACTTTAGTGCTCGTCAAACAAGCCTTCTTCCTGGGCCATCAATAGCAAGGCGTAAACGCCGTGTTCGGGTAGTTGGGGTTCAAGGCCCTCTTCAAACAGCAAATGGCGCCGGCGGTCTTCCAGCATTTCGCTGCTCATGCCGGTGATCAGTTCGGTAATCGGAGCGACTTCAAAAGGCGCTTCCTGGTTCATGGCGCTGAAAATAAGGTCCACCAGAATTTCGTCCGGGTCCAGGCCGTCTACGTAGACTGTCTGATCGGGAAGATCCTGATGCAGCTCATGGATAAGCTCAATCAGTGGCACGCCCTGTTCTTCAAGGTAGAGCAGGTCCAGGTCGCCGAGATCGCCGTCCTCAGGCAGCCATTCATCCGCCGGTGCAATCACTACGGTTTTCATCTGACCATCTTCCAGTGACCAGGCCATAGCAACCGGGAAGAGAGCATCGTCGGTCTGGCAGTATTCTATGTCGAGAAATCTTGGTGCGGACATGTCAGGCTCCGTTTTAGTGGGTGGCAGATAGCGGGCTCAGAATTGTTGGCGCAGACAAGTAATGTCTGTTTCCCCGGTATGAGGTATTAAGGCTTCATGCCATACTGTTGCAGTAATTATCATTCTATCAGGGACATCATGGAACACGCTGAATTCAACAAAGATTTGCTGAAGTTTCTGAACGCATCACCCACGCCCTGGCACGCCGTGGCAACCATGAAAAAGCGGCTGGATGCAGCCGGCTTCGAAGAACTGGACGAAAAAGACGACTGGTCGCTTGACCAGAATCGTAGCTACTACGTCGTCCGTAATGGTTCCTCCATCGTCGCTTTTCGCACTGGCGCTCGGGATGCCTCGGCGTCGGGCATTCGCATGGTGGGTGCTCACACCGACAGCCCCTGCCTGAAGGTAAAGCCCAACCCCGAGCTGCGCCGCAAAGGCTTTTTTCAGCTCGGTGTTGAAGTTTACGGTGGTGTTCTGATGAACCCCTGGTTCGACCGGGATCTTTCGCTGGCGGGAAGAGTGACGTTTCTCGACGGCCATGACAAGGTCACTGACACGCTGGTTGATTTCCGTAAATCTGTAGCCTTTATTCCCAGCCTGGCAATCCATCTGGACAAGGAAGCCAACAGCAGCCGAAAAGTGAATGCACAGACAGATCTTCCGCCGGTACTGATGCAGGTTCCGGAAGACGATGCGACCAGTTTTAACGATCTTCTCAGCCAACAGATTGTCAGTGAATCCGGCATTAAAGTACGCAAGATTCTTGGCTATGAGCTGGGCTTTTACGATGCCCAGGAAGCCGGGTATGTCGGGCTGCGTGACGAATTCATTGCGTCTGCAAGGCTGGATAACCTGTTGAGCTGTTACATTGGGTTGCAGGCATTGCTGAATACCTCCGGCGATGAAGCTGCGCTGCTGGTGTGTAACGACCACGAGGAAGTGGGTAGCGTGTCCTCTGAAGGTGCGCAGGGGCCATTTCTTACTGCGGTTCTTGATCGCTGGTGTGGTTCCGGCAAGGCAAAAGCTATCGCCCGATCCATGATGGTCTCAGCAGACAATGCCCACGGCGTGCACCCGAACTACATGGACAAGCACGATGAAAACCACGGCCCCATCCTCAACAAGGGCCCGGTCATCAAGGTGAATCATAACCAGCGCTATGCAACCAACAGCCGCTCAGCCGCCGTTTACCGGCATATCAGTGACGAGCTGGGGTTGCCGCATCAGACCTTTGTGGTGCGCAGTGACATGGGTTGTGGCAGCACAATAGGGCCGCTGACGGCGGCAAACCTGGGCGTAACAACGCTGGATATCGGCGTGCCACAGTTTGGTATGCACTCTATTCGTGAGCTGATCGGCACTGAGGATGGTTTTACGATGTTCCGCGTGCTGACAGAGTTCATGCAGCGTGAGCAGGTTTTCTGAGGCGATAAACGAAAAATGCCGCTGCTTCAAAAGAAGTAGCGGCATTCCGGAATTAGTGGCTCCCCGAGCTGGGCTCGAACCAGCGACAAACGGATTAACAGTCCGTTGCTCTACCAACTGAGCTATCAGGGAACAGCATCAAGTCGGGCGGCATAGTAAGCGCTTTGAATTACCCGGTCAACCCCGTGATATAAAAGGTCAAAATTTGTACCGTAGTATGGCTCATCAATATCGTCCTCCCCCTTGGCTGCGCAGTGGTCATCTGCAGTCCGTGTGGCCATCGCTGTTTCGCAAAGTACGGATCGAAGATCCGCAACCGGAAGCGCTTCCGACAGCCGACAATGATGAGCTCCATCTGGACTGGTATCGACAGGGTAGCAATCGCCTGGCCATTGTTTCCCACGGGCTCGAAGGGCACAGCAGGCGGCCATATGTACTGGGGCTGACACGGGCATTGCTGGCAGAAGGCTGGGATGTTCTGGCCTGGAACTTCCGCTCCTGTGGCGGTGTGATGAACCACCAGCCCAGGTTTTATCACAGCGGCGCCACTGAGGATCTGCGCCAGGTGGTCGATCACGGCTTGGCACAAGACTATCAGACGGTGTTTCTTTCCGGTTTCAGTATGGGGGGCAACCTTACTCTGTTGTATCTCGGTGAGCAGGGTGAGCGCGTTGACAGCAGAATCTGCGGCGCGGTGGCCTATTCAGTGCCCTGCGACCTCGCCGGCAGCGCAGATATGCTGGCGTTGCCCAGCCGGAGAATCTATATGCAGCGGTTCTTGAAGGATCTTCGCGTAAAAATGGACGAAAAAGCGCGAAGGTTCCCCGATCTTATCGACGTTTCGGGCTTTGATGCGATTCAGACTTTTCACGAGTTTGATGATCGCTACACAGCGCCGCTGCACGGATTCAAAGATGCCGCAGACTATTGGGCCCAGTGCTCGGCGTTGGGCAGGCTGAAGGATATTCGGGTGCCGGCTCTGATGGTTAACGCAGCGGACGATCCGTTTTTATCCGCGAAGTGTTTCCCGGAGTCGCCTTCTTTGCTGGGTGCGCACGTGCGCCTGGACGCGCCGAAGTGGGGCGGACATGTCGGTTTTGTGGAGCATGGCCGTGACGGGTATTACTGGTCTGAGCGCCGGGCTCTCGCATTTCTGCAGGGCGTAGTGTGATGGAATAGGGTTTTATTCAAGGAGCGGCTCAAGTACCGGCCATACGTTCTCAAGAAGTCTGGGCTGGGCTTCTGCAGTAGGGTGAATGCCATCACCCTGCATCAGGTTCTTCTGGTCGTAGATTCCGTCGAGAAAGAAGGGAACCAGAGCTGTGTTGTAGCTGTCTGAGAGCGCTGGAAAGATGTCCGCAAACAGCTGCGTGTAGCGTTGGCCATAGTTCGGGGGTATCTGCATACCAACCAGAATGGCGCGGGCACCGGAACCCTGAACGTGTTCAACCATGGTGGCAAGGTTCGATCTGATCACGCCGGGGGGGAAACCGCGAAGGCCGTCGTTGCCACCCAATTCGATGATAACCACGGAGGGATTATTCTTCTCAAGCAACTCGGGCAACCGGCGGACACCGCCGTCTGTGGTTTCGCCGCTGATACTGGCATTCACCACACTCCAGTTGTTCAGGCCGTTGCTTTGCAAGCGGTTGCTCAGCAGTTGAACCCAGGCTGTTTCCGACGGTACGCCGTAAGCGGCACTGAGGCTGTCCCCCATAACCAGAAGTGTTTGCTGGCCAGCCGAAACAGGCACGGCAATAAATGTAACCAGAAGGAGTGCGATTGATCTGACGTACAGCAATACCGTATGCATAAACACTCGTATACCTTGATAAATGAACGTGTTTTTTCCGGGAGCCCCGTGAGCAAGATGCAGACTATAAACCCTGATAGCCAGCGACCGATGCTGCGCGTTGAAAACCTGACCCACCGTGTAAGCCTGGAAACAGATACGCTGACGATTTTGAAGGGGGTCAGCCTTGAAATCAATCGGGGAGAATCCGTAGCCATTGTCGGCCGCTCCGGTTCCGGGAAAACCACCCTGCTGGGATTGCTAGCCGGCCTCGACACCCCAACCGAAGGAACTGTTGAACTCGACGGCTCGATAATCAGCCGGCTAAGCGAAGATGAGCGTGCCAGATTGCGTGCTCACCGGGTCGGATTCGTATTCCAGTCATTCCAGTTATTGCCGGCGCTGACCGCCCTGGAAAACGTAATGCTGCCGCTGGAGCTTGCTGGCATGGATGCGCCGGAAAAGCGCGCCCGAGAGCTTCTTGAGCGGGTCGGGCTGGGTGAGAGACTTACCCATACGCCGCGCCAGCTGTCCGGCGGCGAGCAACAGCGGGTTGCTATTGCCCGGGCGTTTGCCTCCGCCCCGGCCATCCTGTTTGCGGACGAACCTACCGGCAATCTGGATAACCGTACCGGGCAGGAAATCTCGGATTTGCTGATGGCGCTGAACCAAGAGCAGGGCACCACGCTGGTAATGGTCACCCACGATGAACGGCTGGCGGCACGCTGCGCCCGACAGTTCCATATTGAAGCGGGCGAGTTGAGCGAGCCGGTTGTTGAAACGGAGCTTGCTGACTGATGGCTGCTGCAAAAAAGCTGATGTCTGTGCGCCGTGACTGGCGTGAGCGGGATGTGCGCGTGGTGCTCGCGGCACTGATCATTGCCGTTGCTACGGTCGCCACCATTGCCCTGTTTGCCAGCCAGTTACAACGCACCCTGGTCTCTTCTGCCAGCTCGTTTCTAGCTGCAGACAGGCAACTGTCGGCGGAAAACGGGCGCCCCGTGCCCGAGCCCTGGATTGCCGAAGCAATAGAGCGTGGTCTTGAAACCGGCCGCATGGTGGAGTTCTCCACTATGGTGTTTGGCAGCGATGCCTTTCAGCTTGTTTCGGTTAAGGCCGTCAGTAGCGAATACCCCTTGCGCGGTGCGCTTGAAATCCAGGGTGCTGCCGAAGGCTCCCGGGAACAGGTGCAAAATGGACCGGCGCCCGGCGAAGTCTGGATTAATCCCAGGCTGTTGCGGCTGCTCGATGTCGGTATCGGTGACACGTTGGAAGTCGGTAGCCGCAATCTGACCGTATCCGGTTTACTGCTCCGGGAGCCCGATGGCGGGTTCAGCCTCTCGGCACTTGCGCCCCGGGTGATGATGCATGTGGACGACGTAGCCTCCACCGGCGTTATCCAGGAGGGCAGCCGGGTTGAATACGTTTACCTGTTTGCGGGTAACGACGCGGCGCTTGAAAGTTACTATCAATGGCTGCAGCCGCAGCTCGGGCCCAGCCAGGCTTGGGAAGGCGTTCGCGATGGCGAGACCTTTTCACGTTCGCTGGATCGTGCTGAAAGCTTCCTGCTATTGGGAGGAAGCCTGGCGGTCTTGCTGGCGGCCGTCGCGGTGGCTGTTGCCAGCCGACAATATGCATTATCGCAGCGCGACACCGTCGCTCTGCTCAAAACTCTGGGCCTCGGCAGCTCGGGAATCGGGAGGCTTTACCTGAAACGGCTCGCGCTCTGGGGCGTGACCGGTATGGTTGGCGGCCTTTTGGTAGCCGTTCCGCTGTTCTGGTTGCTCACCCGGCTATTGAGCGAGGCGCTGGACCGGCCGGTAGAGTTTCAGCTGGATTCATCTGCGCTCACGCCGGCGCTCCTTACGGCCCTGGTTTCACTGTTTGCCTTTGCCTACCCGCCTATCCGGCGTCTCCGAAATGTACCGGCAATGCGCGTATTGCGTAGCCAGCCGGGTGAGACAGGCAGGGAAGCCCTGCCGGATATGCTGATTGCCATTGTCGCGGTGTTCGGGTTGGTTTGGCTGTACGCGGGTGAGCTGTCACTAGTCGTTTCCCTGCTGGGTGGCCTTGCTCTGATGCTGGGCGCTCTGGGTCTGTTGGGCGGGCTACTGGTAGCAACCCTCAGAAAGGTTCGTGGTGGCGGGCATGCCTGGCGCCTGGCCTTGGTCGGATTGTATCGCCATCGGCGCGCCAGTCTGTCGCAGATTGCCGTTTTCGCCATGACGCTGATGCTGGCAACAACCCTGATTCTGGTGCGCACGTCCTTGCTGGATGACTGGCAGGCGCAGCTTCCAGACGATGCACCAAATCACTTCCTGATTAACATTGCCCCGGATGCGGTGGATGAGGTTGCCGGCTTCTGGAAAGAGCGCGGCCAGCCATTGGACCAGCTTTATCCCATGGTGCGTGGTCGTCTGACGGAACTGAACGGCCAGCCGGTAAAAGAAGTGGTGAGCAAAGACCAGCGAGTCGGTGCTCTCAACCGGGAACTGAATCTGACCTGGATGGCTTCGCTTCCGGCTGACAACAACATAGTTGACGGCAGCTGGTTCGAGGATGGTGAGAAAGAAGGCGTATCCGTGGAGGCTGAGCTGGCGGGCAAACTTGGCCTGGTACTGGGTGATGAACTGACGTTTACCATTGGCTCCGACAAGGTCACCGAAACCGTCACCAGCATCCGCACGGTTCAGTGGGACAGCATGAAGCCTAACTTCTACATGGCCTTTCCACCGGAAGGTGGCCTTACCGGTATGCCAGCTACCTGGATAACCAGCTTTTATCTGCCAAGAGATCGTAAAAGCGCACTGAATGAGTTCTCCCGGCGTTTTCCGACCATTTCCGTGCTGGAAATCGATAATGTTATTGAGCGTATACAGGAGATTGTCCGGCAAGTTACCCAGGCCATAGAAGCGATTCTTGTGCTTATACTGGCGGCGGCGTTGGTAGTAATGGCCGCGGTCGTCAGTGCCACACTTCAGGATCGCCAAAGGGAAGGGGCGCTTTTGCGCACACTTGGCGGTCGCCAGAGCCTGCTGGTAAGAAGCACCATGCTGGAATTTGCTCTGCTCGGTGGTTTTGCCGGGATTCTAGGGGTGGCTGCGGCCGAGGCTGCGGTGTGGGCTCTGCAGTTCCGGATGTTTGAAGGGGCGTTTAGCTGGCACTGGCAGGTAGTGCTGCCTATACCGATAATCAGTGCGGTGGTACTGGCGCTGTTCGGGCGCTGGCAACTCAGGCCTGTGCTGAGTGTCTCGCCGATGCTTCTGCTGCGGCGGCTCGAATAAAACAGAACTACCGGTAAGCAGCTACGGCTGCTTACCGGTAGTTCGCGAGGATAGCTTTCAGTTCGCCGTTCTCGCGAATACGTGCGAGTTCAGCATTGAATTTGTCGACAAAAGGCTGGCTCTCCTTGCGCAGCATTACCCGGAAGCCGTGGGAGCTTATTTCCCTGGCAGAGACCGTAAACTGATCCTGCATCCCTTCATTTTTCAGTATCCATTTGCCCACGAGGAGGTCGGCCACAGCGGCGTCGAAGCGGTCACCGTGAAGCAAAAAGTTAAACATGTCCCGGTCACGGGAAACGTCAAAACGTTTTATAGCACCGGATTCAAAGTGCGGTTTTAGTTCGGGGTACAGATAGCCCAGGTGGGCTACGACCGTTTTGGAGAAAAGGTCTTCCGGTGATTGGTATGTCTGGTCGTGGTGTTTTGGCGTAAAGAAAACTTCCTGGATATCGACAACCGGATCAGTAAACAGAAAGTTCTCTGGTTTGTGCGTCCATTCTATTGCCCTGGATGTGCCATCGATATAGCCATCCAGCAGCATCTGGTCAACGCGTTTACGGGGAATTTTCCTCGCGACAATTTTGTAACCCAGGCGCTGGGAAATCAGCGAAACCACGTCCCACATAATCCCTGAAGGCGCTTCCTGATTCACAATCATGTAGGGCGGATAGCCATTCGGGGAAATGTTGAATTGGAATATTTTCTGATTGCTTTCGTTGGCTGCGCTTGTGCTCAGGGAAAAGGCAAGCAGAAAGGAAATACAGGTCAAATGTTTTGGGAAAGCTTTAAAACTGAGGTGTTTCCGATACTTCATCAAGAGAGACTCTCTACGGGCAATCTAAGGGCAACGCTGCCCGTGAAAGAAATGACCCGGCCATATCCCTGCCAGAAACCAGCTAAGTGTTACTCGATTGCCTGGCAATTTCAATAATAAGAGAGAATTGTTTGGTTTTCAGACACAGAGCCCGGTTGCGACCGGGCCCTGTTTTTCAGCGTTCAGACGTTTCAGGCCCAGGCGCGTTGCAGCACGGCACGGGCATCCTTCAGAGTCACCTCTTTCGGGTTGAACATGATAGAGCCATCGTCCAGCGCCATTTCTGCAATATGATCCAGCTGATCTTCGGATACCTTACCTGTTTCTTTCAGCGTACGGGGCAGCTGGCAACGTTTGTAAAGCGCGTCCCTCAGCTTACGCAGGGCTGAAATGCTGGCTTCCGCGCGACGGCTGGCGGGCGTGGCAGCGTATATCTCCGGGCCTTCCAGATACAGCAACAGCTCACCCAATGGCTCGCGAATGGTTTCAAGGTTGTACTCAAGCACATAGGGCAGGTACAGGCTCATGCACATGCCATGGGGCAGGTGGCAGATAGCGCCGGTAGCGTGGCCAAGGGAGTGCACCAGCCCGACCATGGAGTTGGAAAACGCAATGCCTGCCATGGTGGAAGCCTGCGCCAGCTCCAGCCTGCCGTCGCTGTCTTTCGGATTGTCCATTACTTGCAACAGCGACTGGCTGACTTTTTTGATGGCCGCAGTGGCATAGGCATCGCTCAGCGGATTCTTTGCCATGCAGGTGAAAGATTCGATGGCGTGGGTCATGGCATCCATGGCTGTTGCCGCCGTAATGTGGGGCGGCAGCGTCAGCGTCATGCGTGGGTCGATAATAGCGGCGTTAGGCAGCAGGAAAGAGGAGGTAAAGGGCAGCTTTACGCCTTTTTTCTCATCGGTTATCACTGCAACGGACGTGACTTCCGAACCGGTTCCCGCTGTGGTGGGCACCACAAAAAACGGCTTGAGCGGATGCTTGAGCACGCCAGCGCCCGTGTATTTGGCAATATCCGTACCGCCTTCCGACACCAGAATGTTCACGGCTTTGCCGGTATCAATGGCGGAGCCACCACCAACCACAATGATGGAGTCGCACTTTTCCTTGCGGTAAATAGCGGCGACATCTCGAACCACGGTGGTTGAGGAATCCGGCGGCACATCGTCGTAAATGCTGATGATGTCCAGGCCGCTTTCTTCGCAGGCTGCGATCACAGGATCCAGCAGGCCGGCGGCGCGAACGCCCTTGTCGGTCACAATCATCGGGCGTTTGGCGCCCAGCCCGCTCAGTTCGTAAGGGATATGCTCAAGAGCAGCTTTGCCGGCAATAACCTTTACCGGGCAGAAGAACTCATAGTAAGTGTTAGTCATCAGGCTCTCGCTGTCTGGACAAAGTGGGTGGCAACCTTCAGGTAAATCTGTGCAGCACTGATCAGTTTTTCCGGCAGGTGAAGATTTGCCGGGTATTCTTTCACCGCACGCTTGGCAATAATCTTGGGCAGAATGAACGATTCAAGTCGGTTGAGTACACGGGTCATGCGAACTGCATAGCTCACATCACCGTTTACCAGCATGCGATCGTTGGCAAATGCGACCGAGGTTTTTTCCTGGAACGACATCACCAGGAAGGCGTGGGCAAGGTGTTTGAACTGGATGGACACGTCCACCGGGCGGGGGGCAGAGTCACCGTGGTAGTGGAAGCGGCCTTCACCGATATGTTCCACAACCAACTTTGAACCATCGGGCATCACCATCATCTCAAACAGGAACCCTTTCGGCAGTGCCTGTGCTTCTCTCTGCACTTCGCTATCAACCTCGCTGACCGCCTGAAGAGCCCGCCCCATAATCTGGAACATCAGCTCGACATACAGGCGCCGTGCCTGTGAAGCCATAGGCTGGATACGTTTCGCTAACATGTCCGTCACCTGAATTTGATTATTGATAGCTGATTTTTAGAGTTATTGCTCTATAAGTCAATGTTCATAATGACGGTAAAGCTGCGCTTTAACGGCAAGTCTCTGTCTGGAAACGAAAAGAGGCGGAAATCCTAAGGATTTAGGCCTCTTCAGGTATGCAAATCGGCAATACTACTGAGTGAGGGTTGCCAGTTTTCGGCGTGCTTCCTCAGCAACTGCGCCGCTGGATTCCGCCGCCTGGCTGTAATAGGCGATGGCTTTATTGCGATTGTTATCTTTTACCGCAATATCCCCCAGCCGCAGGAAGGCGATGGAGGTGGGCACAACTTCGTTTGCCCGGGTCAGGTTCTCCCTCGCCTTGTCCAGATTATTGAGCTGCAGCGCGGTCAGACCGCTATGAAGGCGATACACAAACATCTCGGGGTACATGGATACCGCTTTGTCGAAATCGGCCTGGGCTTTGTCCTGCTTATCTTGCTCTTGATAAATACGCCCACGCAGGGAATAAAACATGGCTTCGCGGGGTAGCAGGCTGATGGCTTCATTGACTTTTTTCAAGGCCGCACTCATATCGCCGTCGGAGGCCAGCTTCATGGCCTGGTCGTGCGCGTCATAGGCGGGCTGGAGCTTGCGTAGAGTGGCGGTCTTCTGCTTGTACACATCGGCGCCACGGTAACCGCCGCCACCTATTTTCTTGACCTGTTCTGTGTTCTCGCGAACGCGTTTGGCGGAAGGCGGATGTGTAGCGAACAGACCATCTACAAACCCCGAATCCCGGCCCTTGGAAAGCTCATAAAAGATCTCCTGCAGTTCCACAGCGGCCTGAGGATCGTAGCCGGCTTTTTTCATATAGAGGATGCCATAGTGATCCGATTCGAGCTCGTCACCCTGGCTGTATTGAGCCAGCGCAAGCTGGGCACCTAATGCCGCCCCACCCATAATCAAGCCAGCCCACTCATTATCCGTGAGCGCAAAGCCAAGGCCAGCTACACCAGCACTGATCAGCATTCCCTGTTGCATGCGCTGAATGCTGTGGCTTGCTGCTGCGTGAACAATCTCGTGGCCAAGTACGGACGCAAGTTGGGCTTCATCTTCAAGTTCGGTCAGCAGCCCCCGGTTAATGGCAATCTTACCGCCAGGCAAGGCCCAGGCGTTGGGAACGCTGCTGTTCAGAACCACGAATTCGTAGGGCAGGTTGGGGCGGTCACTCACCCGAGCCAGCTTCTGGCCAACCTCACTGACGTATAGCGTTAGCTCAGGATCGATGTAAAATTGTCCGCCTTGAGTCTGCTGGGTGGGCCTATACTGCTCGGCGCCCATGGCGAGCTCCTGGCTCTCACCAATCAGGGAAAGTTGCCTCTCGCCGGTTACCGGGTTTACAGAGCACCCTGTAAGCAGCAGCATAAGTGCTAAAACCGGAAAACAGCGTTGCAAGGCGGCGTTTTTCACTCTGGACTCCTGTAATTTAATTCCTGACACATATAATTGCACGGCTGCTGCCGGCTTTAAATACCGGCGGCCCAAAACCAACACTCGAACTACAGGTTTGTTCCGAATGGACGATCAAATCCGAACCGACCGGGTTACCCGGTTTATCGAAACACTCAACCAGGCCAGAGAGCTCGGTCTGTCTGTTACCGAGACCACCGAGCGCAGCCTGACTCTTTGCCTTCCATACAGTGACCTGATCATTGGCAACCCGGATACCGGCGTGATTCACGGCGGTGCCATCACAACGCTGATGGATACCACATCCGGCTCGGTTCTCCTCTGCGCCCTGGACGTATTCGAACTTTGCCCGACGCTGGACCTCCGGGTCGATTACATGCGTCCGGCTGAGCCGCGCAAACCTGTCTATGCGCGGGCAGAAGTCTATAAAATGACCCGCAACATCATTTTTACCCGGTGCGAAGCCTATCAGGAAGGCGGCGAGACCGTAGCCAACTGCGTGGCCACCTTCATGCGCATCGGCCCCGAAGCTCTGCCAAAGGCCTACCGTGAGCAAATTACCGGAGGCCCGATATGACCGATCCCGAAATCCTGAATTACACTCGCGAAACCGGTGATTTCTCCCGGCTGATCACGAGTATTCCTTATGCAAACTTTATTGGTTTGCAGTGCGACCAGTCCGGCGATGACCTTATCTTCCGCCTGCCGGCAAAAGACCAGAACCTTGGCAACCCCGTTCTACCCGCGATTCACGGCGGCGTAATCGGTGGTTTCATGGAACTCTCAGCTGCGATCTACCTGATGCTGGCCCAGGAAACCATCCGCATGCCACGCATCGTCAATTTTTCCCTGGATTACCTGCGCGCCGGCCTCGACCGCGAAACCTACGCAGAGTGCCAGCTCACCCGGCAGGGCAATCGTGTCGCGAACGTGATGATCACCGCCTGGCAGAAATCCCGTTCCAAACCGATTTCCACCGCACGAGCGCATTTCCTGCTGGAAGACTAATCCGCTTTACCATCCGGGGCTTGAAATGCCCCGGCACGCCCCCATTTTTCCTGCATGACTAATTCCCAAGTCGGATGACGCGGGAGCGAAGGTCCTTCGCTCCCGCGTCCCCCCCACATGTTCCATGCAGGAGAGACAAACAAAATGACGGTTGAAACGCAAAAAGAGACCCTGGGTTTTCAGACCGAAGTAAAACAGCTACTTCACCTGATGATCCATTCCCTGTACTCAAACAAAGAAATCTTCCTCCGCGAGCTGATATCCAACGCCTCCGATGCCGAAGATAAACTGCGCTTTGCCGCACTCAAAGACGACGGCCTGTACGAAGGCGACTCAGACCTTCAGATCCGCCTCGATTTCGACAAAGAAGCCAACACCATCACCTTGGCCGATAACGGCATCGGCATGACCCGTGATGACGTTGTCCAGAACCTGGGCACCATCGCCCGTTCCGGCACCGCAGAATTCCTTCAGCAGCTCTCCGGCGACGAAAAGAAAGACAGCAAGCTGATCGGCCAGTTTGGCGTGGGTTTCTACTCGGCCTTCATCGTTGCCGACAAGGTTGATGTATTCACTCGCCTCGCAGGCGCGCCCGTCGAAGAAGGTGTGCACTGGCAATCGGTTGGTGACGGCGAATTTACCATTGAACAGGCTAATCGCGAGAAGCGCGGCACCGAGATTGTTATCCACCTGAAACAGGATGCCAGCGAATTTGCCGACGGCTTCCGCCTGCGCAATCTGGTGAAAAAGTACTCTGACCACATCTCCTTCCCGGTGATCATGAAATCCGAGGGCTCTGAAGAAGGCGAAGAGAGCAAAGACGAAACTGTTAACGACGCAACCGCTCTGTGGACTCTGCCCCGTACCGAAATCAAAGACGAGGAATACAAAGAGTTCTACAAGCACATTGCGCACGATTTTGAAGATCCGCTGACCTGGTCGCACAACAAAGTGGAAGGCAAGCTGGATTACACCAGTCTGCTTTACATTCCGGCCCGCGCGCCGTTTGACATGTACAACCGTGACGCGCCCCGGGGGCTGAAGCTTTACGTTCAGCGCGTATTCATCATGGACGACGCGGAACAGTTCCTGCCGTTGTACCTGCGTTTCGCCAAAGGCGTTGTGGATTCGAACGACCTGTCTCTGAACGTATCTCGCGAGATCCTGCAGAACGACGCCACCGTGGATAGCATCCGCACCGCGGCCACCAAGCGTGTGCTGGATATGCTGTCGAAGCTGGCCAAGAAAGATGCCGACGCGTACCAGAAGTTCTGGGGTGAGTTTGGCACCGTTCTGAAGGAAGGCCCGGCAGAAGATTTCAGCAACCGTGAGAAAATCGCCGGCCTGCTGCGCTTTGCGACTACGCTCACGGGCGATAGCGCTCAGAATGTATCTCTTGACCAATACATCGAGCGGATGAAAGAAGGTCAGAGCAAGATCTACTACATCACTGCTGACAACTTCATGGCCGCCAAGAGTAGCCCGCATCTTGAAGTCTTCCGCAAGAAGGGTATTGAAGTGCTGATCCTCTCCGATCGTATCGACGAGTGGATGATGGGCTACCTGAACGAGTACGACAGCAAGCAGTTCCAGGACGTTGCCCGTGGTGATCTTGACCTTGGCGAAGTGGAAACCGAGGAAGACAAGAAGCACAAGGAAGAAGCCGCCGAAGAGCACAAAGGCCTGCTTGAGCGCATCAAGACGGCACTCAGTGACCGGGTTCAGGAAGTGCGGGTAACCAACCGCCTCACGGATTCACCGGCGTGCCTGGTAACTGGCGACTTTGATATGGGTGCCCAGATGAAGAAGATCATGGAAGCGGCGGGCCAGAAGGTTCCGGACAGCAAGCCGATCTTTGAAATCAACGTGGACCACCCGCTGGTTCAGCGCCTGGAAAGCGAGAAGGGCGATGAGCGCTTCAATGAGCTCTCTGCGGTTCTTCTGGATCAGGCCACACTGGCCAGCGGCGAGCAGTTGCAGGACCCGGGTGCCTATGTAACCCGCTTGAACCGTCTGTTGCTGGAACTGGCTAACTAAGTTCCATGCATCAGATTATTGTGGACATCAGCATCAGCCCTGACGAGTGGATAAAGCTTTACCAGGGCGTTGCCACCGATGTTAATACCAAGGCCCGGGACGGACGCTCCGTCCGTTTCCCGGCCCGTATTCTTTCCCGATTTTATCTCCAGGACGGTGTGCGGGGCAGCTTCCGTATCCTGTTCGATGATTCCGGCAAGTTCTCCTCTATCGAAAGACTTTGAGCCACGTTGTTCTCAAATCTGGCTGGATATCGATAACTAAAATCTTTCAGATCTTTATTTTTAATTAATTGTTTTTTGTATGACCCGAGGGGTTAACCTGATTTGGTAGAAGACGATCATTGCCCATGATGCAGGAAAAGGAGAATACGATGTCTCAAAACAATACGGGTGGCAAATGCCCGGTCATGCACGGTGCTAACTCTACCGAAAATCGTAATGTCATGAATTGGTGGCCAGAAGGGCTCAATCTCGACATCCTGCACCAGCATGATCGCAAGACAAACCCGCTGGGTGAAAACTACGACTATCGTGAAGAAGTCAAAAATCTCGACTTTGGCGCAATCAAGAAAGATCTCCACGCCTTTATGACAGACAGCCAGGATTGGTGGCCGGCAGACTGGGGCCATTATGGTGGTCTGATGATCCGTATGGCCTGGCACTCAGCGGGCACCTACCGTATTGCTGACGGCCGTGGAGGTGGTGGCACGGGAAACCAGCGGTTTGCACCGATCAATTCCTGGCCGGATAACGTCAGTCTCGATAAAGCCCGCCGTTTGCTGTGGCCGATCAAGAAGAAGTATGGCAACAAGATCAGCTGGGCTGACCTGATTATTATGGCCGGCACTGTTGCCTATGAATCCATGGGCCTGCCTTCTTATGGCTTTTCCTTTGGCCGGGAAGACATCTGGCATCCGGAAAAAGACACCTACTGGGGCGCTGAGAAAGAGTGGCTGGCGCCGTCTGATGAGCGTTATGAAGACGTTGAAAAGCCTGACACCATGGAAAACCCGCTGGCAGCCGTGCAGATGGGTCTGATCTATGTAAACCCTGAAGGCGTGAACGGTAAGCCGGATCCACTCAAGACAGCTGAGCAGGTGCGAGTGACATTTGCCCGTATGGCGATGGACGATGAAGAAACCGCAGCCCTGACTGCTGGCGGACATACCGTTGGTAAGTGTCACGGTAATGGCGATGCCGACGCGCTTGGCGCCGAGCCTGAAGCTGCCGATGTGGAAGAGCAGGGCATGGGCTGGAGCAACCCTAATATGAAGGGCAAGGCCAGTAGGGCGGTGACTTCGGGTATTGAAGGTGCCTGGACTACTCACCCGACCAAGTTTGACATGGGCTATTTCGATCTGTTGTTCGGCTACGAGTGGGAGCTGAAAAAGAGCCCGGCTGGAGCTTGGCAGTGGGAACCCATTGATATGAAGGAAGAGGACAAGCCGGTTGATGCCAGCGATCCCTCTGTTCGCCATAACCCGATCATGACCGATGCGGATATGGCCATGAAGATGGATACGAAGTACCGGGCTATCTGTGAGAAGTTCATGGCCGATCCCGAATACTTCAAGGACTGCTTCGCCCGTGCCTGGTTCAAGCTGACGCACCGTGATCTGGGGCCGAAAGCTCGTTATATTGGCCCGGAAGTACCGGCTGAAGACCTCATCTGGCAGGATCCGGTACCGGCGGGCAGCACTGACTATTGCGAAGAAGTGGTTAAGGAAAAAATTGCCAAAAGTGGTCTGAGCATTGGCGATATGGTCAGCACCGCTTGGGACAGCGCACGGACCTACCGTGGTTCAGACATGCGCGGTGGTGCCAACGGGGCCCGTATCCGTCTGGCTCCGCAGAAAGACTGGGAAGGTAACGAACCTGTGCGTCTGGCCAAGGTTCTGAAGGTGTACAAGCAGATTTCTACTGACACCGGTGCCAGCGTGGCAGACGTGATTGTTCTGGCGGGTAGCGTAGGGATCGAGCAGGCCGCAAAAGCCGCCGGCTACAACGTTCGCGTTCCCTTTCTGAAGGGCCGCGGCGATGCCACCGACGAGATGACCGATGCGGAATCTTTCGAGCCGCTGGAACCGGTAGCAGATGCCTTCCGTAACTGGCTGAAGAAGGACTATGTGGTTAAGCCGGAAGAGCTGTTGCTTGACCGTGCCCAGCTGATGGGCCTGACTGCACCGGAAATGACCGTTCTGGTTGGCGGTATGCGTATGCTCGGCACCAACCATGCCGGTACCAAGCAGGGTATGTTCACCGACCGTGAAGGCCAGCTGACGAATGATTTCTTCGTTAACCTGACTGACATGGGTCATACCTGGAAGCCTGCAGGCAACAATCTCTATGAGATTCGCGACCGCAAGACCGACCAGGTGAAGTGGACCGCGAGCCGCGTGGACCTGGTGTTCGGTTCGAACTCCATCCTGCGCGCATACGCTGAAGTCTATGCTCAGGACGACAACCAGGAGAAGTTCGTGAAGGACTTCGTTGCTGCCTGGACCAAGGTCATGAACGCTGACCGTTTCGACTTACAGAAGTAAGTCGATAGCAACAGGCCGGACGCTCTCAATAGGAGAGCGTCCGGCTACCAACTTCCCGCCAAATTCCTTACAATCCTTCCCGCCTGATTTTTGATCAGCTGCATTTTCTTTTTTCTTTCAGTTTCTGGAGCCTTCATGCGAATCATCCTTGCCCCGATGGAAGGGCTGGTCGACGCGCCCATCCGTGAAACGCTGACCAAAGTCGGCGGTATCGACCGGTGCGTAACCGAGTTCATTCGCGTGACCCACGGCATGTTGCCGCCCCGGATTTTCTACAAGTATGCGCCCGAGCTTTATAGCCAGTCCCTCACTCAGGTGGGTACGCCGGTGGCTGTTCAACTTTTGGGATCCGACCCCGAAATGATGGGCCGTCACGGGCTGAGGGCGGTGGAGCTGGGCGCTGCTCAGGTGGATATCAATTTCGGTTGTCCTGCCAAAACAGTGAACAAGCACAAGGGTGGTTGTGTGCTGATGCGGGAGCCGGAACTGATGTATGAGATTGCCTCCGCAGTGCGCAAGGCGGTTCCAGCCGAGGTTCCGGTTACGGCCAAAATGCGCCTGGGTTACGACGACCGCTCCATGGGAGTGGCCTGTGGACAGGCACTTGAGGCAGCCGGAGCTTCAGAAATTGTGATCCATGCACGCAGCAAAGTGGACGGTTACAAGCCACCTGCCTACTGGGAAGAAGTTGCCAGAGTCCGCGAAGCGGTTTCTGCCCATGTCATCGCTAACGGCGAGATCTGGACCGTAGCTGATTACTGGCGTTGCCGTGAGGTTTCAGGTTGCGCGGATGTGATGATTGGCCGGGGCCTGATCGCAAGGCCTGATCTGGCCCGCAAGATCAAAGCCAGCCAACAGGGCGATGAGGTTGCAGACATGACCTGGCCCGAGGCAGTATTGTTGGTTCGGGAGTACGCTGAAGTACTGCAAGGCTGGCTTGAAGATCGTTATGTGACCGGTCGTATCAAGCAATGGATGAACTTCCTGCGGCAGGGCTTTCCGGAGGCTGAGGCAATTTGGCAGGATGCTCGCAAAATCCGGGAAGTGGCCCCGATGCTCGCCTGCCTTGAGCAAAAGATGCCCCTATCACGCAGCGCAGTGCGGGCGGCCTGAAGCTTCATTTTTTTGATTAGCGCTCTCTTGATCTTCCTGCATATCCCCAAGCCTGCGACCAAGCAGGCAGCTACGACTACAGCGAATAAGTATTTGCGGAGGGGATTCTCCTCCCATCATGAGGCCGGTTAAAAATGAGTGTGCTGAGTTGGATAATCTTGAGCGGAGTTCTAATGAGCGCGATCGCTATGATCGGCAGTGTCACTCTGATACTGAAGCCAGCCACTCTCGAAAAAATTCTTCTACCATTGGTTGCCTTCGCAGCTGGCTCCCTTATAGGGGGTGCGTTCTTTCATATGATTCCCGCCGCATTCGCTGTGGACCTGGATGTCCTTGAGATAGGGATGATGGTCGTCGCTGGCTTTACCACCTTCTTTATATTAGAGCAGTTTTTGCATTGGCATCATTGTCACCGGGATCAAGTAGATTGCAAGCAGCCATTGACCTACCTGATTCTCATTGGAGATGCTTTGCATAATTTTTTGGGGGGGTTGGCAATTGCTGGAATATTTCTGATTGATGTTCGAGCAGGCATCGCCGCATGGCTTGCTGCGGCAGCTCATGAAATTCCTCAGGAACTCGGCGATTTTGGCGTGTTGGTTCATGGTGGTTGGGAGAAAAAGCGAGCTTTACTCTTCAATGTTCTTTCAGGGCTTACCTTTCTGATTGGGGGCTTAGTGGCCTATGGCTTGTCATTTAAAGTGGACATTGCCTGGTTGATTCCTTTTGCTGCCGGAAATTTTATCTACATTGGTGCCTCAGATTTAGTTCCGGAAGTGCATAGACATGGCGACTCCAATATCAAAACTAGCATTTTACACTTGGTATCGTTTGTCATGGGGTTGGCTCTGCTGCTGCTAGCTGCACCTTAACCAGTCAGGGAACAGCATGTGACGGTTGACCCGGGGCAGGCAGACATAATTCCTGCAGCCTGAAGTTTTTTTCTATTGCCTCTCTCTTGACCTTCCTGATTGCGAACTACACTGGTACAGAGTGGTCGTGTGTTCGTAATTACTGTGGTTCGTAAAAACAAAACCACGAAGGAGAAACCTTTAATGTCCAAACAATCGAAATCCGGAGCTTTGAAACGGCTCGCTGGAGGGTTATGCCTGTCGCTGGGCCTGGCGTCCGGAGCGAGTGCTGCAGAGGGTGATGTGAAAGTCACGCCACTGGGAAGTCACGATGGCGAGTTCTGCGCTCTGGACCGGGCCATGGTGTTTGAGGATCCTAACGGTACCCGCATTCTTTACGATGCTGGCCGCACCGTGGCCGGTCCCGATGATCCCCGCTTGGGCAATATTGATGTTGTGCTGGTATCGCACATGCACGGCGACCACGTGGGGGATCGCCGTATCAAGGAAACGAACGCCGGTAATTGCGGTGGGCCGGAATTCCCAGTGGTGACTCTGCCGCAGTCCAACACCGTGGATATTGCGCTGAAAAAGCAGGCAAAGATTGTTACTGGCAGCGAAATGCCGGCATTTTTTGCCGCCAAACTTGAAGCCGCCGGCGGCGACCCGGCCAACTCCATGCTAGTGCGCTTTGGTGGGGAGCTGGAAGTGGGCGGTGTGGCCATTACTACCGTGCCGGCGGTTCACAGTAACGGGGTTTCGCCATCGTTCCTCACCGGCCCGCTGGCGGAATATTTAAAAGCCGCAGGCGTTGGCGCGAGTGTCGGGCCGCCAACCGGTTACGTGCTGACTTTTTCAAATGGCCTGGTGGTCTATCTGTCCGGGGATACCGGCATTACGGCCGAGCAGAAGCTGGTGGTGAACGATCACTACGGGGCTGAGCTGGTGGTAATGAACATTGGTGACACCTACACAACCGGGCCCAAGGAAGCGGCTTATGTGATCAATGACCTGCTTGATCCGAAGGCCGTTATTGCTTCGCATGCCAATGAGCCAGCCACATCTGGCGGAGAACTGAAGCAGGGTTCACGAACAGCCCTGTTCAGGGATCTGGTAAAAGTTCCCATGCATGTCCCTTTGAGCGGGCGCACCATCGCCTTCAACGGCGATGGCGGCTGTACGGCAGGTTGTGACTGATATCAGCCTTCCATATCTACTTTATAGCTGCCACAGCTGGCAGCGCTATTGAGCCTGGCTCGTTTGAGTGTGGCTTCCTGAGCAGCGGGTCCGTTGTCCAGTATACCAGCCCAGGCCTTCTGGGCTGGTTCCTGTAGGGCGCGCCCGTAGGAAAAGCTCAGGCTCCAGGGTTGCTGGCCAAGGCTGTTCATGGCGTTGAGGTTGAGGGTGGCTTCTTCGGGGGTTTGTCCGCCGGAAAGGAAATTGATGCCCGGAACGGCCGCCGGAACCACCCTGCGGAATACCCGTAAGGTGGCTTCTGCAACTTCTTCCGGGGATGCCTTAGCACACCCGTTTCCCGGGGTTACCATGCTGGGTTTCAGGATCATGGTTTCCAGTTGTACGCGATGGCGGCGAAGGGCATTGAAAACCTCTGCAATCACGGCTTCGTTCACGTCTGCAGACCGCTCGATTGTGTGGTTGCCATTGATCAGCACCTCAGGCTCCACTATGGGCACAATGCCTATGGACTGGCAGAGCGCGGCGTATCGGGCCAGCATCTCAGCGTTGGCTTCCACCGCCTGGTGCGAGGGCAGGGTATCGGAGATGTTGTACACAGCGCGCCACTTGGCAAAACGGGCGCCCTGGTTCTTGTAGATTTCCAGTCGGTCGTCCAAGCCGTCGAGGCCATAGGTTATTTCGTCACCCGGGGCATTGATCAGCGGCTTCTTTCCCTTATCTACCTTGATACCCGGGACAATCCCCTGGCTTTCCAGCAGTTTCGCCATCGGTGCATTATCCAGGCTGTTCTGCCCAAGCGTTTCCTCAAAAAGAATCACGCCACTGATGAATTCTCCAAGCCCGGGTGTGGAGAAGAGCAGGCTGCGATATTCCCGGCGTTTATCTTCCGTGGATTCAACACCAACCGCCTTGAAGCGCTTCGCGATGGTGGGGTGACTTTCGTCCGCAGCAAGAATCCCCCTGCCAGGCTGAACAAGATCCTGTATCGTTGAAAGCAGTTCGTTTTGAATACTCATGCCGGCTCCTTTGCCTGGTGAATGTCGTGATCTGTTTCCGTTCTCTTATCTCATTAGTGTAGACCGTTCATTGGCTATGGGTGCCGCGATGCTACCCATAATTTGATCTGAGTTAAGGCAATTTTTCTGGCATTGTCTTACTCTTATCATCATCACGGTAGAACAAAAATAAGGACTGGGTATGAAAACAGTTATCAGCGTAAGCCAGGGCTCATCCGAATTCGATTACGATCTGGAAACGGAGTTTCTGGGGCAGTCCTTCCGAGTCATTCGCACCGGTACTGACGGAGATCTCTCCCGCGCGGTGTCCCTGCTGAAATCGTACCATGACAGGGCAGACGCCATCGGCCTGAGCATGGTCCCCGATCACTACCAGGTCGGGTCGGTGCAGCTGGAACACCCGGATACCGCCAGGCTCGAAGCCTGTATTCCCGACAAACCGGTGACAACCGGGGCCGGCCTGCGGGGTATCCTTCAGGAATGGGCGGTGCGCCATACCCAGTCCGAGCTTGGGCACTTCTTTGATAACGCCCGAGTACTCTTTATGAATGGGCAGGCCAGCTACCGGATTGCCAAATCCCTTTCCGAGCATACGGATAACCTGTTTTTTGCCGACCCTTACATGGATTTCGGCGTGCCAAGGCTACTCACGTCACTCAAGCAGCTTGAAACCTACACCTCGCTGACTGCGCGGATCATGTTCCGCCCGGCAGCCGTGAAGGCCGTTGAAACTTTGCGTCATACGCCGCTGTATCGTCTTGGGGAGGGGCTGATCCAAGGCTCGCTGCACCAAGCTGTTAAAGACGCTCACGTGATTGTTGCGAACATGGATGATCTTGAGAACTTCACACACAAGGAGCTGGACGGTAAAACCATTATCACCTCCCGCGTGACGGAAGCGGCTCTGGACTGGATGCGCTCCCGCAAGGTCGCCATGGTGGTTGATTACAGCCCCTGGCTGCAAGGGCGCCCTCTGGGTGTGAACGTGATGGAGGCTATGATCAGTGCGGCGCTGTCTCGCACTCCGGAGCAATTGGGTGCAGATGATTATCTCGACGTTATCCAGACTCTGGGCATGGAACCGCGGATTCTCTACCCGAACGGTTATCGCCGGATAAACCGGTTTGCCTTCGTGATTCACCCGTTGTCGCAGCAATACCTGACCAAGACACCGCCGCTGGATTGGGTTGCCAGTGTTTCGCCGCCTCTGGTGATGAACCTGGTGGAGAAGGCCGTGGCTTATACGCCGCCATTTATCTACTCGAAGGTCTCCGGCATCAAATCGCCCACAGGGGATGAAGTGGAGGGCTGGTTGATTACCGTAGGGGGCACGCCCAAAGAAATCATGGCGCACGATCCCGAGTTCACCTACAGCCGGTTACTGGCTGCCGCCAAGCTTGCGAAAAAGCTGGGCGCACAGATCATGGGCCTGGGTGCCTTTACCAAAGTGGTGGGAGACGCCGGCATTACCGTTGCCAAGCGCGCGCCGCTGCCCATTACCACCGGCAACAGCTATAGCGCCTCCGGGGCACTGTGGGCCGCCCGGGATGCAGTGAAGAAAATTGGCCGTGTACATATTGGTAAAAGCGGAAAAATGGCTGGCAAGGCCATGGTGGTGGGCGCAACAGGAGCCATTGGATCTGTGTGCGCACGCCTGCTGGCTAAAGCCGTGGATGAGATTTACCTGGCCGCACCGGAGCCCGCCAAACTTCTCGCCCTGAAAGAAAGCATTGAACAGGAAACCCCGGGCGCTATTGTGCATGTGGCAGGTTCTGCAGACCGTGATATTGAAGAAATGGACATGATCGTGACCGCCACTTCCGGTGCTGGAAAACGGATACTGGACATCAACAAAGTAAAACCCGGCTGTGTGATTACCGATGTGGCTCGCCCGCTGGATATATCCGCTGAAGACGTCGCCAAACGCCCGGATGTGCTGGTGATTGAATCCGGAGAGGTTCAGCTACCGGGTGATGTGCACATGAAAAACATCGGCCTTCCTTCAGGAATTGCTTACGCTTGCCTGGCAGAAACCATCGTGCTTACCCTGGAAGGGCGGTTCGAGAACTTCACGCTTGGGCGCAACATTGAGTGGGAAAAGGTTCGGGATATTTACAAGCTGGGCCTGAAACACGGCATGACGCTGGCGGCTATCTCCGGTGTGAACGGCGTATTCAGCGAAGAAGACTTCGAACGGGTGAGGGTGCTGGCGGCTAAAAGCGATGCCGGAGAACCTGTTGAAATATAATCAGACGCTTGGTACCCGGCTATCTCAGCTGGCTATCTTTGCTGCCCCGGCGGTTGATGCTACCTGAAGCCGTTTGCTGCTTTTCCAGTGCCGCCTGGCAGTTCACGCACAGGCGGACGCCGGGAATGGCTTGGCGCCGCGCCTCCGGAATAGGGCAGTCACACTCCTCGCAAAATTCCGCGCTTTCACCCGTGCACAGCCGGCTACGGGCCTCGGCAACGGCATCTTCCACGCTCGCATCAATCTGATCCTGAACGGCCCCATCACGAGCCCAGCCTCCGGCCATAATGTTGCTCCTGTGAAGTCTCAACCTATCGCGTCTCTCCAGCATACCAAAACCATTGTGATCGGGCTAAGGTGGTGACTCGTAACTGCTGCAGTATAAATTGGCGATTCCCAGCTGAAAAAAGGAACCGGAATGCTGTCAAAAACAAACTCGCCCCGCCGTGGCGGAAAATGGCCGCTGATTACTGCCTGGCTTGGTGTAATCCTGCTGATAGTTGCAGGCATACTCATGGCCGGCGCCGGGCCTGCCTACAGGGCTGAGCTGATTCAATTAGGCACCTCTTTCACATGGCTGCGCCAAGGCGCTCAACTGGCGTCGGGTGCCGCAGTGCTGGGCCTGATAACACTGGTTGTTGCCGGCATACTCCGTCGGTGGCGCCCGGCACTTGTGGGTGCGTTGGTGAGCGTAACTGTGGTGGCTATGATCGCCATACCCATGCAGATGAAGCAGCGTGCCCAGAGTGTGCCGCCTATCCACGACATCACAACGGATATGGAAAACCCACCCGCCTTCACAGCGCTAGCCGCCGCTCGTGAGGAAGCACCCAATGAAGTGGATTATCCGGGGGCGGAAACAGCACGTCAGCAACAGGCCGCCTACCCGAAACTAAAGCCGATTATTATCGACATGCCAATGGCCAGCGCCATGGCCGCCGCAAAAGCGACCATTCAGGCGCGGGGGTGGGAAATTGCCGGAACCACCGCCAACACCATTGAAGCCACTGCTACCACCCGCTGGTTCGGTTTCAAAGACGACGTGGCAATCCGCATGACTGAGACAGAGACCGGCGTGCGGGTCGATATGCGCTCCGCTTCAAGGGTAGGGAAGAGCGATCTCGGTACCAACGCCGAGCGGATTCAGGTTTTTCTTGAAGATCTGGCGAAGCGATAAAATCTTTTTTAATGCACAACATGGGTATATTCTGAAGAAGTAGTTTCTGCCGTATCTTTTCACAGGTTGGCGAGCCTAACTCCTTCAGTGTGACTCTCAATGAAATCAGCCCTGCGTCTTCGGTATCAAACCATTGAGTTCGGAAACGTGGACATTCACGTTTGCACTCTGCGTGACAATCAGCAATTCGATGATCCAAACGACATTGCCCTCAAACTGGGCATTTCATCCGCGACCTGGCCGCTATTTGGCATTATCTGGCCCTCAAGCCTGGTGCTTGCCCATTATATTGCGACCCATGAGACTGCGGGAAAGAGAATTCTGGAAATTGGCTGTGGAATGGCACTGTCCAGCCTGCTGCTGAACCAACGAAACGACGATATCACGGCGACCGACTATCATCCGGAAGTGGGTGTTTTTCTGGAGCGAAACACACAGCTCAACCAGGGGAAGGCCATCGGTTACCAACGAATTGACTGGGCGGATGCAACCAGTGATCTCGGCTTGTTTGACATCATCATTGGCAGCGACCTGTTATACGAAGACGAGCATATAAACCTGTTGGCCGACTTCATCCACAAACACTCCAACTCGGCCTGTGAAGTTATTCTGGTTGACCCGGGAAGGGGCCGGAAAAATAAATTCAGCCGGCGGATGGAAACCCACGGGTATAGCAGTTCACAAGAAAAGCCGGAGCATACAGACTATCTGGAAAAGCCTTTTAAAGGGCACATACTCAGGTTTTGGCGGGGTGATGTTTAAAACCCGCCCTACCAACAGCAAGTCATGAGCCGTTTTGGTTCAAATGCTCCATAAGTTGTTCTGTGGCTTGCATCGCCTCAATGCCGTAAACCACCGACGGCCCGCCGCCCATGAGAATCGCCACTGACACGGTTTCTGCGATTTCTTCTTTGCTGGCACCTGCCGTCAAGGCATCATGTACGTGAAAAGAGATACAGCCGTCACAGCGAACAGTGATGGCGATACCCAGTGCGATCAGCTCCTTCGTTTTACCATCCAGTGCGCCGTCTGCGAGGCTCGCTTTATGTAACGCGCCAAAGCCTTGCATAACATCCGGAATGGCAGCCCCAAGCTTGCCCATCCAGGTATTCAGCTCTTCATAGTGTGCGGGAAAGTTCTTCATTGTGGCCTCCTTGTATGACCTGCTTGTAATCATAGACCAAAAACTGATTATAACTGCTTAAATTTTTGTATTAAAAACATGGATTTATTTAGAAAAAATTGATGTGAGTCAACTATTATAAATAATAATTGACGAGAATTATCTCGTCAAAATTACACAAGGTTTGAAATTTATTAATGAGCCCTATTTATGTTTTTAGGTCATAATTTCAGGTAAATAGACTAAAGGCTATCAGTAAAGAGGAAGTGAGTATGAATATTAAAAAGTTGATGAGCACGGCCATTGTTACATCCATATTCATGGGTGGCACAGCCATGGCGGCCGGCGGTCCGAAGCTTGATGGCGGAGGCGGTGGTGAGAACCTGAACCAGACGCAGTCAACCGAGTTGACGTCTATCGAAACCAGCGATCTGCAGTTTATGCGTGAAGAAGAAAAACTGGCCAGAGATGTTTATCTGACCTTGGATCAGCAGTGGGGCGAGCAGACTCAGGTTTTCGCCAGAATAGCTTTATCAGAAGAGTCACATACCGCCAGCGTTGATTATCTCCTGGATAAGTTCGGAGTTGAGGATCCGGTGGTAAACGACACCATTGGCGTATTTACCAATCAGGAGCTTCAGGCGCTTTACAATGAGCTGATAGAAAAAGGAAAAACCTCGTTTATCGATGCCCTTTATGTTGGCGGCATTATTGAAGAAAAAGATATGCGTGACATTCTGGCTGCTATCAGCCAGACCGATGAGCGCGCCATCATTCTGGCCTACTCGAACCTGCTCGACGGCTCAAAAAGTCATCTGAAGGCTTTCGTGCGAGTCATCGAAGCTCAAGGACTGACCTACGAAGCCCAGGTTCTGGATGCAGAAGAAGTTATGCTCATTATTGAGGATGAGAGTGAGATTCAAAACTAGACAGTCGCGCCATACACCTTGTGAGTGAAAAGTCAGGAGGTGTATGGCACAAAATATTCATGTGTAATAGAAAATCGGAGTACGAAGTACAACAATAAACCCGCAGGGCCAAACATGAGCGTCATAAACAAGCAGGGAAGCAGAAGCCAGTGAGATATTCCATATTGCGAAGCATTTGTGACAATGTATACACCGATCATCAAGTCAAAGGCCAGATAATGAACCCATCCCGCAAGTACCACGCGCGGTGATTTGAACAGGTTGATGATTCCTTTTAATGAGAAAAAGTTCCCTCTGATTTTTTGCCCGGGCTCATCATGTTTTTTGCCGAAGAAAACCAGGTAAATGTATGCAAAGCACAATAGTGCTACGACGATTCCGACAATGATGCTCTGGCCAAGTTTCCACGAAGGTAGCACAGCTAGAATAATCCAGCCTGTAAGTGCTGAAAAACTGGTCAGTTTAAAGATATGCGATAGTGCATTCATCCGATGCTATTCTCCTTGAAAAGTTATTATTAAAACACATCTGCTATCTGCCGCCCTTGTTATCGGCGGATTGGAGTAAGATTGGACGTAACGGTAGGCATAGCACGGTACGGTAACGTAAAGTGTTCGGTAAGCTTGTGCAGATTATTGACCTGCGTTATAGAATGTCGCACACGTACGGATCATGACTAAAAATGCCGAAGATTATTTCTCCGCAACAGAACCGTTTGTTTGCTGCCTTGCCTGTCGCCAGCCGGAACCGGCTCCTCCCGCATTTGCAGATGGTTTCTCTGCCATTGGGACAAGTGATCTATGAGCCGGGCATTGCTTTACAGCATGTCTATTTTCCGACGGATTCCATTATTTCACTGCTTTATGTGATGTTAGATGGAGCCTCTGCCGAAATCGCCGTTGTCGGTAACGACGGGGTTGTCGGTATCGCTCTATTTATGGGCGGGGACAGCGCCCCTCATCGGGCCTTGGTCCAAAGTGCGGGCGTCGCCTATCGATTGCCGGCGAAGGTGCTACAGGAAGAGTTTGGTCGCCATGAAGAGTTCATGGCGTGGATGCTTCGTTATACGCAATCACTGATTGCGCAAATGGCGCAGACCGCAGTATGCAATCGACATCATTCGATCGACCAACAGCTGTGTCGCTGGCTATTGCTATCCCTGGACCGTTTGCCAGATAGCCAGTTAACCATGACGCAGGAACTTATCGCCAATATGCTGGGGGTGCGCCGGGAAGGTGTGACAGAAGCCGCCGGCAAATTGCAGAAGCTCGGCGTGATCTCTTATCACCGTGGACACATCAACGTGCTGGATCGACCGAGGCTGGAGCAGTTGTGCTGCGAGTGCTATGCCGTGGTGAAGACGGAGACGGACAGGCTGTTACATCAGCTCGAGGCTTCTGTCTGCAATGCGTTTTAGTAGGTTCAGCCTGGGTTGGGGAGTTATGCGATCTCCGGCGCAAATGGCAATGTTCCACGCAGTCATCGCGCAGCAATCGCTTTGTCGACGATCGCCTGCGCTTCCTTCAGGATGCGTTGCAGATGGGCATCGTCGTTGAAGCTCTCGGCGTAGATCTTGTAGATGTCTTCGGTCCCCGAGGGTCGGGCGGCAAACCAGCCGTTAGCGGTCATCACCTTGATGCCGCCGATCGGCGCGTCGTTGCCGGGGGCCTTATCGATGATGCCGGTGATCGGTTCACCGGCGAGTTCGCGCGCGGTAATACCTTGCGGCGTGAGTGCTGCAAGGGCTTGTTTCTGCGGCGGGGTTGCCTTGGCTTCCACCCGATCAGCCACCGGGCAACCCAGTTCCCTGGTGAGCGTGTTGTACAAGGCGCCGGGATCCTGGCCGCAGCGCGCGGTGATCTCTGCCGCTAGCAGGGCAGGGGCTATGCCATCCTTGTCGGTGGTCCAGACCGTGCCGTCGCGCCGCAGGAAGGCCGCACCGGCGCTTTCCTCACCGCCGAAGCCGAGCGAGCCGTCGAACAGCCCGGCGGAAAACCATTTGAAGCCAACCGGCACTTCGACCAGCTTGCGGCCCAACCGCGCGCTCACCCGGTCGATCAGGCCGGTGCTGACCACGGTCTTTCCCACCGCAGCCCGTTTGCTCCATTCCGGTCGGTGGCTAAAGAGGTAATCGATGGCGACTGCCAGATAGTGGTTGGGCGGTAGCAAACCGGCTTGGGGGGTGATGATCCCGTGCCGGTCGTGGTCGGTGTCGCAACCGAAGGCGATGTCGTAGCGGTCCTTGAGTTCGAGTAATCGCTGCATCGCATAGGGTGACGACGGATCCATGCGGATCTTGCCGTCCCAGTCCACGGTCATGAAGCCAAACGTCGGATCGATCACGTCGCTGACCACGGTCAGGTCAAGTCGGAAATGGTCGGCAATGCGTGCCCAATAATGCACGCCGGCGCCGCCGAGTGGGTCAACGCCCATGCGAACGTGGGCCGCGCGGATCGCATCCATGTCGATAACCTGGCCAAGATCGGCAATATAGGTGGTCAGGAAATCGTGGCGATGCATCGTTGCCGCCTGCAGGGCGCGGTCATACGGCATCCGCCTGACCCCTGCCACATCCTTTTCGAGCAGGGCATTGGCCATCTTCTCAATGGTGTCGGTGATGTGCTTGTCAGCCGGGCCGCCGTTCGGCGGGTTGTATTTGAAGCCACCGTTATCAGGCGGATTGTGGGAGGGCGTCACCACGATGCCGTCTGCCAGCCCTGAGGTGCGGCCGCGGTTGTAGGTCAGGATGGCGTGGGAGACTGCCGGCGTCGGCGTGTATTCGTCGCCGGTGGCCAGCAGGGTCTCGACTTCATTGCCGGCCAGCACCTCAATGGCGCTGGCGCGCGCGGGTTCCGACAGCGCGTGGGTGTCGATGCCGAGAAACAGTGGTCCGTCGATGCCCTGACGTTTGCGGTAGGTACAGATCGCCTGCGTGATGGCCAGCACATGCCATTCGTTGAAAGACAGCGCGAGCGATGTGCCGCGGTGCCCCGAGGTACCGAAGACGACGCGCTGCGCAGGTACCGACGGATCTGGTATGCCTGAGTAATAGGCGCTCACGAGCTTGGGCACGTCGACAAGCAGGTCTTGTGGGGCGGGTTTGCCGGCGAGCGGGCTGATCAGTGTGGCCATGGGGGTATTCCTCAAACCATAGATGGGGGCAAATGGACCGCCAGGCGCTGCGTCTGGAGGCTGCCGCCTTCGATATTAGCTCGATAGCGTTGCAAGGCACCGAGATCATCGGCGTAACCCAGCTCGGCAATGATGCGATCGTTGTCGAGCAGGGTGTTATCGACATCGAGCAGGAAGACCCAGTCAGCAGTCATGGCGGGTGTCCTCTGATTCCGGGTTGTGCCAGGCGCCATCACCGGCAATCAGCGCGTCCGCGGCCACCGGCCCCCAGCTTCCCGGCGCGTAGGGCAAGACGCGGGCGTGATTGCTGAGTACCGGGTCGACTGCCGCCCAGGCCGCTTCGACTGCGTCCTGGCTCGTGAACAGCGCGCCATCGCCGGCCATGGCATCGCCCAGCAACCGCTCGTAGGTGGTTTCCTCGTGGTCTTCTTCTGGTTGGAAATAGAGTTCGCGAAGGTCGCCGCGGAATGCCTTGCCCGGCTGTTTGAACCGGGCGGCCAGGGCTATTGCGGACCCGGGTTGTAGCTTGAAGCGCAGATAGTTGGCATTGCACTCCTCCGGCCCGGAATCGTCGAACAGCTGTTGCGGCGGGGCATGCAGTTGGACCCGGACTTCGACGGCGGTCGTCTGCAGTCGCTTACCGGCACGAAGGTACCAAGGCACGCCACTCCAGCGCCAGGAATCGATGAAAAGGCGCAGGGCGCAGAAGGTCTCGACATCCGAATCCGGTGCAACATTCTTTTCCTGGCGATAGCCATCATATTGCCCGCGCACCAACGCGTCGGAGGTCAGCGGCTGCATGGCGCGAAACACGCTGGCCTTGGCATTATGTACCGCCCCGAAACCCTGGAAGGCGGGCGGCTCCATCGCCAGCAGGGCCACGATCTGGAACAGGTGATTCGCCACCACGTCGCGCAGGCAGCCGGCGCTTTCATAGAAGCCGCCGCGGTTACCCACACCGAACTCCTCGGCAAGCGTTACCTCTACACTTGCCACGTGGTTGCGGTTCCATATTGGCTCCAGGAACGCATTGGCGAAGCGGAAGTACAGGATGTTCATGATCGCATCCTTGCCAAGGTAATGGTCGATGCGAAAGATTGCATCCTCGGGGAACACCGATGATGCAATCGCGTTGAGTTCGCGCGCCGAAGTCAGATCTCGTCCGAAGGGTTTTTCGACGATAACGCGGGCATTCTTGGCCAGTCCGGCAGCACCGAGGCTGCGGATCACCGTGGCAAACAGCGCGGGTGGAATCGCCAGATAGTGCGCCGGGCGTTGGGCGGTGCCCAGGGCGCGTTTCAGCGCCTGGAAGGTGGACTCATCGGCATAGTTGCCGGCGACATAGTCGAGCAGGGATAGCAGCCGATCGAATGCCGCTTCGTCGTCGATGGCCCTGTCATGCTCCAGACTGGCCCGCACGTGACGATGCCATTCCTCGGTGCTCCAGGGCGAAGAGGCCACACCGATCACTGGTACGTTCAGCACGCCTTTTCTGACCATGGCATAAAGCGCCGGTAAGATCTTTTTGCTGGCCAGGTCGCCGCTGAAGCCGAAAACCACCAGTGCGTCCGAGTTTGAAACATCTTCGGTCGGTGGCGATAGTGTAGCCGCACTCATTCGGACGCCTCTGGCGGCTTTTCCACATGCCCTCCGAACTCGTGACGCATGGCTGATAGCAGACGATTGGCAAAGCCCGCTTCGCCGCGCGAGGCAAAACGTTCGTACAACGCGGTGGTAAGCACATGCGCCGGCACCGCCTCATCGATCGCTGCCTGGATGGTCCAGCGGCCTTCACCAGAGTCCGACACGCGGCCGTCGTATGCGGACAGCTTGGGGTCTTCCAGCAAAGCATCGGCGGTCAGGTCGAGCAGCCAGGAGCCGATGACGCTGCCGCGACGCCAGACTTCGGCGATCTCGGGCAGGTCCAGTTGGTATTGGTAGAATTCGGGGTTGCGCAGAGGCGTGGTCTCGGCGTCGCTTGTTGGTGGGCGGCTGCCGATATTGGCATGAGCCAGAATCTCCAGACCTTCGGCATAGGCCGCCATAATCCCGTATTCGATTCCGTTGTGCACCATTTTGACGAAATGGCCAGCACCGGTCGCGCCGCAGTGCAAAAAGCCTTGCTCAGCTGAGCTGGGCACGCCATTGCGTCCACGGGTACGAGCTATTACGCCGACGCCGGGCGCGAGGGCAGAGAATAGGGGCTCCAGATGGGCGACAATCTGATCCTCGCCACCGATCATAAGACAATAGCCGCGAGTTTCACCAGCGACGCCTCCGCTGGTACCGACATCGACATAATGCGTGCCGGCAAGCGCCATTTTTTTGGCCCGGCCGATATCGTCGCGGTAATAGGAATTGCCGCCGTCGATCACGATATCGCCAGGTTCCAGATGTATGGCAAGCGCATCAAGTGCCGCATCGACGGCCGCCGCCGGGACCATCAGCCAGATCGCGCGCGGCGGTTCCATCTTTGTTACCAGATCCTCGATCGAAGCGGCGCCTACCGCCCCGAGCTTGCATAACGGTATCATGGCCTCGGGTTGCGTGTCGTGAACGATGCACGTGTTCCCATGATTCATCAGGCGCCGCACCATGCTCGCCCCCATCCGGCCCAGACCGACCATTCCAAGTTGCATGACGCGCTCCAGATTATGACTCGAAAACCACGATGCGTCCGCCGCAGCCTTGGGTCTGTGCGCTAGCAGACGGACGCGGTGGTGACGAGGGCACAAAGTTTGGTTTGTACAGGGCTGTTTTCCGATTTGCTTGATTCAGGCCGAAGGTGGCTTTATGTCCCGTTCACTTGAACTGGAACGCATTAATACGCTGCGGTTTCTGGCGGTGAATATGGTGCCGAACGCCAACAGCGGCCATACGCCTGGCGGTCGAACAGGTGGTGGCGCGGGCCCGAAGACTGGTCAACAATGTTCAACGGCGGTTATAGCGGAGATTGGCATGACGAAAAAACAACCGGACGTTCTGACACCGGAGCTCCTCGAGAGCATAGACCGGTATTGGCGTGCCGCAAACTACCTGTCGGTCGGCCAGATTTATCTCTGCGATAACCCGCTGTTGAGGCGGCCCCTTGCGCTCACCGATGTGAAACACATGCTGCTCGGCCACTGGGGAACGACGCCCGGACAAAACTTCATTTACGCGCATTTGAATCGGGTTATCAAACAGTACGATCTCGATATGATTTACGTGTCCGGCCCCGGCCACGGCGGGCCGGCTGTCGTCGCTAATACCTATCTTGAAGGCACCTACAGCGAGATTTACCCGGATATCAGCCAGGATGACGCCGGATTACAAAAACTTTTTTTGCAGTTTTCATTTCCGGGGGGGATCCCGAGCCACGCTTCGCCGGAGTGTCCAGGTTCGATTCACGAAGGCGGTGAACTCGGTTACTCGCTTAGTCACTCCTTTGGCGCGGTGTTCGACAATCCGGAGTTGATCGTCGCCTGTGTAGTAGGCGACGGTGAAGCGGAAACCGGACCGTTGGCCACGGCATGGCATTCCAATAAATTCCTCAATCCGGTGACTGATGGCGCGGTGCTTCCGATACTGCATCTCAACGGCTACAAAATTGCCAACCCGACCGTTCTCGCGCGCATTACCCACGAAGAGCTGGAGCAGTTGCTGCGCGGGTACGGCTGGACACCGATTTTTGTCGAGGGTC
Source organism: Marinobacter antarcticus (assembly GCF_900142385.1). Lineage (NCBI taxonomy): Bacteria > Pseudomonadati > Pseudomonadota > Gammaproteobacteria > Pseudomonadales > Marinobacteraceae > Marinobacter > Marinobacter antarcticus. The sequence goes on from NZ_FRAQ01000002.1 coordinate 176,195, forward strand.
ATGAGCCCGCACTCATGCATGAGGCGATGGCGACGGCGCTCGACACGGCGGTGCAGCAGATCCAGCAGATTCAGCAAAACGCTCGCGTCATGAATGACGACGATGCGGGCGGCTTCGCACGCCCGCGCTGGCCGATGATTGTGCTGAAATCGCCCAAGGGTTGGACGGGCCCAAAATTTGTTGACGGCTTCCAGATTGAAGGCACTTTCCGCGCGCATCAGGTTCCGATTTCCGATCCCGCGGCGCAACCGGGGCATCTGGAGTTGCTGAACGACTGGCTACGCAGCTACCGCCCACAAGAACTCTTTGATGAGCGGGGTCGCCTGTTACCGGAGTTAGCGAAACTGGCGCCCGAGGGTGAGCGCCGCATGGGCGCAAATCCGCATGCCAATGGTGGCTTGCTGCTGCGCGATCTGCACATGCCGGATTTTCGCGAATACGCCTGCGATGTGCCGACACCAGGCGCGAGCGGTATCGGCGATACGCACGTGTTGGGGCCGTTCCTGCGCGATATCGCCAAGATCAATCAGGAACAGCGGAATTTTCGTGTGTTCGGTCCCGATGAAACCATTTCCAACGGCCTCGTGGCGCTGTTCGAAACAACTGATCGGCAATGGGATGCGGCGACCGAGCCCAACGATGAACACCTGGCGCCGACTGGCCGCGTGATGGAAATGCTGAGCGAACATCAATGCGAAGGGTGGCTCGAAGGTTATCTGCTCACTGGGCGTCATGGTCTTTTTAACTGCTATGAGGCCTTTATCCATATTATCGACTCGATGTTCAATCAGCACGCGAAATGGTTGAAGGTCACGTCGCATTTGCCGTGGCGGCGTAAAATCGCGTCGCTCAATTATCTGCTGGCATCGCACGTCTGGCGTCAGGACCACAACGGCTTTACCCATCAAGATCCGGGTTTTATCGATCACGTCGTCAATAAAAAGGCCGAGATTGTCCGTGTGTATCTGCCCCCCGACGCGAATTGCCTGCTGTCAGTGATGGATCATTGTCTGCGCAGCCGGCATTACGTCAACGTCGTGATTGCGGGTAAGCATCCGGCACCGCAGTGGCTAGACATGGATGCCGCCGCCCAACATTGCGCAGCCGGCATTGGCATATGGGAATGGGCCAGCAACGATGGTGATCAAGCCCCCGACGTGGTAATGGCCTGCTGCGGGGATGTCCCCACGCTGGAAACGCTCGCCGCGGTGTCGATCCTGCGTGAAAACTTTCCTGAGCTGAAAATTCGCGTGGTTAATGTCGTCGATCTGATGCGACTGCAGCCGCAGACCGAACACCCGCACGGGATGAATGGTCAGGATTTCGATGAGCTTTTCACGACGAACAAACCGGTGATCTTCGCATTTCATGCTTACCCATGGCTGATCCACCGCCTGACTTATCGCCGGACCAATCACGAGAATATCCATGTGCGCGGTTACAAGGAGGAGGGCTCGATCACCACGCCTTTTGATATGACCGTGCTGAACGAAATGGATCGTTTCCACCTGGTGATGGACACGATTGATCGGCTGCCGCAAACCGGCGACAAAGGTCTCGCGCTGAAGCGCAGACTCAAGGAAAAGTTGATAGAGCATAAAATCTACATCGACAAAAATGGGCAAGATCTCCCTGAAATTCGCGACTGGCAATGGAGGGGCAAGACATGAACGCCAAAACGGATGCAGCCGCATCGGATACGACAAAACCGGCCGCAGCATCCGATACCAAAGATGATCTGAAAACCCTGCCGCTGCCGGACCTGCAGGAAAAACTTCAGGCCTAGCCGGACGGCCTGACCCAGGCCGAGGCGGCCAAGCGACTGGACCGGTATGGCCCCAACGAGATCACCGAGAAAAAGACCAGCACCTGGCGCAAATTCCTGAGTTATTTCTGGGGCCCGATCCCTTGGATGATCGAGGAGGCGATGGTTCTGTCGGGGGTGCTCCGGCACTGGGCGGACTTTTTCATCATCTTGCTGTTGCTGGTGGCCAATGGGATGGTCGGCTTCTGGGAAGAGCGCCAGGCCGGCAACGCCATCGACGCGCTCAAGGCCCGGGTCAAGCGCGATGGCAAATGGGTCACCTGGTATTTAATTTCTATCCCCTGACTGCAGTGATGATAGTGATGCTGGCGCTGCTCAACGACGGTGCAATTCTATCGATCGCCTATGACAGAGTGCGGTACAAGAACGCGCCCGAGGCTTGGAACATGCGCCTGGTGCTAGGCGTATCCAGCGCGCTCGGCGTGATCGGCGTGATCGCAGCGTTCGGCCTGTTCTATCTCGGCGAGCATGTGTTCCATATCGATCGCGCTCACATCCAGACCATGATGTATCTGAAGTTGTCGGTGGCCGGCCACCTGACCATCTTCCTGACCCGCACTCGCGGCCCGTTCTGGACCATCCGCCCCGCAGGTATCCTCTGGGGCGCTGTACTCGGCACGCAGATTGTCGCCACGCTGTTCGCGTACCGGGTTTTTGATCCAGTCAAAAAAGGTAAGGCGAGCCCCGACGCTAAACCCGAGGTTGATGCCAAGCCTGCAGGCGAGTCGAAAAGATGACTCCGGCAGGGACGGCGCCATCCGCAGCCAGTGGGATATGCCATTTCGGTCAATTGTTCTTCTCAAGCGCGTCCTTGAGACCGGCAAATGGATTGTGCGTAGCCGCTTCCCGCCTTTTTTCAGAACTACCACCATAGCGCACGAAATCTTCAAACTTACTGTGCTCTTCGTCGTGACAGTACACGCACAATAATTCCCAGTTACTGCCATCGGCAGGATTATTGTCGTGGTCGTGATCGACATGATGCACCGTCAGTTCCCGCAAATTTATGCGGGTAAACTCACGGGCACAGCGCCCGCACACCCACGGGTACAGCTTCAGCGCGCGCTCGCGATAACCGCCTTCGCGCTTCGCGATATAGTCACGCTGCTCAGCCAGTAGCTTATCTACCTTGCTTGTGTTGCCGGCATTCTGGCTCATGAATCTTTTCCTCGGTGCGGTATGCTCAATTCAGTGTTCTCAAATAAGGTACTTTAAGCATAGTCACCCTTTGTGGCTATAGAACAACAAAAAATCCAAATCCAGAGCAGGCTCCAATGATGGTGGAGATGTTGTATTGCTGAATTATTTGTTATGTTGCGAAGCAGGATAGGATTTATTGCAAATCCGACGTGTTAGCGGGAGAGATCGTATCGCACAACTGTGTGATCGGCGCCGAAGGAGCAACTGCCCCGGAAACTCTCAGGCAAAAGGACCGTTAACATGACGACTTTCCGAAGAGCTGTCGACGACTGCGTTAGTCGGCACACCGAAGGAGCAAACGGCCGTTTTCGTTGAAACGGCGCGTGAATCTCTCAGGTTCCGTGACGGAAGGGGTGCTTTCTACCGCTCTGTGTAGAAGGGTAACCCTGGACGCTCTTTGGAGATTGCCATGAAGCGAATTGCAGTTATTGGGGGTGGTATTACCGGTATCACGACCGCTTACACGCTGGCCAAGCGTGGCCTGGATGTCACCGTTTACGAGAAGCACCGTTATGCGGCGATGGAAACCTCCTTCGCCAACGGTGGTCAACTGTCGGCTTCCAATGCCGAGGTCTGGAATAACTGGCAGACCGTAGCCAAGGGCATTAAGTGGATGTTTCGCAATGACGCCCCGTTGCTGGTCAACCCCAAGCCCTCCTGGCATAAGTTGAGCTGGTTTGCCGAGTTTGTTGCCGCGATGCCCCAGTACGAAAAAAACACCACCGAAACCGCGCGATTGGCGATTGCCGCCCGTGACTTCCTTTTTGAGTGGGCGCGAGAAGAAGGTATCGATTTCGACCTCAAGAAGCAGGGCATCCTGCATATCTATCGGGACAAAACCGGTTTCGACCACGCTGCGAACGTCTCGAAACTGCTGGCCGCTGGAGGCCTGGAGCGCCACGCTGTCTCTCCAGAGGAAATGCGTGCAATCGAACCCACCTTGGCCGGCACCTATTACGGTGGGTTTTTCACCGAAAGCGACTCAACCGGTGATATCCACAAGTTCACCAACGGCCTGGCGGAGGCGATTCTGCGTCTCGGGGTCAAGACCTGCTACGGACACACGGTGACCGAACTGAGTGCGGATCAATCCAATGCTTGGGTAACCTCATTTGACGGCGAACAGCAAACCCGTGAAACCTACGATGGCGTGGTGATTTGTGCGGGTGTTGGTAGCCGGGAGCTGGCGGCGAAACTGGGAGACCGCGTCAACATTTATCCGGTCAAGGGCTATTCCATTACCGTTGAGCTGGACGATGAGGTCTCGCAAAACTCGGCGCCGACCGTCAGCCTGCTGGACGATGCCACCAAGCTGGTGACCAGCCGGCTGGGTGATACTCGTTTCCGGGTGGCGGGTACGGCGGAATTCAACGGGTACAATCGCAATATCCGGGATGACCGGATTCGCCCGCTCACCCGCTGGGTAGAGCAATGCTTCCCGGGGGTCTGTACCCGGCGGGTTGTGCCCTGGGCGGGACTGCGCCCCATGCTGCCCAATATGATGCCGCGAGTAGGGCCGGGCAACCTTCCCACTGTGTTCTATAACACGGGTCATGGTCACCTGGGCTGGACCCTGTCGGCAATCACTGCTGAGATGCTGGCCGATACCGTTGCAACCGCATCGGCTGGCCATACGGTGAGTGCTACCCGCTAGTTTCTGAATTTGGCCGTCGACATAGGGGCGTCAAGCTGAAACCCCGAAGAGCGCCCCCACTCCTGCCGTCATTGCCATTGCCAATGCGCCCCAAAAGGTCACGCGTGAGGTGGCGGCAATTACCGGGGCACCTCCGGCTTTGGCGGACAGCAAGCCCAGCAGTGCAAGAAATAGTAGCGAACTGCCTGAGACGGCCCACATGAGTGAGGCAAATGGAAACAAAACGACGATCAGAAGCGGAAGAGCAGCACCCACCGTAAACGAGCTGGCAGAAGCAAGCGCCGCCTGAACGGGTCGAGCTGCCAAGGAAACGGAGATGCCCAGCTCATCACGTGCATGTGCTCCCAGTGCATCATGCTTCATCAACTGGGTAGCCACATCTGAGGCGAGTGCCGGATCCAGCCCGCGCTCGATGTAAATTGCCGTGAGTTCCTGTTGTTCGCCCTCGGGACTGGCGATCAATTCTCTACTCTCTCGTGCCAGATCGGCGCGCTCGGTATCGGCCTGTGAACTGACCGAAATATACTCGCCGGCAGCCATCGACATAGATCCAGCGACCAGACCAGCGACGCCGGCAACCAAGATGCCTTGTGCGTCAGCACCCGCTGCAGCCACGCCCAAGACAAGACTGGCAGTGGAGACAATGCCATCATTGGCTCCGAGAACAGCCGCGCGAAGCCATCCAATTCTTTGAGTTCTATGCCTTTCGGTATGCTTCATTCGACGTTCCTTGTAGTGCAATCATGCTTCTTTAAACGTTAGCTTAAGCAAATTATGAAGCAGTATCTTCTCCGACTGAAATAGTCTATTTACTGCCCCATATTTTCGCGACCGCGCGGTTGTTTCCTAATAATCCAACCACCTCGCATACAAGCCCAACCAAAAAAAATATCAGAAAAGGAATAAGTCCGCCCATATTTGATGAAATAATAGTCAAAACAACAGAGACAATTGATAGGACTAAAAACAACGCACCAACAGTAAGCAGTATCTTACGGTGTGATTTCTCATAACGATATTCCCCTTCACCGGATTCAAAAATATGGAGTATTGGTTGGAATATTTTTATCAATATATTCTTCATGATGCGTTGCTCGTAAAGTTTTATTATAAATTTATTAGCTCGCAATTCTATATTTCGCGTAGCGAATAAACATGGAATATAAGCTGGGCCCGTTGATGCAGTTTTTAGCTTCCGATTGGCGAGATCTTTATTGCTACATTCAGTCCCTCTACCAACATTTGAACACCTATAACCGCCAGAATGAATCCCATTAATCGCGTAACAATTCCAACCCCGCTTTTACCTACTATGGATAGTATTTTTGAACTATAAATAAAACAAAAGAAGGTAATAAAACATAGCGCCGAAAATGTAGAAAGTGTAATTAAAATTTCCATCCACCCTCCTGCTGCCGAGTAGTTCATAGCCGTTGCTATGGTTCCTGGCCCCGCAAGCAGAGGAACAGCAAGAGGCGATACCGTTATGTCCGTATCGGATCGCTCTTTGGCTGTGTGTAATTTTGAGCTTTCACCATGAAGCATGCGGTATCCGATAAGGAATACCAGAATACCTCCAGTGATCCTTAATGCGGGAAGAGTTATTCCAAATAAATGGAAAATATATTTCCCAAAGACTGCAAATACTAAAATAATAAAAAATGTGATGGTTAGAGACTTTGTAGCAATTTTTCTCTGTTCAATATTTTCCCTGTCGCCCGTCAAGCCATAAAATACCGCTGTGTTTGCAATAGGGTTCATGATTGCAAAAAAGGCCATAAAAACCGCTAGGGCATGCGTAAGTAATGGGTTCATATTTCCCTTGTTTTATAAGCTAATATTCTAGCCAAGAAGCTCACCACTTTTAGTCGGGTCCTGTGCTCAGTATGAATTCGAGCACCTCGTATGATCTATTTTTTAGAATCATCCGGTTTATCATTGACGGCCAAATCTAGCTGCGCATTTAAGGTTTCAAGATTATTCTGGTGAGTAATAATAATCACCTCATCATTCAGCTCAATCCGTTCGTTTTCTTCTGGAAGAATCAGTTTTTCTTTTCTATAGATGCATATTACACGGCTGTCTCCGGATAACGCTAAATCCTGTATTGTGCCTACATGCTTTTCTTGTGCAACAAACGAGAAGGTGGATGCACCGTAACGAAACATGGTAGAAATCTCAAACGAGTCACGGCCTTCAAACATGTCAGCCAGATGGCGACCTATAGTGCGTGATGGAATAATAGTGGCTGTCAGTGCCAGTTCTACGCAGATGTGCTCAAAACTCGGGTCTTCAATCTTGGTAACAACTTTTTTAAACCCTAATGAACGCCCGACAAGGCTAGCAATGATGTTTGTTTGGTCATGGCCGGTAAGGCAGAAAAGCACATCCGTTTCTTCCGGGTTAGTCTCACGCAACAGTGAAGGTTTACTACCATCACCATGCAGAAAGCCACAGTCTAATTCATTGCTGATCATATCGATTTTTTCTTTATCAATCTCGATGATAATCACTTCATGATTACGCTTTAACAAAAATTCTGCTGTCATTATAGCGGTGTTACTTGCACCAATAAATATTGCTTTCATTATAATCCCTTACGTTTACCTATCCAGTTTGGAGGATATAGCACTACGAGTAGTGCGATAATTTCGAGTCGTCCAAATAGCATGTCCAAACATAAAACCAGTTTCAGTGGGACTGGCATGTCTACAGAGGTTATACCGGTACTCAAGCCAACCGTGGCGCTTGCAGAAACCACCTCAAACAGTGCATTCATAGGCGCATAGCCATACATCAAAAAAGCAAACCAGGAGATAACAATAATACCAATAAATAGCAGGATAAGGATAAGCACCCGCTGCACTTCCGTTTCTTCCAGCTTTTTGTCACCCAGCCTTGGATATTGCACCGCCTGTAACGGCATTGTCGTACGTTTCACCACAACCTGAATCATGCGCAGCAGAATCAGGAAACGTAATAACTTGATGCCACCAGCCGTCGAGCCCACACTGCCACCAATTAACATTGATACGATCATGCTTAGCTTGGCGCCATTGTCTATCGAATCGATATCCAGTGTGGTAAAGCCAGCCGTGGTCTGTGCAGAAATGCCCAGGAATAACGAATGTCCAGCTGCGGCTTCCAGACCCATGCCTGAATTAAAATGCAAAGAGATAAATAACAGAATGCTCAACACGAATATTGCTATAACAAGTGCCAGTAATTCCGAATCGCGAATACCAGTGCGCCAGTTTTTTGAAAAGATAATGATATACAGCGGCAAGGGCAGGGCGCCACACAGGCTTAAACTGATAATACCGAATCGACTATACCAGCTATCAATGTCCGCAAGGCTGTTATCAAACGAGGAAAATCCACCAGTTGATACTGCGGCTAATACATGGTTTACGGCCATCATGCCATTACCGGAGATCAACCAGACCATAACAATGCCTGTTACGGTCAGCGAACAGTAGATAATCAGTGTCTGACGTGCATGGGTACGCGTAGTTGTCGCCAGCGTTTCAGCACCCAAAGGCTCACTCAGGCTGCGGCTGGAAACCTGATGCCCCATCATCATTGCAACAGAAAGCACCACGATCCCCAGGCCGCCATACCACTGCATCCATGACCGCGCGAATAAGAAGCTTTGCGGCTTGCTTGCGAGATCTGTAGTCACCGACAGACCTGTCGTGGTGACAGCAGAGATCGCCTCAAATAAGGCATTATAAAAAGTTAAACCGCTTCCCATAAACGGAAACGTCATCAGTAACGGGGAAAACACAAAGGCCAGCGCAACGATGGTCAGCGCCTCATTCGTCTGTATCTGCCTGGGTTCTGCAATGGATCGTGATACACCCCAGAAAATCAGTAGTACAGCAATAACACCGAGGTAACGTATAGCAATCTGGTAATCCTGAAAAATTACTGCGGCACCCAGAGGCGCAAGGGTCAGTAAAGCCAGCATAAAAGCAAGCAACCCCAGGTATTTTGCTAATACAGGCATGCGAACCGCATAAGTCAGCTGTGATGAGATAATAGTCATTTACATTATGTTTCGATAGATAGCATCGTTTATGGTTCCCTAAGCAATATTAATTGATTTCTGACCTTTTTCTCTAACCGTTGCAATTAGCCATCTGGATTACTGAAGCAAAGCGGTGGAAAACCAGTTATATTTAAATTTGCATTTTTATGTAACAGTATTATTTTGGTAATTCAATATTTAAACTGTTTAATAAATAATAATAAGAAACTACGGTTAAAACACCTAGCCCCGCAACAAGAACCGATCGGTATTTCAATTTATGGCGATGATGTATCGACCGATCTTTGTGCGAGGTCACATCCATCATTTCATCACCAAAATAGATTGATAGAAGAGTTCCCACAGCGCTTAAGATTAAAATACTCCAGTAAGGGTAAGGGACAGTCAAAATATGCTTTAATAGCTTAGTTAAAAATGTAAAATCATATGCGACGGGTTTTGAGACCAACATGAATATATTAATCCCTAAAGCAACAAGCCACAGCACTATTTGTGTTATTGACATCTTGATCCCGAACAGCAATCGAATGGGGAAGGCTAAAATAAAACCACCATCTGCAACCGGGGTGCACAATACAAAAAAACTCCAAGTCAGCAATGTAACTGTAAAGCCTGTAGATGCATCATACTTCCAGCTCATAAATAAAAAATAGGCTACAAGAATTAGTGCAAGAGCAACAAATTTTAATAGTGTTTTTCTGTGTGTTTCATGTTTAATATGAAATTTTGTAGCTTGGGGATTTGTTTTTAACATTAGGTTTCAATCTTTTAACGAGTTCGGGATTGAATGAAAATATAATAGTGATTAGGCTGCGTTTTGCGATATTGCCGAAAAGTGCGTTCCACATAACTCCGCATTTTCCCTTTCTCCCCAAGTCTCAAATTTTTCCATTAACGGGAGCTTAGCTCATTCTGCCCACTGTCACCATATAGCCACTTTGCCGGTTTGAAGCTGGCTAGCCTGCCGGATGAAACCACCATTCTCAAGTTCCGTCATTTCCTGAACAGCTTATTGCCCGGATTCCGGACTCTAACCGTCAGGTTCTCGTAATCGCCCTGAGAAGTGAGCCCGAGGTAAGCCGTTCTGGCCGGTTTTTGGCCCCTCGTAGTGCAAGGGTTTTCCTGCCAGACCACTCCTTGCCTGCTTGCTCAATTCTAGCAAGCCCAAGCGGCAATTTCGGGATTTTTCTTCAGCCTCAGCGCCGAAAGTGACGGCGCGTCCGCTAAACGGGGAGGAGACCTCCAGTGTCGACTACACTGGGTGAAGTCCAGGTTGTCTTTAATGCGCTTGTTATGTATACCGAATTCATATATTAAGTTTATAATAATGGGCTAACACAATACCCATGCCTCTTTTAAATTATAAACCTCGGAAATATTACTGTGAGCACACGCCATCGAACTAAAAAGGACCAATCCAGGCCAAATAGCAAAGGCCTGCACCCGAGGAATATACACAATCAAGGCTATGACTTTTCATCTCTCATAAAAAGTTACCCTCCACTAGCCCCATATGTGAAAAAAAATGCTCACGACAACCTGTCCATAGAATTCTCAGACCGATTGTCAGTAAAAGCCCTAAATGTGGCGTTATTAAAACGATACTACGATATTATCAATTGGGATATTCCGGAGGATGCTCTTTGTCCACCCATTCCAGGCAGAGTCGACTACATCCATTACATAGCGGATTTGCTTGGGTTTGACGAGTCTACTGCGAATCTGGCTAATGCGCAGACCAAAATCACCATGCTCGATATAGGAACTGGTGCAAATGGAATATATCCGCTTTTGGCCTGCCAAATATATGGTTGGCATTGTGTTGGTAGTGATATTAATACTCAGTCGCTTGAGAACGTAGCCTCGATTATCGCTAACAACCCCACGCTAAAAGACTGCTTCGAACTGCGCACGCAACATGATAAAAATCATATTTTTGACGGGATTATTAAAGCGGGAGAATTCTTTGATGTCAGCGTATGCAATCCACCATTCCATGCTTCGCAAGATGAAGCACTGAAAGGCAATCAGCGTAAACTCAATAATCTTGCCCGTAATCGCGGTGAGAAAAGAACTATGCGCTTAAATAAAAATGACGCCATAAAAAATTCAAAACCCACGTCTCCCACACTAAACTTTGGTGGTCTGGAAACAGAGCTTTGGTGTAAGGGTGGCGAACGAATGTTTCTCAAAAAATTAATAAAAGAAAGCCAAGTGTACTCAACACAATGTCGCTGGTTTACAAGTCTGGTTTCGAAAATTGAAAATGTAAAGCCAGCAAAAAAATTGATTCGTAAGCTTGGTGCGATCGATATACGGGAAATAGAAATGAAGCAGGGAAATAAGATTACGAGAATATTGGCTTGGACTTTCATCTAAATCTCGCGTTAGCATCACGGATGAATAATCCGCGTTCCGGGCCTGAGAGTTTTGAATTGGTGAGTTAGGTCAACGGAGTTTCTATGGCCAGAAAAAAGCCAGTAGAGTAGATTTTGTTTTACGGGAAGCCGTTGCGCAACCTCAGTACCAAGAGGCAACCGAAACAGCTCAAGAAGGGGAGAGTCTCATGATCGGCGATCGCAGTGTAAAAGTGTTTTATGATGAGGTAATGCTGGGACACAATCCCGAGGTAGACCTGCCTTTCATGCCCAGTCGGGTTGAAAAACGCGTCAGGATTATTCTCCAGGAACTGGATTTCAAATGGAGCTATCCCGAACATCCGGGCCGGTTGTCGGAGATAAAGGCGCATCTGGAGAAGAACCCGATACCGGGTGTCCAATTCCAGTCCGGAGCGCCTGCTGCCACCTACGATCAGCTGGCGCGGGTGCATATTACCTCCTATCTGGACCATCTCTTTTCGCTGGATGGCAAACGCGCCTGGCTCGATAAAGACACCACGGCGGTTTCCCCCGACAGTATCAAAGCCGCCACCGCGGCAGCCGGCAATGCCATTGCCGCCGTGGAATGCGTTTTAAAGGGTGAGGCACAAAGCGCGTTTGCCCTCGTGCGCCCTCCGGGTCATCACGCCGAACCCGTGCGGGCGCGGGGCTTTTGTCTACTGAACAACGTCGCCGTGGCGGCCGCCCATGCCCAGGCAAAGCTGGGTTGTGAACGTATCCTGATCATTGACTGGGACGCGCACCACGGCAACGGCACCCAGGATATTTTCTGGGCAGACCCGGATGTGCTGTTCTTTGACACCCATTGCGCCGCGCCGTTTTATCCCGGGTCGGGCCACCTTGAAGAGGTAGGTGATGGCCTTGGTGAAGGCTACACCATCAACGTTCCCCTCCCTGAAACCGCCGGCGACATTGCCTTCGAGAAAGTCTTCCGGGACATACTGATACCGGCCGCCGAGCGTTTTGAACCGGACCTGGTGCTGGTCTCGGCAGGATTTGACCCCCACCGCAACGACATGGCGCTGAACCTTAGCTACGACGGCTTCAAGGTGCTGACCAGGATCATCCAGGACATTGCTGACAAGCACTGCGAAGGCAGGCTCGCGTTCGTTCTGGAGGGCGGTTACAACCTTACCTCACTCTCCCACGGAGTCCATGCAGTACTTGAGGTGCTGGCTGGTGGCGACGTGCCAGAACTCTGGGAAACGGGCGTCAAGGAAGCAGAAGAGGCCGCGGAGTTCCACCGGTCGGCATTCAGCGACGAAGAATAGCTTTTCAGACTGGTAAGTGGTTGATTTCGTTGCCCGGGTGTCGCAAAAAAACGCTGACACCTGAGATGTGTTAGTATGCTTCTCCTGGCATACGAGTTACCAAGTTTTTTCCTGCTTGACCAGTTCGAGCGCTTCCCTCCAGCGTTTTCTCGAGATCTCGCGTTTTATCGGTGGCCTGACCACCCTCGGCCTTCTGTTTTACCCACAGATGCAGCCTTCATCACATTGTGCCATCAGTAGATCCAGCCTTGGCGCACATCACTGCAGAGCTTGATGGTTCGACCGTTACCGGTACGAGCTGCGCTCTATTTCGCGTTTAATCCGTCGTCGGAACAAAGCTGGCTTGGCGCACGGTGCAACGCCTGAAATCAGGAGTCTCTATGACTTTTAGAGTTGCCATTCTAGGCGCCGGCCCGAGCGGCTTGGCCCAATTACGCGCCTTTGAAGCAGCCCGCGACGCCGGTGCTGATATTCCCGAGATCGTATGCTACGAAAAGCAGAGCGACTGGGGCGGCATGTGGAACTACACGTGGCGCACAGGCCTGGATGCCTACGGCGAGCCCGTCCACGGCAGCATGTATCGTTATCTATGGTCAAACGGCCCCAAGGAGTGCCTGGAGTTCGCGGATTACAGCTTCGAGGAGCATTTCGGTCGCTCTATTCCGTCCTACCCCCCGCGTGCCGTGCTGCGCGACTACATTATGGGACGCGTGGCCAAGAGCAATATGCGCCAGCACATTCGTTGTAACCAAGATCTAAACGCCAGACACTGCCCTGCCCCTGTGGGGCAGGGCAGTGTCTGTTATCAAAGAAAGAAATGATTAACGACTGATAACAATACTATCTGGAGATATACATGAAATTTTTCAACAAACTCGCTACTGCTGCTGCAGTTAGCTCACTCGTACTTGGTGCTAATGTAGCCCAGGCAGACTCGAAAGAGCCTATTGTAATTCCTACCCATAACTGGACCAGCCAAATCACCATGGCGTACGTTATTGGCGGGATTTTTGAAAGCATTGGCGACAATGTTTCTTACGTACCTGCTGATAGCCAAGCGGTTTACGAATCAATTCGTAACGGTGACGTCACTATCGGTCACGAAGTATGGCAGTCAACGTTTGGTAAGTCGTTCAACAACGCGTTAGACGCTGGCGGCATCATTGATGTGGGCAAGCACGCTTCTGCTACTCAAGAAGAGTGGTGGTACCCTGCGTATGTAGGCGATCTATGTCCTGGCCTACCTTCCTGGGAAGCACTAAACGAATGTTCTGATCTGTTTGCAACAGCAGGCAGTGGCGGCAAAGGTCGCTATCTGGACGGCCCGATGGACTGGCATGGCCAAGAAACCCTGGACCGCATCGAAGCACTTGATATGAACTTTACAGCTAAGTTTGCCGGGTCTTCTGGTGCACTTTGGGCTGAACTGGAGTCAGCGGCTAAAGACAACCGTGCAGTCGTCGTCTTTAACTGGTCACCTAACTTCACCGATGCCGGTGACGGTGGCAGCTTCGTTGAATTCCCCGAGTATAGTGATGGCTGCAAGAAGACAGATGGCGGTGATGGCAAGTGTGGTTCTCCACCAGCAGGTTGGCTGAAGAAGGCCGCTTACTATCAAATGCCTGCAAAATGGCCAACAGCTTACAAAATCTACAACAACATCTCCTTTACTAAAAGCGATATCGGCAACATGGCTGCATTGGTTGACATCGATGGCATGAGCCACGAAGCAGCCGCTGCTAAATGGCTTGCTGACAACGAAGCAACCTGGAAAGCCTGGCTGTAAGCCAACCCCCCTGACCTGAATGCGCTGCATTCAGGTCAGGCATCAAGAAACCTTGATGCTGCCTTTAGCGCTTCTTTTTTTATCGGGATTTAATTATGTCAATACCAGCTCAGCCGGTGATCAAGTGCGAGTCTGTCTATAAAATTTTTGGCGACAACGCTGTAAAAATGTTGAAACAGTCAGGCGGAAAAGTAGATACAGCATCATTACTTGAAGCAGGGTGTGTTATTGGTGTTAACAATGCCTCTTTTGAAGTGCACAAAGGAGAAATGCTCGTTGTCATGGGCCTGTCAGGCTCTGGAAAATCGACCCTTTTGCGCTGTATTTCACGCCTGATCGACACCACTGCTGGCGATATCTTTATTGATGGCGAAGATCTGCTTGCCATGAACGCAAAAGAACTCATCAACATCCGTCGTAACAAAATGGGCATGGTGTTCCAGAGTTTTGCCCTGCTGCCTCACAAGACAGTGCTGGAAAACATTGCCTTACCACTGCAAGCGAAAGGCATGAGCACCAACGACAGCATGGACCGTGCGATGGACATGGTAAATCTGGTGGAGCTCACAGGTTGCGAAAATGACTTCCCGCGACAACTCTCTGGCGGCCAACAACAACGTGTTGGCATCGCTCGCTCATTGGCAGTGGAACCTGATATCTGGTTCCTTGATGAGCCATTCTCAGCCCTGGACCCTTTGATTCGCAGGGAGATGCAAGACGAGTTCTTACGTTTACAAAGTAGCTTAAATAAAACCATCTTGTTCGTGACCCACGACTTTGATGAAGCACTGCGCCTTGCCGATCGCATTGCCATTATGAAAGACGGTGTCATCGAACAGATTGATACCCCAGCAAACATCGTACTCAACCCGGCCACGGAGTACGTCGCCAAGTTCACCCGCGGAGTGCCACGCGAACGCGTACTCTCTTGCCAAACCATCATGGGGAAATATGACGCCTCTGCTGAGATGAGTGACATCACTGTATCTGAAGATGCCATTGTCGAAACCGTAGCCGAGTCGGTGTTAACTGAGCAAAAGCCGGTGGCTGTCATTGATGCAGAAAACAAGATTGTTGGCGTTTTAAACCGCAGCACCGTAATACACGTCTTGTTTGGTGAAGCTAACAGTATGCCAGTCAATAACTAAGTCGTGAGCCAAACCTGATGCGATATTTTGCCGAAAATAAATGGACTCAGTTTGTCGTCTTATTGGCGGTGTTCTTTGCGCTTGTAATGGCCATCGATCCTGCCACCGGTGGCAACTTATGGCGCCTGCAAGAGACACAGTTCTGGTTGCTGCCAGACATTGTCAACGACGGCCTCAAGTTCCTCATCAATGACTTCTGGGTTGTCGATGTTTACGATTCTGAGTTGGACATCACCGAAGAATCGACCATGATGAAAGAGTTCACTCGCACCCTGTCTGGCGTGATTCTCTTTAGCATTAATCTGATTCGTGAACTTCTATTGGGCGGCGTTAAAACCGTTGTGGCCTTTACGAGCTGGGACTTTATCAGTGAAAACCAGTGGGCTCGAATTCCTGCACTGCCGTGGCCAGCTGTTGCTGCTGGTGCATTTATAACAGGCCACTATCTTGGTGGCCGTAGCCTGTCTGTTTTAGCTGGCGCCAGCACCATTTACATTGCTGTATTTGGTCAGTGGACACCCGCCATGCAAACCTTATCCTTTGTCTTAGTGGCTGTGCCATTATCGGTTGTTATAGGGTTGTCATTGGGCATTATTGCCTTTAAAAACAAGATGTTCGAATCCATGTTGGCGCCACTGTTAAACGTGGCTCAATCCATGCCTCACTTCTCCTACCTAATCCCAGTGGTGGTATTTTTTGGCATTGGTGACCATGCAGGTGCTATTTCAACGGTTATTTTTGCCACCCCCCCAATGATCCGTTTAACAATTTTAGGCCTTAAAAAAGTCTCTCCAGAAGTGTTGGAGGCGGGCATGATGAGTGGCTGTAACCCTCGCCAGCTCATGTTTAAAGTGCTCATCCCTACGGCCCGTCATGACATTTTGATCGGTGTTAACCAGGTTATCATGCAGTGTTTGGCCATGGCCGTCATCGCATCGTTCATTGGCGCAAAGGGGCTGGGCTACGACTTGTTAGTGTCCTTGAACATGCTCAATATTGGCCAGGCTCTGGAACTGGGTGTGTCTATTGTATTGATTGCGGTCGTTTTGGATAAGCTATCCCTGGCCTGGGCTAACAAGCAGGTCGATTACTTTGCTGACCAGCCATTCCATGTGCGTCACAGGTATTCGTTAGCCTTCTTGGGAATTTTGATCTTCACCTCTGTGATTGCCTATGTTGCATCGATAGTTTTCCCGGAAAAGGCTAACTACCTCTACTTCATTCATGAATCACAAGGGTTCACCACTGAAAAGTTCTGGGACGCCATTGTTGACTGGATCATCACCAATACTTACGGCAGCGTGCAAGCCTTCAATTTGTTTATGATTACCTCAATTTTGATGCCCATGAAACAGGCTTATCTATCGATGCCAGTCGCTGCAACCTTGTTCCTGGTTGCAGGCACGGGCTACATTATTGGTGGCCTCCGTTCCGCTGTTATTGTGACCGCCTTTATTGCCTTTATTGCTTTAACACCTTGGTGGGATCGCGCCCTCATCACAGCCTATATGACCACCTTTGCAGTCATTATTTCCGTTATTATTGGTTGCACTGTCGGCACTTTGTGCTCTCGAAGCCCTCGGGCAACGAAAGTTATATTACTGGTGTGTGACACGTTTCAAACGTTCCCATCGTTCGTCTATTTGATTCCAGTCATCATGTTGTTTGGGGTGAGTGATTTATCAGTGCTTATTGCGGTAATCGTCTACGCCACAATCCCTGCCACACGTTACACCGTAGAAGGGTTGAGTAACGTGCCTAAATCCTTGCAAGAAGCAGGCTCCATGTCAGGGGTTAACCGCATGCAGCGTCTGTTACAGATTGAACTACCTTTGGCGTTCCCACACATCATGCTGGGCATCAACCAAACCGTCATCTTTGCTTTGTTTATGGTTATCATCGGCGCGTTCATTGGTACCGACGACTTGGGACAGCTCATCATGCAATCTTTGTCTGAAGCCAACGGTATGGGCCAAGGCATTGTTCTCGGCTTATGCGTGGCCTTTATCGGCCTGGCCGTAGACCATTTGATCCATACGTGGGCAGAGCAGCGCAAGAACGTGTTGGGGGTCGCTTAACAGGCAAGTGACCTGAGTCCATTTTTTCAGCTCGCTGAAGGCAGGTTGCCGCCCAGCATATTTTCAACCACGGCTGCATTGTAGAAGGCTTCAACCGTCTGGATTTTGTCGTCTCTGACACGAAACCAGACGGCAAGCCGCACATCCCCGATCGCTTGAAAGTTGGTCTGGTAATCCAGGATCGCGAACACGTGCTCCCCGTCGGCACTGAGCTGACGGAGGATCAGGTCTTTCTGGATGGCAACCATACCGAATTGGTAGGCCAGCATGTCATCCCGATTGAGGAACCGCATATTCGGCCCCACATATTCAAACCCCTCCGCAGCTAGCAAGGTTTTTGCCTCATCCAAACGCTGGTCATGGATATCGGTGATGAACTGGGCCACGATGTCTTTTGGTTGCATGAACAGACTCCACTTCTTGGACGGTGACGGTTTGGGTGCCTGGTAGTGTTAAATCAACGGGGTAGAGCACCAAGATCAAGAGCTTAACAGTTCGCTCAGGGATACAAGTACTATATTCTTGATTGAATAGACCTATCCATCCCGATGCGATCGGGCTGGTTTAGTCGTGTTCTCGCGAGGTTTAAATGCGCATAATTTACGGAGTTATCATTGTCGCGGTGTGCGCCGCCTCGCTGGTGGGCGTGCAAAAATGGCGCGGCCCGGTCTTGCCCGCGTTAACGGTTGAACTGATGCCGCTCGAGTTGCGCATTGTGGCCAGTGGCGAGGTGCGTTATCAGTCATTGGCACGCATTGGTAGCGAAATTACGGGTACGGTAATGGCTCGCCATGTGCGTGAAGGTGATCGGGTTAACAAAGGCGATTTACTCATCGAGCTTAACCCTGAAGAACTACAATCACGCCTGGCCCAAGCGCAAACCTTGCTTCAACAATTGCAAAAAATCAGTCGGCCGCAAGCACAGGCTGCCCTGGTTGAGGCGCGTGATAATTTACGCCAAGCCAGTCGTGAAGCGCGGCGTCGCGAAGCCCTGGCGGACAAAGGCCTGCTCTCTACCGAGCAGGCTGAACAAGCGCAGCGTATGGAGCTCAATGCCAAAACCGTTTTGACTCGCGCGCAGTTGGCTGCAGATTCCCTGGCGGCCAATAGCACTGAAGAGCAGTTACTGCAGCAGCGCATTAATAGTGCCGAAGCTGAGCTTGCGAAAACCCGTATCTATGCACCTTTCTCCGGACGGGTCCAAACTCGCAATGTTGAGCCCGGAGACCTGGTGCAACCGGGCAAGGTACTGCTGGAAATTGCCCGTAGCGACGGTCTGGATCGTGATGGCATTGCAAGCGATGGCCTCGAAGTAGTGGTCGCGCTGGATGAGAAAAACTTTGCTCCCCTGCAATTAAAACAGCCGGTTCAACTGATTGCGGATG
Source organism: Marinobacter antarcticus (assembly GCF_900142385.1). Lineage (NCBI taxonomy): Bacteria > Pseudomonadati > Pseudomonadota > Gammaproteobacteria > Pseudomonadales > Marinobacteraceae > Marinobacter > Marinobacter antarcticus. The sequence goes on from NZ_FRAQ01000002.1 coordinate 194,992, forward strand.
CGTGGCCAGAGCAAACGGTGCCAGGCGTTGTGAGCTTTATCGCCCCAGCAGTAGATAGCGGGCGCGGTACTATTGATGTGCATATCAGTGTGCTGGCTGATGCCTCGAATGAGCGTCATGCCTTTCTTCAAGGCATGACGGTTTCTGCCAATATTATTGCCGCAGAGCGTGAGCGTGCCCTGGTGTTGCCCAATGATTATCTACAGTCTTACTCGAGCGGGCAGGCACAGGTTATGCGCTGGCAAAACGGTGAGGTCAACGCAGTAGAGGTGCAACTGGGTTTACGCAATATGACACACAGTGAAATTGTCTCCGGCCTGGCGGAAGGTGATGTTGTGGTACAAGCGGATAAACTGAGTGATGGCCAGCGCGCCCGCGTGCGCTTTGAACAGGCACCCCATGTCATTCGTTAGCCGTGCGGGTCGTTTACGCGATTCACTATGGATTGAGTGGCGCATTTCCTTGCGGTTTCTCGCCGATAACCCGCTACAAACCTTGCTGATCAGCGTCGCCATTTCGGTGGGCGCGGCGGTGATTGTGTTTATCACCGCGTTGATCATGGGGCTGCAAACTAACATCATCGATAAAACCCTGGGCACGCAAGCGCATATTCGTATTGAGGCCACACAGCAACACAATAACTTGTCCGCAACCCCTGATGGCAAGTACGTCTGGGCGCTGGAAAGCCCTCGCGCGCAGCGTTTACAAACCATTAATAATTGGCAGGAAGTGCGCGATGCACTGGATGAGTATGCGGTGCTGAATACCGTCTCGCCGCTTATTTCCGGGCCGGCCTTTGCGCAGAAAGGCACAGCGCGCGCCTCGGTAGCCTTAATGGGCATAAATCCCGAGCGCTATGCCGGCATTATTGAGCTGAAAGACTATCTGCGCGAAGGGCGCTTTAGCGTTGGCGCCAGTGATGTATTGGTCGGTAGCCAATTGGCTGAAGATTTAGGCCTGCGCACTGGTGACAAGTTGCGCCTGGATGCCGGTGATGATCGCCAGGCAGTGGTGAATGTGGCGGGCATCTTTGAATTGGGCGTGCGTGAGTTGGATAGCCGCTATGTCTACACCGATCTGAAACAAGCGCAAACCTTACTCGACTTACCTGGTGGCGTTACGATTTTAGAGTTAAAGATTGCGGATGTGTTCGGTGCTGAATACTGGGCACAGCGCATCAAAAAATTAACCGGTTTGCATGTGCAAAGCTGGATGGAAAGCAACGGTCAGCTGCTTAACGCGCTGAGCTCGCAATCCATGACGACAGAAATGATCCGCGTATTTGTGGCTTTGTCGGTGATCTTTGGCATTGCCAGTGTGTTGGCGGTGAGTGTGGTACAGCGTACCCGTGAGATTGGTATTTTACGCGCCATGGGCAGTTCGCAGCAGCAAATTCTGCGCGTGTTTCTATTGCAGGGTGGCTTGCTGGGCTTGGCGGGTTCGCTGTTAGGGGTGATGGTTGGCTATACCTTGGTGCAGGTGTTTAACAACTTTGGCGAGCGCTTGTTTTTCATTCGGCTGGAACCTTCTATGTTGTTTTCGGCGATCTTGATTGCCACTGCGGCAGGCGTCATTGCTGCGGTTGTGCCGGCGCGCCGTGCAGCGCGATATGATCCTGCTGTGGCGATTCGTTATGTCTGAGCCTCCGGTGTTAACGAGCTCTGCGGACCAACAAGTGGTGTTGCAGCTGGATAAACTGAATAAGATTTTTAACGCGGGTACACCGCTGGAAAATCATGTCTTGCACGATATTTCTTTGCAGGTCAGCCCTGGTGAGTTGGTGGCGTTGGTTGGTGCTTCCGGTTCAGGTAAAAGTACGCTGCTGAATGTGATCGGTTTGCTGGATGTGTCTTCATCGGGCGAACTGCGTATTCAGGGGCATTTGACTCAGGGTATGAGTGAGCAGCAGCGCACCCAGTTGCGCAGTGAGTCGATTGGCTTCGTGTTTCAGTTTCACCATCTGATCAGTGCGTTCAGTACGCTGGATAATGTGCTGATGCCGCTGATGTTGCGTTACGGAAAGCCCTCGGCAGAGCAGACGGCCTATGGCGAATATTTGTTAAACGAAGTTGGGCTGACTGACTACATGCGTCAGCCAACCAATCGTTTATCCGGCGGACAGCAGCAGCGGGTGGCGATTGCGCGAGCTTTGGTTACGCGGCCTGCGTTGGTGTTGGCTGATGAGCCAACGGGTAACCTGGATACGCAAACCGCGGATGAAGTATTTGGCCTGTTTGAGCGTTTTAACATTGAGCATCAATGCGCGATCGTGATTGTCACTCATGACACACGCTTAAGCTCACGTTGCCCGCGGACGATTCGCCTGACCGATGGCCGTATTGTTTATGATGGCGCCTCAGCGGACTCTGATGGCGTCAACGCTCACCTTTGAGGTGGGTCACACCAAGGCGCCATTAACGATGGCCCGCAACTCCTGGCGGACCGGGTAAGTCGACGAGGGGATCAGTTGCGTCATGAAGATCACCACCAGCTCCTCGACCGGATCGATAAAAAAGTTGGTGCTCGCCAGCCCCCCCCAACCATACTCACCGACCGATCCGTTGGTCTGGGATTTGGCAACGTCGGTCTTTACCGAAAAGCCCAGGCCAAAGCCACTCCCGGCATAAGGTGTCTCGCTGAACGCACCGACCGAGAGGCCCGGCAGATCCTGGCCGCCGGGCAGGTGGTTGCGACGCATGAATTCCAGCGTTTTTCGACCAATAATCCGCCGCCCCTGAAACTCTCCGCCCTGACAAAGCGCCTGGGCAAAATGAAAATAATCATCAATGGTAGAGACAAGCCCGCCGCCGCCAGACAGAAACCTGTTTTTGTGCCGGAAAGGGGACGTCTCCGGATCGTCCTGCAGCTTGAACTGATCGCCGGGCTGGTACTGATAGCAGGCCGCGAAGCGCTCAAGTTGATCGTCACGCACCTGGAAGCCTGTATCGGGCATGTCCAAAGGTTCAAAGATATGCTCGCGCAGATACTCATCAAAAGGCTGGCCAGACAGCAACTGCACCAGATACCCCAGCACATCCGTGCTGACGGAATAGTTCCAGGCCGTACCCGGTGAGAACTCCAGCGGCAGCTCTGCCAGCTGATCGACCAATGCCTCCAGCGTCAGGCTCCGGCTGCCATCAAGCTTTAACTCCCGGTAGGCTGCGTCCACGTTGGTGCGGTTCATAAAGCCATAGGTCAGGCCTGACATATGCGTGAACAGATCGCGAATGGTCATGGTGCGGGTTGCAGGTGTGGTCAGGAAATTGGGATAGACACCACTTTTATAAACCCGCAGGTTTTTCCAGGCCGGAATATACTTGTAGACCGGATCATCCAGCAAAAACCGCCCCTGCTCATAAAGCTGCATCATGGCGATAGACGTGATCGGCTTGGTCATAGAGTAAATGCGGAAAACAGTATCCCGGCAAACCGGCTTGTTGCGTTCCACATCCATCAACCCCAGGGCTTTCACATAGGCAATTTCACCTCGCCGGGCCACCAGTGTCAGCGTACCGGGAAGCTTTCCAGGCTGGATGTAGCGACGGTCAAGGTGGTCTTCAATGTTGCGAAGCTGGTCCGGCACGAGGCCGGCAAGCTGGTTGAGTTCCGTCATAGAAAGGGCATCTTCGTGTGTGGTTTTGCGATCATTGCGCCGCTATTAAACAAGGATCCTAGAGCTCGCGGCCAGTTCTATCAACGGCTCGGTTTATGCTGATAAGAAATACCTTTGCATTTTGCGGCAGTAGAGGGTACCTTACGTCTCGTTGGAAAGATTTAGCAAAGCACGTCATAAATAAGACGCTTCTCAGTTGTAACAAGTAGCATGTTCTGTTTTTGATCTCGCCAGTTTTTTGTTTCCCGCATATCGCTGACCAGTCATCATAAGATGTTCTGGCGGCACATTTAAAGATTGAATTCAGGAAAGTATATTATGTCAACTGTTACCGGTAACGTTAAGTTTTTCAACGAAGCAAAAGGTTTTGGCTTTATCACTCGCGAAAGCGGCCCAGACGTTTTTGTTCACTACAGCTCCATTAAGGGCGACGGCTTCAAGACTCTGGCCGAAGGCCAAGAAGTTGAGTTCACCGTTACTCAGGGCGAGAAAGGCCCACAGGCGGAAAACGTAGTTGCTGTGTAAATAACACGCAACACGCAGTGAAAAAGGCAGCTTCGGCTGCCTTTTTTCGTTTATGTTTGCCCAAAAATTATGTGATCCCGCCGGTAATTTCTCAGGATTAGTTTTATTCACGGATACTTCTTTCTTATTGCGGAAATCCATTAATTAGACTTAGGGAGGCTCTGATCAAAGCCTGAACCCGCTTAACTGTTCGTCAAGACGCCGGGCAACTCTGAGCAGCGACTCACTGGACTCGCTAACGCGACTGGCCCGCTGGCTGATCTGTTCGGCGGCATTATCAATGAATGTGATGTTCGAGCTGATCTCCTCAGAGACGTTACCCTGCTGCTCTGTTGCGCTAGCCACCTGGGTCATCTTTTCCGAAATAGCGGTCAGCGACCGTTTAATGTCATTGATCGTTGTCTCGGCGGTGTCTTTGGCTGCCACCACGGATTTAAGACCGGACTCACTCTCGTTAATCACCCCGATCGAGCTGGCAATACTGCTGCGTAACGCCGCAATCATCTGCTCGATTTCATTGGTTGATCCCTGGGTACGACTGGCCAGAGTACGCACTTCATCGGCGACCACGGCAAACCCGCGCCCTTGCTCACCCGCGCGCGCCGCCTCGATCGCGGCGTTCAGTGCCAGCAGGTTGGTCTGCTCGGCGATGGTGCGGATAACATCCAGCACCTGACCGATGTGTTCACTGTCACCCTTCAGCGACTCGATGGATTCGACAATAGCCTGCATATTGGATTCCAGCGCTTCGACTGCCTGCGAGACCGAATGATTCGCCTTCTGCCCCTGAACCGCAAGCTCATCCGCCTGACGGGTTGATATATCCGTATCAGAGACGTTGTTGGCAACTTCCTGTATTGAGCTGCTCATCTCGTTGATCGAGGTGGCGATGCGGCTTATTTCGGCACGCTGTTGATCAATGGCGCTGGCGTTTTCAGCGCCCAACTGGTTAATAGTCTCCGCCGCACCGTTCAGCTCGGTGCCGGTTTCACGAATTGTGCCCAGCAGCGCTTTCAGACGCTCGACCATCTGGTTCGCCGCCAGGGACAGCTGCCCCAGCTCGTCTTTTGATTTTGCCTCGAGCGACACCTGCAGATCACCTTCGGCGACCCGTTTCATGCTTTTCAGCAAGACATCAATGGCACGGGTGATATAACGGGATACGGTGTAGCCCGCCAGCACCGCAATAACAATGGCGATCAAAGCCACAATCAGCAGCAGGCTGATCTTCTGCCCCAGGTCATCATCGATTGCGGCCAGCACCAGCTGTGATTCCTGATCCGCCAGTTCCTGCATCGCTGTTGCGCTTTCCGTCATCGAACCCAGCTCTTCGCCCGCCACCTGCCAGGTTTCCAGATAGCGATCCAGCGCGACCATATAATTCTGTGCCAGTACGCGCACTTTTTCGGCAGCGACGCTAGCGGTGGCTGTCTGCGATCCAGGGCCATTTTCGATGCTATCTTCACCGTCAGGATTTGTGGCCGGCGCCTCCAGTGCATCTGCCGAGGCTAAAATTTCACTCGCCAGCTTTCTTGCTTTTGCCAGCGCGGCGCGCTCTTCGTAGATGATGAAGTTTTTCTCTTCCATGCGTGCTTCCAGCATTCGCTTGATCATCAGGTTGGCGGTATCAACCTTGTCCAACCGCGCCTTGAAATCAGCTTTGCTGGCAAACAGTTTGTCATTGAGAGCGTTGTATTGTTTCTGCTGCTCAGCGCGAACGTCGATCAGCAGCGCCTCCAGAGCAGTTGCCGTTTCCTCCATTTCGCGCCCCAGCGACGCCAGTGAACGACGCTGTTCGGCGTAGGCACGGAACTGCCCGACATAGCTCGCAAGCTGCTCACGTATTCGCGCCATCCGGTCATTCACTTCGGCGCCGTCGGACTCGGCAACAAGACGGTCAATACGCTGCTGCATCCGCTCGTTGAGTTCGTCAGCACGAGTGATAAAGCGATCGTCGCCGGTAATTACGTAGTCCTTTTCGGCCCCGCGCAATTGCTGAACATCGGACACAACAGCAGACAGCTCGTTGACCAACGAAAAATCGGTTTCAAGATTCGACATGCCGGAATAACCAATCCACGCGGTCGCGGCTGTCATCAGTGACGTGATAACGAATGCCAGCCCCAGCTTGTATCCCAGATTCATGACCCATTCCCTATATCAGTCAGGTTTGCCAACTCCGGCCATTTGGTGTTCTACAACTCTCTAAACAGCGTAACGGCTGGTTTGCCAGTTTCTAAAGCGTAGATCACCTGGAGCAACGGCGCTGCGGGATTATTCAGAGGCTTCTTAGCACAAAGCGCGTGCCAGTCCCGAGAATAGTCTCACTGTTATTTCTAGCCCGAAGGGTTCTACCCCGTTTCCACGGACGGTTTTAAAACGGTAGTGGATTTACCCAAGCTTCGAAAATTCGTTTCCATTGATTCCCTTTTTGTTTCAAAACATAGCTCGAAAATATAAGATACGCTATGTGCGTTAACGCACAGTATCAGGGCTTTGAAAAGCACAGGCTGGCAGTAATACCGGTATTCGAAACTGAGTTCTGACACGTTGATTTCCATTAAGTAGTTCTCACTACCAAGGAGTGGGTTATGATTGGTTTATTGGTAGCTATCATTCTCGTGATAGTAATTGTCAGGCTGGTTTAGCCAGCGCTGGAATCTTCACACATTGGGCTAAAAATCGTCTGAGAGATTCTGGATGCTGATGACGTTCGCCTTTGTCCTGTATTGATGTATGACTTATGCAGCTCGTAGTTCAGAATCTCGCAAAGCTCTATGATCAAAAGCGAGGACTTGCGTCCACCAGCTTTGAAGTAGACAAAGGCGAGCTAATCGCCATTGTTGGTCATAACGGTGCTGGCAAATCGACCTTACTGAAAATGCTGGCAAACTGGATCGTTCCGGATAGCGGTACCGCAACGGTTGACGGGGCCGATCTGAAAGACAGGGTGGCTGTCGTCGGAAAGGTGGGTTTCATTCCAGAAGATCCCAATCTAATCGATTTCTTTTCCGTTGAATATAACCTCACGCTCTTCGCCCGGCTCTCCCGCGCCCCGAAGTCTCGGGTGGAAGACGTTCTGGCCGAGTTCAATCTACTGCCTTTTCGACGAAGCAAGGTACAGGCGCTGTCAAAAGGATTGAAGCAGCGGGTGAACATCGGACGCGCACTGTTGGCAGATCCTCCGCTGCTCATTCTGGATGAGCCCACATCGGGCCTCGACTTCGAGATGACAAGGGAAATCTACCGTTTGTTAAAATCGATGCATGCAGCTGGAAAGACCATTCTTTTTACTTCCCATCGACCTGAAGAGATAAAAAACCTTGCAACGCGGATCATGGTGCTGCATGAAAGCAGCCTGGTCTTCGACGGATCTCCCCAAGCGTATTTTCAATCCGAAATTCATGAAAATCTGTATGCATTATGATGCGAAATATCCTCATACTTGCATGCAATGATTTAGCCATCGCTCTCAAAAACAAGACGTTTTTTTTGATCCTGTTCATCCCGCTGTTCGTGTTTGTTACGCTGAATCTGGTAGACGTGACCGGCGTCGAAGCAAGCAAAATCAAAATCGGTCTGGTTCAGCAGGAAGCGTTTACACCCGAAATCACCCAGAGTATCAGTGCTGCTGAAAACCTTATCGAGATAACCTGGGTTGAAAATACGGAAGCGGGGATTCGTTTATTAACCGAGCGCAAGATAGACGGAATTTTAACGAGAAATGAAGCAGAAACCGACAGCCTTGCGTTGATTGTCTTGAAGAAAGATTCCATCCAAACCGTTGCGATCATGCAGACTTTCTCAGCATTACAGAAAGCCGCAGAAGGAGGTCGCCCGGATTGGATTACCGGAATCCAGGCATTGCACAAGGGCGGCATTCAGAGAGAGACGTTGCCTACATGGGTATTGATGTTGGTTCTGCTCATCGGCTTCATTATCCTGCCGGCGCAAGTGGCCGAGGAAAAGGAAAAGAAGCTTCTGCTTGCTCTTCTCCAGACGCCCATAACCGAAGCCCAATGGTTGATAGCCAAATTGATCCTGGGAATGCTGCTGACCTTGGCGGCGGTACTGTTTCTTCATCTGCTAGGAAAATTCGGCCCGGTACACCTTTTCGATTATATCGCCATACTCCTGGCAGGTAGCTTTTGCTTCAGCGCCTTTGGGATTTTTCTGGGGTTTCTATGCCGCAGCCAAGCCAGCGCCAGAACGCTGGGCGTTATCTTCTATTTACCGCACCTGCTCCCTTCGGCAATGGCAGATGTTTCACAGAAGTTAACCGCCGTTGCGCCGTTGCTGCCATCCTATCAATTGTATAAGCCTCTTCAGTCCATACTCCTGGAAAACGCCAGCTTGACAGATATGACCTTTGATTGGATCTACCTGATTTTACTGGGATCATTGATGTTTGTTTTATCATACCTGTTGATGAAGAAACGCTGGCTTATGTGATTTCCGGCACCTCAGCGGTTGCTGACAAGTTAAATCTCCGGCTTTCTCTAAAAAATGTGCAGAGTGTCATTGCGCACCGGAAATTGATTATTGATGGTGAGCCACAGCGGTTCGCCAGCCAGGGGCGCTTCCTCTGGCAACCCTCGTTGGGCATGCAGATGCAGGTGCGGTTCCGAGCTGTTTCCCGAATTGCCCATCTGCCCCAGAAAGGCACCGGTTCTTATCCTGTCTCCGGTTGCTACCGCGATACTGCCTTGGCGTAAATGCGCAAGGATCACGAAAAAATCCCCGCAATTGATAGCGACATAGTTGCCAGCCATATGGTCGCGGTCCATTTCCGGAACCGGCATATCTTGTATCCCATCAACTACCAGGGCCACTTCGCCGCTGCATGGCGAGAGAACCGGCACGCCAAACGTTGTGTATCTGGCCGGATCCGTCGGTTGCCAGCCATTCTTGTGAAACCCCAGAGGGGTAACCCGGAAGATATCCAGGGCCTTGCTCTGGCCGCGCCACGGGCGAAAACGCTCGACTGCCGGGTTCAGGGTTTTGAGGTGCCCATTGATCATCGGTGTGCTCCCTCCATTGGCAATGAGGTAGTGCCCCGGGGGGAAGGGAGGGGCTATGTCCACCACCGCTTCCTCGGGCAGCACGCGCCCCTTCATTGCGTGCCATGCCAGATAACCGCCAAGCAAGCCCAACACCGCCGCCATCAGGATCATGACAGAACTCGCCGCTGACGCCTGCCATAGCCCGGGACCGGGAATACCTTCTCGGAACAGGTGGGTAGCCGTGATAAGGAGCAGTAACAGGCCATAGGCATAAGGCGCCCAAAACGGCGGCACCGCCCACAGAGACACAAGGCCAATACCCAGCAGAACCAGTGCTACCGAAACAAGCTGGAGCCCCCACGCAAGCCATCCCGCCGCCGGGTAAAACGCCATCCACGCCAGCAGCGCCAGCGGCAGAAGAACCTGTGTAAGTATTACCATCCAGGACATCGTTCAGACCTTCTTTCTATTCCACCAGAGAACCAGAAGAACGGCAGCCAGGAGATTGCCGCAACGCTATAAAATTATGACCGAAATCATTCATGGGGGAACTCTACAGCAGTCACATCCGCCACGAAAAATGGAAAGTACTGATCCGTGGCAAAATGATTTCCGGCTTCCACATGGGTGGGCAGGCGAAACCCGCCGAAGTACTGGAACTCTGAGAGATAACCGCCGAACGGTTGCAGCCGGTGCTGCTTTTCCGGATTTGCATTGCTCCATCGCTCAAAACAGACCTGTGTCGGCTGACCATCCGCCCCCACGGTCAGATCAACTGACTGTGACAGGTCCCGATATTTTACGGTGACCCGGGCGCGATCAGCATCTAAGGCCTCCCAGACAATACCGGGGCAGGGCAGCACCGCTGCAGGTGTCCAGAAGACAGCCTCGGCCACATAACGGCCAAACGCTGAAAGGGTATGATCCGGGTTCCCACCCAGGCGGGCGACTGGCAACAAACTCATCAGCCAGAACCGCGTCCACCTCTGGCTGTCAGAACCGGACAGCCTCATCAAGCCACGCCGCGCACGCATTTTCCAGACAAACCCGGCAGGCATGGCCAGAACCTGAGTTGCCGTAAAATCCAGATAGCTGGGCTTGTCCCTGTTGCCCATCCCGAAGCACCCGACCACGGTGATGCTGGCCACCTTAGAGAGTGGAGTGCCCGGTGTAATCGTGTATAGAAAATAGCGGCGTGTCGGTTCAGGCAGGTGAGCGATCATATCGGCGGTGAAGATTGGAGGTTGTGCAGGTTGGCTGACCGCAAGCTCATGCATAGCTTTAAGGTCAGCCCGGTGATCCATTAGCCGCCAGACGGACAGCGCCAATCCCGTCAAAATAAGCAATACAAGCACAAAGGCCATCGCAATCACCTGGGAACGTCCTCAACCGCTCGTCTACAGACATAGAGCAGCCTTCAGCTTCGAACCAGTGAACTATAAAATATATGTGTATGGCTTGAGAAGTTGCTGCCCGAATTGAGGTCACCAGATGATGTCTTCTGGCCAGATGCCCAGCCTTACGACACCTATCTTTTTTCGCTGATTGCGGTCGTACTCGTCTGGCTGAACCGTAAGACCATGTTTACGCGTAAATACAGCATCTCAGAGGTCATCCCCGGAGAGCGGACTTCCTGATCATCACTCACCCCGCCTGCGTGCGCTGAGCACCTTTGGGACGTATTCAACCCTGAATAGGAGTTTTCAAATGAAAAAGTACCTGGCACTTTCTGTTCTTTTCATTACGTTGCCCAGCTACGCGCAACTGGCTCCCCAGCAAGGAATCAGTGGTGAAATTTCTCTGAACGCGGTCATTACGTCTTCGACCTCCAATTTTAATACCGAAGGTGACGCAACAATCGATTCGCTGGCAAACGAGCCAGAAAGTGAGTCAGAAAGCCTGATAGCCCCGCTCGGGAGCATTGCTTATACCTTTGGCAAGCAACTCAGGCAGCAGATTTATTTTGGTACTTCAAGAGAAGATATCGCGGTGGGAACGTTGGCGATGGAGCTGGGTTATAAACATGAGCTCAGCTCGGGCACTGTTGTGGATGTCTCCTTTTTACCAACGGTGATATCCGGAGAAACCTGGCAAAATCCCTATCAGCTCAACACCGCGCGAAGGGAGACCGACATCACAGGCAATGCCTATCGCCTGAAGCTTGAGAGCATTTCAGGTTCCAGCTTCAGCCTGGATCTTGCCTACGCCACCACAGATGTTGAGGACGACCTCAACGCCGGGACTGGCCTGGCGCGCGATGCTGAAAGCTACTATGCCAAGGGCGGTTATCGCTTCATCGTGTCGCCTACCAGCTTTCTGATACCCTCGGTCATCTACATTCAACATGACGCCGATGGCAGTGCAAACTCATTCGACTCCTATGGCACCGATATCAGCTGGTTCAATATTCTGGGCAAACACAGCCTGGTGCTAACAGCGGGTTACGCCAGGCGAGATTATGACAGTGCGAGTACGCTGTTTACTAAAGCGCGCTCAGATGACGAGCTAAGCCTGTTTGCAGCGTACGAATACCGGGACGTGATGGGGTGGAAGGATTGGTCGTTTATTTCTTTTGTCGGCTATGGCGATACCCAATCCAACCTCACGTTTTACGGTGAATCGTCGTACCTGCTTGCAGTTGGTTTAAACTACAAGTTCTAGTCAGGCTGATTCGTTCAGGAAATACCCATGATGGATTCCCTTGCCCAGACTGCCGCCTCACTGGCCCAAAGCGCTGGGTTGTGGGGCTACTGGTTCGCCTTATTTGCAGCCTTGGCGGAGACCGTTTTTCTACTTGGTCTCTTTCTGCCGGGTTCTACGCTGCTGCTGTTGATGGGAATGCTGGCCGGTCAGGGGTTTTTTGATCTTTTCGATCTGCTGTTCTTTGCCATCGTGGGCGCGACGCTTGGCGATAACATCAATTACTTCCTGGGACGCCGCTACGGCCGACACTGGTTAAGGGAAGATCGCTGGTTTCTGAAGACAGAACATGTGCAGAAAGCGGAGGCGTATTTCGACCGCCACGGTGGCAAAAGCGTATTTCTCGCCCGGTTTGTGCCTTCGGTGAAGGAAATCATGCCGTTCATTGCAGGGATGGTGGGAATGGAGCGCCGTTCCTTCATGACCTGGAACCTGCTCGGGGCCATTGGTTGGGGCTTTCAGTGGATCTTGCCGGGTTACATTTTCTCGCAGTCGTTGTCACTGGCCCAGACCTGGCTCTCTCGCGTTGGCATACTGGTTCTGGTTCTGGTTTTCACGCTGCTGATATTCTACGTCTTGCGATGGTCAATCCTGCGCTTCGGCCCCAGTGGCTTTCAGTTTCTAAGATCAATTTTAAAATCCGTGGGCGCCGCGTTGCGCCAAAATCCGGACGTCGTTCGTCTCATACGGCGATTTCCCGCGACGACCATCTTTATCAGGCAGCGCCTCGACCGCTCACGCTGGCTTGGGCTACCGCTGACCCTGACGGGTTTAACCGGGCTCTATATTCTCGCCCTTTTCAGCGGACTGGCTGAAGATGTCATTACCGGTGATACGGTGGTTGGGCTGGACACTCGCGTTAACGGCCTTCTGGCGAGTGTACGTAGCCCCTTTTTCGACCACCTGTTTTACACCATCACCTCCTTCGGATACTGGCCGGTGGTTGCCAGTGGCACCGTGGCGTTGAGCGGCTGGCTCTGGTACCGCAAACAAGGATCGCTGATTCTACCGCTGGCCATTTCCCTTGTAAGTTGTGAGCTACTGACCTTTCTTGGCAAGCTTGCGTTTCATCGCCCCCGACCGGACGGCGGCGTACTGGATCCATCGGGATTTTCATTTCCCAGTGGCCATGCCAGCATCAGCGTGGCTTTTTATGGATTTGCCATTTATATCGCCATGCGCTTCGTCCGGCTCTGGAGTACACGGATCAACCTGCTGATGCTGGGCCTGCTGATCGCGTTTTTGATCGGGTTCAGCCGACTCTACTTGGGCGTCCACTATCCCAGTGACGTGCTCGCCGGCTACCTTGTGGGCACTTTAGGATTGGTGCTGGGTATTTCTGCCACCTATATCAGTCCGGCTCATGTTCATCGTATCGGACTGCGGTTCCATGTTGCCCCGGGACTTAAACTGACCGTTGCCGTCGTCGGCGTTGCAGGGGTTCTGGTGATGAGTTTGATGTTCAATGTGTTTCGGGTGCCGGACCTCTCTGTGCATCCAGCACTGGCAAAGCAAACGGTCGTGTTGTCAGCATCGCCGCAAAGCATACTTAAAGGCCGCGAAACCTATGCCAGCTCCATCCTCGGCATTCGCAGAGCGCCTATTAACGTTCTTTTTGTTGCCCGGGATATTGATCAGGTGCGCGCCTGCCTGATTCGTTCCGGTTGGCGGGAAGCAGATCCGATTCGTTGGCACAGTGTGCCAAGGGCTTACTTCAATGCATTGCGCGGTACCGACTATCCAACCGCACCGCTATCACCCTGGTTCTGGAACGCCAACCCACAATCTCTCGGGTTGGTTCAGCCGGGACAACAGGGCCATGTTTTTGATCGAGGTTACCTGAGGGTCTGGGCGACACCTGACAAGCTGGATACCGGTGGGCGGCTGTTTGTGGCGACCGTTGGCCAGGAGAAGCGGCCTGGCTGGCATGTGGTGCCGCAGCCGTTAACCAGCTTCAACCTCGCTCGTCAGGACCTGAACGCGCAGTTGAAAGCAGGTGGGGGCGCTAATCACATCACAGAGGTGTCATATCCAGAGACCCCGCCGACAAACTCAACCGATGGGACATTACCCTATGATGGCCTTATCAGCTTGGTTGATGTAGGCCCGGGTTGTTAGTGCGTTGAAAACCACCGTTGTCGGGGACCAAGAAAACTAACGAATAAATCTGTCCCGGTTTTTGTTTCTCTTCACTGGCGTTGATCTGAGCAACCCTCTGGCATCTGCGCTTAGTTACTTACCTTCACGTTGAGAACCTGGCTTAAAAAGTTTAAACCAGGCGATTAAGCCCGCTACAGACCCGAGGCCCAGAAAAACGAAAAAATCTCCGACGCTAAAGTCGCCAACTTGATACATGAGCCCCAGGACTACTAAAAGAAATGTCCCGATGGTGCCGACAAGCCTTAAATTCATATTTTAATTCCCGAAATTTGTGGGCTCCCCTGAGTTGCCCGCTAAGCTGGAAGGCGACCTTGTTGCTTACCGGTAGTAGGCTTCAACCTTTCCTTTCAGAGTCATCAGAAGCGGCTGCCCGCGACGGTCCAGCGCTTTGGGCGAGGCAATTTTTATCCAACCTTCACTGATGCAATATTCCTCAACATTGGTACGTTCTTTGTCATTGAGCCGGATACCAATATCGTGATCGAAAACTTCTGCTACATGATGCGGGCTATGGGGATTTCTTGAAAGTCTATCCGGTAACGCTGGCAGCGATTTAGTATCGTTCATGGTAGTGACCTGCTTTAAATGAAAAGAGCGCCATTCTAGGCAATATGGATTTGGTGCTCAAGCACTGCAGCAGGATATGACATGTCACAGGTTTGGCTATAATCTATGCAGAAATACTCACGGAAATATAATCAAGTGCAACGGCATTGGTTCCTCTTTTTCCTGCTGATCATTCTGAACCTGACACCCTGCGCTCTGGCTGAACCAGCCCACGACTACGGGGCATTGCCCCTGATTGACGCTCGGGCCGACTACCAGGGCGCAATAGCCGATCGGGTCGGGTATCTCGTTGAACAAGGGGAAATGCTCTCCGTTGACGAAGTTCAGTCTCTGATTCGTGCTGATCCGGCGGTCCTGAAGCGTCCTGAGAGTGGCGTGTTAGCCAATGGCATCAATTCCGATGCGATATGGCTGGTGGCGAACGTTTCCAATCCGACCGAAGACGCCATTTTGCGGCGCGTGTCCGTCGGAACAGGTTGGCTGGAAAGGGTCGACTTCTTTTTCATCACCGAAGGCCTGCTGCCACAGCGTTTTGTCAGCGGTGATAGCATCGCGCTGGCGCATCGTTCCATTGCCAAACGCATACCCAGTGCCGATTATCTGTTTCCGCCCGGCGAGACACGTCTATTGCTGCGCGTTGAGACTGCAGATCCAATGGTGGTGCCACTCTACTTTTCCAGCATTGCCGTCAACCATAGCCGAGAGCAGTCAGAGGCGATCTTCTTCAGCTTCGCCTACGGCGTCATGTTTGCGCTGTCTGCCTATAACCTGATGCTGTTCGCCGGCCTTCGGAAGCGGCGTTATCTGTTCTACTCGCTCTACACGGCCACTTTCGTGATCGTGACGGCGTCCTACAATGGTGTCGGCATGGCCCTGCTGTGGCCCGATGCAGTGGGCTGGCAACAGTGGGCGCCACCGCTGTTCATGCTGTGTTTCGTCAGCTCTGGCCTGGCCTTTGCGACGAGTTTTCTAAAGACCCGACGCCACCGACCACGGCTCCACAAAACCATCCAGACAATCGGTGTGGCCTATTTCACGCTCTTTGGCGCGTGTTTCGCCTTAGACAAACAGGGCCTGGCGCTACAACTGGCATTCCTGGTTGTGCCGGTGTTCACGGCACTGATGCTTTACATGGGCGTGTCGAGCTGGATGGGAGGCAACCAATCCGCACGCTATTTCATGCTAGGCACACTGGCCTCCGTTGTTGGTGCTTTTGTGACGGCCTTGACGGTAGCTGGCGTGATTACTTATTCCCAGCCTGGCTACTATGCCCTGGACATCGGCATGGTAGTGGATGCCATGCTGTTGATGTTGGCGCTGGCCGATCTGGCCCGAAAAAACAAAGAGGCCCGGGTGGCAGCCGAGCGGACGGCTCAGATCGATCTGCTGACCGGCCTCAACAATCGGCGTGGTTTTCTGCCTGTCGCCGAATCACTGTGGAGCCTGGCCACGCGCAAGGACAGCAATGTGTGTGTGGCGATGATCGATATTGACCATTTCAAGAGCATCAATGACCAATATGGCCATGCAGTCGGCGACAGGGTATTGAAGAAAATTGCCGACGAGCTTGATAACTCCCGGCGCAAAGGCGACATTCTGGCTCGCTGGGGTGGTGAAGAATTCACTCTTTTGTTGCCGGAAACGGACGAGGCCGAAACCCTCACAGTGGCCGAGCGTTTCCGCCACAATATCGAGCAACTGGTGGTCAATGATGGTGGCAGGATGATTCGATGCACCATCAGTGTGGGTGTCGCCAGCCGCCACGCTCAAGATGTCACCCTGGAGCACGCTATTTCCAGGGCCGACGAAGAGCTCTACCAGGCCAAGATTCAGGGGCGCAATCAGATTTCCACCGGTCGCACGTCGGATGCTGCCTAGGAAAAACCACCACGCCATTATCTCCCGGCTCTCTTCAGGAAGTCATGGTATTTTTCGCGGCAGCCCACGTGTGAACGCCGCGTATCCCCCAGACATCTGGTTTATTGTCTTTGGATCAGAACCCGTTGGATAACATGACCCCAGGTGCGATCTTTTGCATCGCTGGCATGCTGGTCCGCCCGGCTCCGGGCTTCTACTTGGCCTGCACTGGATACAAAGGCCGTAAAATGTTTGGTCACGGCCTGATGATAGCTCCTGAAAGCAGCTTCACAGCCCGCTTGGGCGCCCTTGGCAATGTCTGAAGGTGGTGCGGATGTTATATGGCTGAAGCGATCGGATTCACTGGCCATGCAATCCTGATACGCCTTGTATTTCTCGTTCAGGCTGGCGCTGAGGGTCTTCTTTTCATCGGAGGTCAGATTCGGCGCAGGCGAAAGAGCCGCGCAACTGGCCAGCGACCCGCATAATGCCACCACAATGGTAGCGCCCCGCCAACGGGCAGCATCAAAGAAAATCATACCTATCACCCTTTTATAATGCGCATTGAGGTTACTATTACTCATGGTAAAACCTGCGCTTATAAATTAAAGGGCAGACTTTGATTACGCAATCCACTAAATGATCTCTTTTACGATCATGTTTCGAACGAGCTCAACGGCATCCCTATCATGGCCAGCTACAGCCACCCAGACTTTGCTTTTGCCTTCTCCCATAGCCAGGCATTTGACGACCACTCTGTTGCCTTTGTAGGTTCCATATATCCCGTATTCGTTTTCGACCTGGTTCTCAAGGCCGATTGTCTGAAGCGCAAACGAGCTCTGAATCTCACAAGCTGCTGCAGACTTATCGAGATCTTTAAACCAGGACCAAAGTTCCGGAGCTCTCTCAGGTTCATGCGCGAAACATGCACCACTAAATAAAACCAACGCCAGAATGCACTTTTTCACGCCTGTTCCTTATCTTGAAAATTAGTCATATTGCCCCCGTGTTCTCCTCCTGAAGCTCCGACATTCGGGCATTTCAGGCGGTTGATCTCATCGCGCTCCGGTGCGCAGGATAGCTCCATTCCACCGCTTTGACCTTGAACTCAACACGTTACCGCTGAGTCTTCTTCCCAGTAATTATCTTCGGCATCGTGCTTCTCCTGTTGCGGGGTAAGTCCAATCATAGGCCAGGAGTGTCTACTGAGACGGGGTAAGTCCAGAGTTATCGATGCGTGTCTACTGAAGTGGGGGAAGTCCATGTCCGGCTTACGCGAATTGTTATGTCAGCATATCGGTATTCTGGGCTTCTAGGTGCGAGGTGTAGGTGAACTCTTGGAAGTCTACTTTGAACGCAGAAAGGTTTCTTTCCCCCCGCCAAAATCTCACTTTCGAATTTTGCCCCTTCAGGACCAAGCATATGACCTCCAAAACATCTCGGCCTATATTTGGGCCAAAATAAACGCCGGTTAGGGCCTCAGCGGGATATTTGTATGCAGTTCCAGCCTCACTATGGAGAACCCGCCATTCACGCTCATATTTCCAAGCATTAGATTTTGTGCAAAAAAGATCCAGCACTTCACCTCGCTCTCCATCCGTGAAAACACTCAATGCGTTTAGTTTTGGCATCTCGTCCACATACTTAACTTTTTTTGCTTTTGCAAAAAGCTCGGTGTTTGTGTCGAACTCTAAACAGAACCCTTGGTATTTATCCGAATAATGAGCCCACATGAGCAGTTCGTCGTTTACCTCAGAAAAACAGGAGACACCTCTGCTCTCAATGAATCTTTCGACGACCTCTTCACAAGCCGTTCGAGCTCCCCTCATAAGCATAGGCCTCAGTTCGCCAGGAGCTTTCAACTCTAATGCTCGCTTCATATTGTCAGGCCAATCCTTGGTCAGATAGATCGACCTAAACTTCTCAATCTCGCCGGGCCTTATCTCCTCGATATCAGCTTTCAGCGCGCAATCATATGGGTCGTTAAAGCCCGAGGGTGGCGCAAAATATACGACCTGATTCTTGAGGTTTAGAAGGGACTGCATGGTGAAAGCTTCATACTTATAAAGCTTTTCTGGAAGATCCAAACTCCGCTCTCCTAATAGACATAACGCCTCAAACACCGGCTTGGTGAAGTTGGCGGCTTTTTTGGAACAAAAAAGATGACATTTTTACCAAGTCCGCGTGCTTTGACTTGTATGGCTATACTGGCTTCACTTTGTCACCTATATTAGGATCTTCAAATGGAACAGCTTCCTTCTCTGGTTCCTCTACAATTTCACCACTTAGGGATGCAAATATACCAGCTTGCCTGCGAATTACTCTTCCTTTAGAAACTACCCGATTAGATTTTATCGTCGTTAATTTAGGTTGAACATGCGTTGCAGTACCCGTTCCGCGAACTATTTCAAGGGCTCCCAGGCTCTCACCAGTCTCTGGATCAATAATCTCATCTGAATCTACATAATAAACCAGGAAGTGATTTCCTTTTGAAACACCATGCTCAGACCCACGATTAATCACTAGGGTAAAGTCATCAATTATTTTAACGACGGCCGCGGGAAAAGTGCTCATGTTTTCATCTTCAGCCATTGTAAACATTCTCCAAAATGAAGCTAGGGACGGATGACTTGATTACAAGTTTATCAAGTTCGTCTTTCGAGTTTCTCTTTAAATTGTTTAGCTTCTCACCAAAATCATAATCATTCGTCACAACAATCTGCACCTTCTTATCATTTTGCACATTTACAACTTTTCCGACCCCTACTAATTGTTCAAGTCCATCCTCCAGATAATAAACTGAAATAATTGCATCATGTGATAATAGAGGTGTTGGCTTAACCAAGAACAGTGCGAAAGCGTTTTTGTACGCCTTTGGAGGTTCTTTAACATGAATAACTTTTGGAAGTATCAATTTCGAATAGCCGAACGAAATCCAGGCTGCCCTAAGAGAGACAACGGCAAGAAAGAAGAGCAATATAAATATCGGCAAAACATGATTAATAGCTACGCTCGTGTTCTTGGGCGTCAAATAGAAAACGAGCAATGCAGCGCCAAAGCTGAGAAAGGTAAGCATACCTCCCCAACTTTTCACCACGCTCTCCCAGAGGAGATTGCCAAATGACATATTTCCCATCGTTGATATAAATCTCCTAGTTCAAGGACAGCCTAACGTCCGCATTTGCGGCTGGTTTGGAGCGAAGCGGAAAACCAGTCCGACAACATGCGCTTGTTACATGCCTTCTTCATGATTTTGCTGCTTTTATCAATTTTCCTATTTGTTCCATCCCATCAAATGTTGATGGTAGGTTTCCATCATCCGTGACTATCCCGGAAAATATAATGCTTTCAAATTTATCTAAGGAGTTCGCATCTTTCTTCTTTATATCGCTAGAATATTCCGAGTAATTCTGGATAAATCTACACAATGTTTTTCTAAGATCTATCTGTAAAAGCTGTGACTTTACAGACTTGTAGTTGAATAGAAGAACTCTAAAGTAGTAAACGGAAATTGCAACCAACGAAACTGTAGGGAAAATTGAAACCAAAAGACCGTCTCTAACTGCGGCAATGTTCTCTAGATTCAGATACACAAAAATTAGCTCTGCAACTATAGGTGATACGATTAAAATCGACAAGATCCGAAGCCAAATTAGTATTCCATCTCGCTCCTTTTTCTTCTCTGTCGCCAGTTCATCAAATCCCTGATACAGGCCAACAAAGTTGAAAGCATTTTCATATTTAGATAAAGACTCTTTAAGTGAGTCGACTTTAGCTTCTCTCTCAGCCAGGTCTGCATTCCAGTCGTCTTTTAGCTTTTCTGCTTTAGCAGATACTGCATTGAAGTTTTTCAAACTTTCTATAGCGTCACTATTAGCTATAGCCTTAAAGATATTGATCGGCATATCACGAATAGCATATTCGATTTGCTCTTTAGCATTGTGCTCAAATAAATCAACGTTGTTAAAAACAAAACGTCTTGCAGATTCAAACTCCATTGCCAAATCATTTTTCATGGAAAGATACAGTTCGAACAGGAAGCGGAAACACATGGAACAAATATCATCCAACTTTTCCTTTGTTAGTTCTTTCTCCTCATCAGCCAGTCGATTAATAAATTGGTTGCCAATCCATTGAATATTGATTTCACAAAGCTCATCCCATTGATCGGGCTTGTTTTCCATGGAACCAACAACTAAGCGAATAAGGCTATTCCGTTGCTTTTCGAAATCGTCAACAGGAACCAAACCATCAATTTTGTGTTTAAACTTTGTGAGAACAGTTTTGCTCTGGTTCGTACTAAAAAGTTCTGCCATGTGGCTCCCTATTTATGATGCATGTAACGCCAGCGCACAACAGCGCTCTTGTAATGGAGGCGCAGCCGCAATGAAAAGGGCGTCCGGCGGCCACGGGCCGCGTATTGATGCGCCTTGTTAGGGGCTAGTCCCCCTTGCGTGCGACCCACTGTGTATGCTCTCTTGAAAATGCTGATTCACTATTGGTTACAAACTCGGACAGTTGCCCTTCATCGTGCACCGACGTGGACTCACCTTTGATTATTACAATCTCATGGGCGGCTAATGCGTATGCAGAATTCAATTCATTGTGCTTCTTAGCCTGAAGCCAAGTTAGTACGGCACCAGCAGCGGTCGCTAAGACCTCAACGGGAAGAGCGAAGGAAGGGTCTTTGATTCTGTAAAGCAGCATAAGGATCGCGGCGGAGTGCAAAACAACAGATACCCAGAACCACTGTTGAGCACGGCGCTTATTGAACCGCGATTTCATCCAATACCAGTTCGCTTGGTCGGTTACCCGATGATTCACGTAGACAAGCAACCTCTCCGCAACTGGGAGCTTCCTGACCTCTCGCATTTTTTCAGATATTGGGTCATTTAAGGCAATTCCTGCCTGAAGTGAATGAGAAAGACTTTTGTTCTGATCTAGTATCGTCTTGAGGTCACTTAGAAATGTTCGAGATACAATTTCGATGTTCTCATCGTCTTCGTATGGCTCGGCCCTCATCATCCAGCGCCAAGCGATAGTTTTGACCGATTCCGCAACCGCGCGACCGTTGTACCAAACGTCATCGGGTCTTTTAACCCGGATGAAAATGAGTATTCCGAGCGTAATCAGGAAAAGGCTTGCCGAAACCAGTGCTCCCACAGCATCAGTTGGGCGCAGGTACGAAACGAACGCTGCAAGCACTAACAGAAAAAGGTACCACTTCAAGCCGGTATAGTAGACATTCTGCGAGCTAAGCGACGCCTGATTCGCTGATTGATACAAACCAGGTAAATCTTCTGAGTCGATATCGATAGCGGCCATTACTTGTACAGCTCCCAGATCCCTCCAATTACGGATTTCTTTGCCCAGCCAACCGACATCGATGATGCATTAGCTACCACGCCCGAGGTGCGACGTTGACCTTGTGGGTTAACTGCTAAAATTGGCTTTCCGTAGTCGGTAGAACCTTTGATTTCTTTTGCGATCCATTTGCTATATCCGGTATACATCCCCGTCGGAATCACTATCACGTGGCTCATAGCAATTTGTTTTAATATCGCTTCTTTAAGCTGCTTGTCGTTTGGTGCATTGTGAATTGGATTATCCTTTGGTACAGAATAATTCCGAAAGTCCAGGGACGCTTGACCCACTCTCCAGTTTTCTTCGAAGATCCAACTTGCAAGTGTTTGGTAATGTCCTGAATATTTCCAGGCGTGACTGATGAAAACGTGGATCTGTCTTGTGCTCATTTCCTCTCCTTGTTCGAACCCAGCGCCTAACAGCGTAATAGACCGCGCTCTTCGTTATTCAATATCGTGACTTCCATATTTTTACGCATCGCTATTACGTTATTCCTAAGCAAGCTACTCACAAAACTAGCCCAAAACCAGACAATTACAACCGCGCTTCCGCCAAATCTCGTAATATCACCGCGCAATAACGAAGCGGTCACGCGAATACATGTCAGTAGGTGAGGGCACAAACAAAAAAGGCCCGGAGCGCAAACCCCGGGCCTTCCTGTTTACCTACCAATCATTCACTTCAACCGCACTTACTATCGCCGCAGGACAAGCAAGTCGCACAGCCGTCCATCACAATCACCGCCTTTGTGTTGCACTTGCCGCACATGGTGGAGTTGGGCGGGAAGTCACCAGCCGTGTCGTCGTTGGTCGCCTTGGTGTTGTTGGCTTCGAACTCCGCACGCTTTTCGGCGAGGATGCGCTTGGTGGTTTCGCTCATTTCCTCGCTTTCCATCAGGCCTACGGCCTTCAGGTGCTTCTCGATAACGGCACCAATTTCAGCCACCAGGGAAGGCATGAACACGCCGCCTTTCTTGAAGTAGCCGCCGTTGGGGTCGTATACGGAGCGCAGCTCTTCCACCAGGAAGGTCAGGTCGCCGCCTTTGCGGAATACCGCAGAGATTACGCGGGTGAGGGCGATTACCCACTGGAAGTGCTCCATGGATTTGGAGTTGATAAACACTTCGTACGGCTGCCGGCTTTCGTGGTTTGTGCCTTCGTTGAGCAGGATGTCGTTAATGGTGATGTACATCGCGTGCTCGGCCACCGGCGGCTTGATTTTGTAGGTGGTGCCCACCAGAAAATCCGGCCGTTCGATGTACTCGTTCATCTTAACGAGCTGGGTTTCCGGCTGTGCCGCTGCCTGCGGTTCGCTGGGTGCGTCGGTGTTGGCTTTTTTCACCCGGTAGCCGACGATTTTGTTGCTGATTTTCACTGTCATGTCTTCTGTCCTGTGTCGGTTTTCCGGATCAATACTTTCCGTAGGTGCCTTCTTTGAGCGCGTCAAACAGGTTGGCGGCGGTATGTGTCTCGCCGTCGTACTCTACCTCTTCGTTGCCCTTCAGGTTCACCTTGCTGCCGTCGTCGAGGGTGAACTCGTAGAGGGTGTTTTCAAGGTCTTTCTCTTTTACCAGTACGCCCTGGAAGGCTTCCGGGTTAAAGCGGAAGGTGGTGCAGCCTTTCAGGCCCATGTCGTAGGCGTAGAGGTAGATGTTCTTGAATTCTTTATATTCGAAATCGGTTGGTACGTTCGCGGTTTTGGAAATCGAAGAATCTACCCACTTCTGCGCAGCGGCCTGGATGTCTACGTGCTGCGCCGGGCTTACGTCATCGGAGGTGGTGAAGTAGCTGGGCAGCTTTTTGTCTTCTTCTTCGGAGAAGGGCATGGCACCGGGGTTAACCAGGTGGCGATAGGCCAGCAGCTCGAAGGAGAACACGTCGACTTTTTCTTTGGTCTTACGGCCTTCGCGGATCACGTTACGGGCATAGTGGTGCGAGAAGCTTGGCTCTATGCCGTTACTGGCGTTGTTGGCCAGCGACAGGCTGATGGTGCCGGTCGGTGCAATAGAGGTGTGGTGGGTAAAGCGGCCACCTTTCTCTGCCAGCTGTTCAACCAGCTTGGGGTCAACCTTGGCAATTTCCTGCATGTAGCGGCTGTATTTGGCGTGCAGTACGCGGCCTGTGAGTCTATCGCCGAGCTTGTAGCCGTCTTTTGACAGCTGCGGGCATTTACCCATCATTTTCGGGGTAATTTCGAACTCGTCGTTCATGATCGGCGCAACGCCTTTCTCTTCGGCCAGGGTCAGCGACTGGCGCCAGCCTTCTACAGCCATTTCGCGTACAACGTCTTCCGTGAACTGCACGGAGTCCTCTGAACCGTAAGGCATGCGCAGCATGGCGAGGGTTGAGCCCAGGCCCAGAATGCCCATGCCGTGGCGGCGCTTGTAGGTAATTTCGTGGCGTTGTTCAGCCAGGGGCAGGCCGTTGATTTCTACTACGTTGTCCAGCATGCGGGTAAAAATGCCCACAACCTTGCGGTACTTTTCATAGTTGAAGCTGGCTTTGTCGGTGAACGGGTAGTCCACAAACTTGGTCAGGTTCACAGAGCCCAGCAGGCAGCTGCCGTAAGGGGGCAGGGGCTGCTCGCCACAGGGATTGGTGGCGCGGATGTCTTCACAGAACCAGTTGTTGTTCATCTGATTGACCTTGTCGATCAGGATGAAGCCGGGCTCTGCGTAATCGTAGGTGGAGGTCATGATGGTGTCCCAGATGAACTGGGCTTTCAGGGTGCGGTAGATACGGCACGCCACCTTGCCTTCTTCGTTAACCACATAGCCTTTCAGTATCGGGAAGTCGCGATACACGAATTGGCTGGGATCGGCCAGATCCAGGCCTTCTTCTTCTGCTTCTTTCTTGGTCACCGGGAAGGAGAGGTTCCAGTCGCTGTCGTTACGAACGGCTTCAATGAAGTCTTCGGTGATCAGCAGTGAGAGGTTGAACTGGCGCAGGCGGCCGTCTTCACGCTTGGCCTGGATGAAATCGATAACATCCGGGTGGTGAACATCAAAGGTGGCCATCTGGGCACCGCGGCGGCCACCGGCTGAAGACACGGTAAAACACATGCGGTCGAAGATATCCATGAAGGACAACGGGCCGGATGTGGTCGCACCGGCGCCGGCTACGTAGGCACCTTTCGGGCGCAGGGTAGAGAACTCGTAACCGATACCACAGCCAGCCTTGAGGGTGAGGCCTGCTTCGTGGTTTTTCTCCAGGATGTCGTTCATGGAATCCTGAACGGAACCGGACACGGTGCAGTTGATGGTAGAGGTTGCAGGCTTGTGCGCTTCGGCACCGGCGTTGGAGGTAATCCGGCCGGCCGGAATGGCACCGTTCTTGAGGGCCCAGGCGAAGTTTTTCATGTGCTCGGCGCGCACATCTTTGTTCTCGACTTGCGACAGGGCAACGGCAACGCGGTGATAGGTGGCGTTGATGTCCTTGTCGACGGCTTCGCCGGTTTTGGTTTTGAGCTGATATTTGCTGGTCCAGATATCAAGCGAAGTGTCCTGCATCGGAATCGATGTAACCACTGCTTCTGCCTTAGCGTTCATTGCCACCCTCAATCTTCAAGTAAATCGGTTGTCGATGGCACCTTTTTGGCGGTGCCTTTTCCCTGTAAAACGTTGCAAAACCTGTGTAGGTACTGTTGATTTTGCTTTTGTATCGCTGCCTGCGAAACACTATATATGGGCTTATTTTCGATGAGTATAACAGGATATAGTGTTTTGTGAATTTAAGTGGAACTATTGATAAGAGGTTTCTGGCAAAGAAAATCAATGGAAAATGGCTTGCAAGAAGGAATTTTCCGAATAATCCGAGGCTTGGGGTGGGAATGTGAAAATAACTATATGTTGTGATCGTAAATCATACAAAACCCGACCCATGGTGGCCGGGTTTTGAGTGCCGGTTAGACCGTTCCTACTGTTTCACTCGGAACTGCCCGATCAACCCTTGCAGCGAAGAGGCCATGCGCGCCAGTTCCTGGCCTGCCTGGGACGTTTGATGGGCACCCGAGGCGTTCTGTTTCCCCATGTCGCTGAGCCGGACCAGATTACGATTCATATCTTCAGCCACCGTGCTCTGTTCCTCTGCCGCCGTTGCGATCTGGCTGCTCATTTGATCGATTTGTGACACCGATTCCACAATGGTCGTCAACGAAGAACTCGCCAGAGAAGACTGATCAACTACTGATTTGGCCTGCTCCCGGCTCTGGCTCATTGCCTGTGCCGCATTGCGCGAACCTGTCTGAAGCTTTTCTATGATCTGGTTGATCTCGGCGGTAGAGGCCTGAGTGCGACCAGCCAGAGTTCTCACCTCGTCTGCCACTACAGCGAACCCGCGGCCCTGATCACCAGCGCGGGCTGCCTCGATTGCCGCATTTAACGCGAGCAGGTTGGTCTGTTCTGCGATGCTTTTAATCACATCCAGCACGGTGTTTATGTTGTCGCTGTCGCGTTCAACTTGGCCCATGACTTCCGAGGCTCTTTCAATCTGCACAGCCAGTTGCTGGATTTCCTGTACCGCCTGCTCCATAACCCTGCGGCCTTTTTCAGCCTCGGCATTTGTGCCGTTTGCAGCCGTGGATGTATTGCCAACACTCTCAGCAACTTCCCTTACTGTGGCACTCATTTCGTTCATCGCCGTTGCCAACTGGTCGGTTTCGGACTGCTGCTGCTGAATATTGGCGCTAGTTTGTGCTGTTACCGTCGATACCTCTTCCGCCGCTGTGGAGAGCTGGGTAGTTGTGGCATTGATCTGTGAAATCATTTCAAGCAGCCGTTGCTGCATGGATTGCAAACCTCGCATCAGGTCACCGATTTCATCCCGGCGGGTCACCTCGATGGAGGAGGTAAGGTCGCCTTCGGCCACCCGCTGCAACTCGACCATAACCTTGGGCAGACAGGCCAATACCCGGGATACGAGCAGGTAGACCAGACCAACGCCAAGCAGCACGATGATGGAACCTATAACGATAGTGCGCCCGGTTGATGCGGCCGACATCTGCTGGTTCGACAGGGCAGCGACTGTCTCCTGATCAACCGTTTCAAGAAAACTATCGACCTCCGTCGACATTTTTGCGGCGACTTCATCAAATTGCGCCATCATCTGGTTTCCGCCGGACGGGCCCTCGTCAATATAGGTCTGGGCCATCTGTTTCCCTACGTCATAATAGGCATTAAAAACCGGCAGCATCGCCTGATAACGCTTCGCATGCTCACTATCAAGCACGATGAGATCATCGATCAGTGTTCTGAATTTTTCGGCGTTATTCGCAGCCTCATCAAAACCGTCATTTAATCCGTCACGACCGCGCGTGGCGCTGATGTCGGTCAGCCACTGCTGTACCTGAACCACCGAAAGCTTTAACTCATGGGCTTTGTTGAGAACAGGGATTTTGTTTTCAGCGAGCTCGGCGGATTGGTTCCCAATGGCCATGTTGCCCATGATGATTGCGCCGCTCTCAATCACGACAACGGCGGCTAACAGGACGGTTAATACTAAAAAACGGATACGGAGTGTTTTGTTTTGATGAGGGCCCATATTCAACAGTTCTCTGTAATATTTATTTATTTTTCAGAGGGAAACCGCTTTGAGTCACTGCTCCATGGCTGTTCGGTAAAGCGGATAATTTTCTTATCGGCCATTCCATATCAATCTTTAGCTGCCGGGAGTGGGGAAGGCAGGAGAGCATCCTGCCTTTTTGTTAGCCCAATAGAAGGCTGTCGTCGTCCACTGAAAGCCCGCGCTGGGTTTCAAACAACTCCAGAAGATCCTTCACTTCCAGGCCTTCGCGATCCTTGCCTGCAATATCAAACACCACCTGCCCCTGGTGCAGCATTACTGTTCGGCTGCCAACTTCCAGCGCCTGTTTCATGCTGTGGGTGACCATCAGGGCCGTCAGTTTTTGCTCTTCGATGATTTTGGTGGTGAGCGCCAGCACGAAAGCACCGGTTTTGGGGTCCAGAGCTGCGGTGTGTTCATCCAGCAGCATAATGGCAGATGGGGTAAGGCTCGCCATCAGCAGGCTGACTGCCTGGCGCTGGCCGCCGGAGAGTAAGCCCATTTTATCGCCGAGGCGGTTTTCAAGCCCTAGATTCAGGGAGGAGAGGCTTTCCCGGAACTGTTCCATGTACTGTTTTTTTACGGCCGTGCCCAGGCTGCGATGCTGGCCGCGTTTGATGGCGAGCGAAAGGTTCTCCTCGATGCTCAGGCCTTCACAGGTGCCAGCCAGCGGGTCCTGAAATACCCGTGCCACGCGGCCTGCCCGTTTGTGGGTGGGCAGCTTGGTAACGTTGAGGTTGTCGACAACAATAGTGCCGCTATCAACCAGAACCTCACCCGCCAGGGCGTTCAGGAATGTGGACTTGCCGGCACCGTTGCTGCCAATCACGGTAACAAACTCGCCCTGATTAACGGTGAGGCTCATGCCCCGGAGAGCGGGGTTTTCCAGCGGAGTGCCTTTACCAAAGGTAAGCTGGAGATCGGTTGCACTGATCATATTGCCTCCTCAGGCTTTCTTGCGGGTGAATTTGCTAACCACGGAACTGCGGATGCCGGGCAATACAATTGCCAGGGTGACCAGAACGGCGGTTATCAGGTTCAGATCCTGTGCTTGCAGGCCGAGAAAATCTGCGTTCAATGCCAAGGCTATGGCCAAGCGGTAAATAATGGCGCCAACCACACAGGCGATCAGGGCACGAACAACTGTTGATGGTGTGATCACTGCCTCACCACCAATCAGTGAGGCCAGGCCGATAACAATAACGCCAACACCCATGGTGACATCTGCTGCGCCCTGGCTCTGCGCAAAGAGTGCGCCAGCGAGGCCAACCAGGCCATTGGATACCGCTACGCCAAGGATGATCATGGCGCCGGTGGCAATGCCCTGGGCACGTGCCATGCGAGGGTTGGCTCCGGTGGCGCGCATGGCGAGGCCGGTTTCAGATTTCATGAAGCGCCAGAGCAGTATCAGGGCGACGAAGATCACAATCACAAACAGCAATACTGGTACCTGGTGATAGGGAAGATCCAGTGAATACCAGGGTGTGAGTATCGTATCTTCGCCAAGCAGGGCTATGTTGGGTCGGCCCATCACCCGGAGATTGACTGAATACAGGGCGATCATCGTGAGGATGGAAGCCAGCAAGTTCAGAATCTTCAGCTTTACGTTAAGGATGGCGGTTACAGCACCGGCAGCCATGCCGGCGACCACGGCGCAGCCTGTTGCCAGCCAGGGGTCCCAGCCATCAACAATGAGCACGGCGGCAACGGCAGCGCCCAGCGGGAAGCTGCCGTCAACGGTCAGATCGGGGAAATCGAGTACGCGAAAAGAAAGGTAAATAGCGAATGCAACCAGGCCGTAAATAAGGCCGGTTTCAATTGCGCCGTAAAGTGCAATATCACTGAGCATGGGTAAGATTCACTGTGAAATAAGAACGGGCGGGCTCTTTATAGAGAGTCCGCCCGTGTAGGTCGGGCGTTACTTGCCGCTTTTTACGACTTCGGCGGCTTCGGCGATTATTTCATCCGACAGGGTGATACCCATGCGTTCGCCCGCTTCCGGGTTTACGAACAGGCTGAGCTTTTCCATGGTCTCTACTGCCATGTCGCCCGGCTTCTCGCCTTCGAGGATGCGTGCAACCATTACGCCGGCCTGGCGGCCGTGATCGTAGTAATCAAAACCCATCGCGGCAACGGCGCCACGGGCAACCGTAGCCGTGTCAGCTGCAAATACCGGTATCTTGGCTCGTTCGCCCACAGAAATGACCGCTTCGGCAGCGCTGATAACCGTGTTGTCGGTTGTCAGGTAAATGGCATCTACCTTACCCACCAGGGAGCGGGCTGCGCCCAGCACTTCGGAGGTTTTGGTGGCGGCACCTTTAACCAGTGTCAGGCCACGGGCTTGCAGGCGCTCATCAAGCAGTTCGATCAGTGATACTGCGTTGGCTTCACCGGGGTTATAGACGGTGCCAATGCGCTTGGCATCCGGAACGATGCGCAGCAGCATATCCAGGTGCCTGTCGATGGGCAGCATATCGCTTACGCCGGTAATGTTCGCGCCCGGTGCCTCGGCATTCTTCACCAGTTTTGCGCCAACCGGGTCCGTTACGGCAGCAAACACCACGGGGATGTTGCGGGCGGCAGCGGCAACTGTCTGTGCAGAAGGTGTAGCGATGGCAACAATTACGTCGGGACTATCACCGATAAATTTGCGGGCAATCTGGGATGCAATGGCGGAATTCCCCTGAGCGCTCTCATGCATGACCGTCAGGTTGTCACCTTCTTTGTAGC
Organism: Marinobacter antarcticus; assembly: GCF_900142385.1. Taxonomy (NCBI): domain Bacteria; kingdom Pseudomonadati; phylum Pseudomonadota; class Gammaproteobacteria; order Pseudomonadales; family Marinobacteraceae; genus Marinobacter; species Marinobacter antarcticus. The sequence continues at coordinate 225,069 of NZ_FRAQ01000002.1, forward strand.
CCCGTTCTGCCAGCTCATCTTTTATACCCTGATAAACAGCATCCAGCGCCGGGTGTTCAACAATCTGTGTAATAGCGACAACACGTGGCTCTGCAGCTTGTGAAAGACTTGCCATTGCGATTAATGACGCGCCCAACAGGGTGCGCAGGATTTTCTTGGCCATATGCCCATCTCCGAGGTCTGTTGCGGTAGTTGCAGTAACAAGATGCGGGAGTTTATCACAGCCCCGCCACCTTGGTGGTAGCGCATGTTAACGCGAGGTTGGCCTGATCGGATATTCCCGGAGAGAGTTTTTGCTCTCTCAGCGTGAGTCACGCTTTGACGCATCATAATGTGTTGAAATACCCTACTAAAGTCTTAATACTGTGTGCATAAATCAAATAACGTAAGCAAGGAAGATCCATGGACACAACAAACAAACTTCCCCTGGATATGGTTTATCACTGGGAGGGCGCTAAGGCGAACTCGCTGTATATGACGCAGCCCATCGGCGATGGCAAGGTGGTGGAGTACACATGGGGCAGGGCTGTTGACGAGGCCCGTCGTATGGCGTCGTACCTCAAGTCACTGAATCTCGCTGACAAAAGCCGTATCGGCCTGATATCCAAGAACTGCGCGCATTGGATAATGACCGATTGGGCGATCTGGATGGCTGGGCACATTTCTGTGCCTTTATACCCGACGTTGAATGCCGATACAGTTAACTACGTGCTGAACCACGCTGAGTGTGATGTTCTGTTTGTGGGCAAACTGGACGACTGGGACATGATGAAGTCGGGCGTACCGGAATCAGTCCGTTGCATTTCCTATCCGCTGAGCCCGTCCAACGATTTTGAAACCTGGGACGATATTGTTGCCAAGTATCCGCCTTTGGAGGAGAACGTTCAGCGTGATGCTGACGAGCTGGCGACGATTGTTTACACCTCGGGCAGCACCGGCAAGCCGAAAGGCGTCATGCTCAGCTTCCGTAATATGGCGTTTGCCGCCGACGGTGGTCTTAAGGTTCTGCAAGTCGGCTCCAATGAACGCATGTTGTCCTATCTGCCGCTGGCGCACGTATTTGAGCGAACGTTTGTTGAACTGGCTTCACTGTATGCGGGCTATCAGCTCTTTTTCGCGGAATCCCTCGACACCTTTGTTGAGGATATGAAACGCGCACAGCCAACCTTATTCCTTTCGGTACCCAGATTGTGGGTTAAATTCCAGCAGGGTGTTCTCCATAAGCTGCCGCAAAAGAAACTGGATAAGCTGCTGAAGATTCCGGTGGTGAACAAGCTGATCAAGAAAAAGATTCTCAAGGGGCTCGGGCTGGATAAAGCCAAGTTGGCTGGCAGCGGTTCGGCTCCGCTCGCCGGCGATGTGCTGGACTGGTATCGCAACCTTGGTCTGGAATTGCTTGAAGGCTACGGCATGTCTGAGAATTTTGCCTATTCTCACATCAACAAGCCGGGGCGTTCTCGTACCGGTTATGTGGGTGAGTCCATGCCGGGTGTGGAAACGAAAATCAGCCCTGAGGGCGAGATCCTGGTCAAGAGCCCGGCCACCATGATGGGTTACTACAAGGATGAAGAGAAAACCCGTGAAACCTTTACCGATGATGGTTTCCTGAGAACCGGCGACATAGGCGAAATCGATGAACTGGGTCGCCTGAAGATTACAGGCAGGATGAAGGAGATTTTCAAAACCAGCAAGGGCAAGTACATTGCGCCTGCGCCGATTGAGAACCGTCTGATGGCGCATCAGTCGATCGAGATGGTGTGTGTTTCCGGGGCCAACCAGACCCAGCCCTTCGCCATCATTCAGCTGGCTGAGGGAATCCGGCCGAAGCTGACTGACGAGGGTTTCCGCAAGGAGCTTGAGGCGAGTTTTGCTGAACTTGTGGTTAACGTGAACAAGACGGTAGACCCCCACGAACAACTGGCCTTTGTTACAATCGTCAGTGATGAGTGGTCGATCGGGAACAGTTTTCTGACCCCGACGATGAAGCTCAAACGAAACGTGGTGGAAGACGCTTACGAAAGCAAGGTGAACGATTGGTATGCAAAGCGCCAGAAGGTGATCTGGCAGTAACGCACAACCTGTTTTTGTTCGAATCAGGCCCGGCGCAGCCGGGCCTGATTCGTTTCGGAACCGACGTTGGTCGCATAGGGAAAAACGGATAGTGCGCCTAGAATTAGTACATATCAGGAGGAGTTTATGACTCAGCTTTCCGCATTCCAGAGGCGCATTCACGAGGAAATTCCGCTTTCCCGCGCTCTGGGAATTGAATTGCACTCGTGGGACGGCAGCGCCTTGCTTCTGAGTGCACCGCTTGAGCCAAATCGCAATCATCAGGGCACCGGTTTTGGTGGCAGTGTGTACTCGGTTGCTGTAACGGCGGCCTGGGGGCTCACGGAGCTTGCACTCGCAGATCTTGGGCTGAAAGGCAGTGTGGTGGTGCAGACCGGCAGCATTGATTATCTTGAGCCGGTGAGTTCGGATTTTTATGCCATCTGCCGGCTTCCGGGGGATGAAATCCCTGAACGTTTCAGAAAGAGCCTGGCAAGGCACGGCAAGGGGCGACTGGATCTGACCACTGAAGTGTTCTGCGGCCCGCCTAACAGTCTGCCGCAGGGTGATCCGGTTGCTGTGTTTCAGGGTCGGTTTGTGGTTCAGGATGCCCGCTCAAGGATAATGCCCCAGCCCCGAGACGAGGACTAGATCAGGTCATAGAGCGGGTGTTGGAAATTGACCGGCTCATCAGAATGATGGGGATAATACCGGCCAATACAATAATCAGGGCCGGCAGGGCACTGTGATACAGGCGCTCATCGGAGGCAAACTGGTACACGTAGGTGGCCAGGGTTTCAAAGTTGAACGGTCGGAGTATCAGCGTGGCCGGTAACTCTTTCATACAGTCCACGAAAACCACCAGTGCAGCGGTAATCAATGTGCCGCGAAGCATGGGAAGGTGTACCTTCACGAGTGTTCTACCCGGGCTGTTGCCCAGTGACCGGGATGCCATATCCATACTCGGGGTAATCTTCTGTAGCGCACTTTCTACGCTACCGGCAGAGACCGCCAGGAACCTGACCGTATAGGCAAAAACGATGGCGAAGGCCGATCCGCTAAGTAGCAGGCCGGTGCTGACGTTGAAGGTGTCTCTCATCAGGCTGTCCAGCCAGTTATCAAAACCTGCAAAAGGCACAATCACACCAACTGCAAGTACGGCACCCGGCATGGCATACCCCAGGCTTGAAAGGCGCATGAGTACCTTCATGCCTTGCGTGTTGTGAAGCCTGCGGCTGTAGGCAAGGGTGGTGCCGATCAAAAGAGTAGTCAGTGCCGCTGTTCCTGAAAGAAACAGGCTGTTAAGCGTGTTGCGCACAAACACCGGGTTCCAGCTCTCATCAAAATACTCCCAGGCGTAAACGCCAAGGGTCACTCCGGGGATAATAAAACCAAACACCACCGGGACAGCGCAAACGGCAACACAGATCAGTTGCCGGGGAAATGACATGGTAAAGCGACGGATCGGGTCGCGGTTATCCCTGGCGGCGAACTGTTGTTGCCGGCGTCGGGAGTAGCGCTCAAGGGTGACCAGAATAACAACAAATACGAGCATGGTTGTGGCTATCTGCGCAGCACCACCCAGGTTGCCGAGGTTCATCCAGGTATCAAACAGGCCAGCGGTGAGGGTCTGCACCGCAAAGAAATCGACGGTGCCAAAATCGTTCAGGGTTTCCATCAGCACCAGTGAAAGACCAACCGCAACGGCCGGGCGGGCGATGGGCAGAACGACTTTGAAAAACGTACTCAGTGCTGAGTGGCCAAGACTGCGGCTGACCGCAAAAAGGGAAGGCGACTGATCGAGAAATGCGGCCCTGGCGAGAAGATAAACATAGGGGTAGAGCACCAGGCCGAGCATCAGCGTGGCACCTTCCAGGCTGCGGATTTGGGGGAACCAGTAATCCGCAGCGTTGGCCCAGCCAAACCAGTCCCGGAGGGCGCCCTGAACCGGGCCGGCATAGTCCAGAAGGCTGGTGTAAATATAGGCAATTACATAAGCCGGCACAGCGAAAGGCAACAGCATGGCCCATTCAAAGAACTTGCGGCCGGGGAACTCGCACATGGTTACGGCCCAGGCGGTCGAGAGGCCGATGACCAGGGTAATAGCGCCAACACCCGTCATGAGTTTCAGGGTGGTGACGAGATAACGGGGCAGTGTGGTATCTATCAGGTGTGGCCAGATATTTTCTTCCGGGAAGAAGGCCAGAAAAATGACCGACAGAACAGGCAGAGCGACGATGGCTGTGGTGAGAATAGCGCTGAACAGCCAGCGGCTTGAGGTGCGCTTTGCCAGCAGGGGCTGGGCAAGCCCGGGGTTAACGCTGGACGCGGCCTCGCTCATAGGGTTCCTGTTACTGACATTGATTGGCTAGACAAGTATCGAAGGCTGTCGATTGTAATCAGCTCAAATAGCCGCTGCAATGACTGGAATCATTTGCGGGGTCGATTGAAAGTGAAGGTAAGGGCAGCGTCGCTGCCCTTACCGAACCGTTTATTCGCCGTCGTAGTCTACGCGGTCAACCAGTTTGACTGCCGCGTTACGGTTTTCTGCGATAGTTTGCAGAGAAAGGCTGTCCGGCTGGATCTCACCCCATTCTGCAACCAGCCCGGTGGGCTTTACGTTCGGGTTGGCCGGGTATTCGGTGTTAGCTGTAGCGTAGATGCCCTGAGCTTCCGGGGATGACAGGAATTCCATCAACTTTACTGCGTTATCCCGGTTCGGTGCGCTTTTGGTCAGGGAAATACCACTGATGTTGATGTGGGTTCCACGGCCATCGGCATTCGGGAATACCAAGCGAACAGCTTCTGCGGCCGGGCGCTGGTTTTCGTCTTGCAGCATGTTGCCGTAGTAGTAACTGTTGCCGATCGATACGTCACACACACCTTCTGCAATCGCTTTGATCTGGTCGCGGTCGCCGCCCTGGGGCCTGCGGGCCAGGTTATCTTTGACGCCATTCAGCCAGGTTTCTGTTTCGGCTTCACCGTGATGCGCGATCATCGATGAAATCAGGGCAATGTTGTACGGGTGCTTGCCGCTGCGGGTACAGATGCGGTTGTCCCACTTGTCGTCGGCCAGCTGCTCGTAGGTTGTGATTTCTCCTTCTTTAACGCGCTCTTTAGAAGTGTATATCAAACGGGCACGGGTCGTGAGGGCAAACCATTTGCCATCCGGATGGCGCAGGTTTTCCGGGATGTTCTTTTCCAGCACATCGTTGTCGACGTCTTGAACCAGGTCACGCTCGACCAGTTCATTGAGGCGGGAGATGTCGACAGTCATCACAACATCTGCCGGGCTGTTACGTCCTTCCCGCTCCAGGCGCTCCGCCAGGCCTTGTTTGGCGAATACGACGTTGCTCTTGATACCGGTTTCTTTTTCAAAAGCATTCAGAAGTGGCTCAAGAAGGTACGCCTGACGATAAGAGTAGATGTTGACTTCGCCGTCTGCGGAGGCTGCCAGGGGAAGAGCGGTAAGGGCGATTGCCGCCGTTGCGGCCAGTTTCATGCGCATTATGCCATCCTTAAGAAATGCTGATCGGGTTCGCGTCTGGGATGAGAGTCACAGGCGCCTAAAAACGCCAACCATTCTCATTTGTATTACGCATGAAGTCAATAATGCTATGGAATAATCGGTGGGGAATAATTCCTTTAGAATGGTGTTATTCTCCGTATTGTTCTATAAAAGATATAATTCGCAGGAACATACGATATCCGCAATGTACCGTATTAAAGCCGTGGAACGTCGAAGATGGCCGTAGATGATCGCAGGGAGTACTGTCGCACAGCGATGAGTGCCAAGGTAAAAGTGTGCCACGAACAACTGGGTGAGTTTGTGTTCTCGACCCGGGACATATCAGATGGTGGTGTTTTCATTGTGGTGGATAATGAGCCATTCGCTCCCGAACTGGGGGATAAGGTGAAGGTTCAGGTGCAGGGGTTGCCTGTGCCGGCGCCGGAACTGGATATGGTTGTTGTCCGCAAAACCATTGATGGCTTCGGTTTACAGTTTGGCGAGAGTGTTAACTGAACCGAAGCAGCGAGTTGTGCTCAGGGTATTCGCGGCTGTGGTGTGATTGGTCTTGACCGCCGGGCTCCGGGAGGTGAGGCGGTGCCTTACACAATATACACGCGCAAGACGCTTCGCGGTGCTATGGAAGCCCGCCCGCCACAATTCGACCGCTCAGCGTGTGGTATAGACTGATTAAGAGTGATGCTGTTTGTTCTGGCCCTGTGATGCCCGTCACGTTGCTACAAATTGTTTCGGGCTGACGATTATCGTTACGAATTGTCTTGTTGTCGTTACCTTGGAATACCAAATTGTAATGGACTATTCCAGCCAGCCATTGAAGAATGGTAGTCATCGAAAATGTACGTTCAGGAGTGAAGCGTGGGCGCTTGTCAGAGGAAAATTGCGGTACATGATCTGGAGGTTGGCATGTTTGTGTCCGATCTTGATCGGCCGTGGCATCAGACGCCATTCCCCATTCAGGGCTTTCACATCCGCTCCCAGGATGACATCCGTGCTTTGCTATCCCACTGCAAGTGGGTCTCTATCGACGTTGCAGAAACCCGTGATTCCGTTGAGCTCACCAAAGTTTCCCGCCCCGCGTTCGGAACACAAAGCCGGCACAGGGGGGAGGGCCGTGAAGAGCTCCACCTTCCTCCGCTGAGTATACGGGAGCCTGTAACCTATCAGCCCGTCACCACTCTGAAGCGGGAAGTGAAGACCTCGAAACATCTGCTGGAAGATGCCGGCGATGCGCTTGACCGTTTGTACGACACCTTTACCACGCAGGATATTCGTGATCTTCGGCCGGTTGCTGTGATCGTCAATAAAATGGTGCATAGCGTGATCCGGCAACCGGATGCGTTGCTCTGGCTTAGTCGTATCCGGCAACATGATGATCATGTTTACCGGCATGCCCTGAATACGTCGGTCTGGGCGCTCGTTTGCGGGCGTGAGCTGGGGTTGAATGAAGGCTTGCTGAACCACCTTGGCCTGGGCTGCCTGTTATCCCAGGTTGGTAAAACCAGATTGTCCGCTGAATTGCTCAGCCGGGAAGGGCAGTTGAGCCCGGAAGAATATGCGCTTTACCGTACCTATGTTGATGAGGGTATGACAATTCTTGAGGAGAGTGGTCTTTCGCGGGCGGTTCTGAGTGTCGTGCAGGGTCATCGTGAGCGACATAACGGTTCGGGCTTTCCTGAAGGTATTCGCGGAGACAGGATCCCCCTACTGGCCAAAATTGCCGGGCTTGCAGAGTTCTTTGAATCTCTTATCGGGCCCAGGGAAAGCCTTGCTGAGCCTATGACACCGGCAAAAGCCGTGGCTCTGCTCTACGATATGCGGAACATTGAGTTTCAGGATGACCTGGTCGAGAGTTTTATTCAGGCTATTGGCATTTACCCAACGGGTAGCCTGGTTGAATTGACAGACGGCCAGCGCGGAATTGTGGTTTCTCACTCCGCCGAACGCCGGCTCTGGCCGCGCGTTATGGTTATGACGGACCGCTATCATGCGCCGTTGAAAACCGCCAAGGTTGTTGATCTTGCGAAGTACAACGAAAGCCGCACAGCTACAGAAATACTCGCCATCAAGGAATGCCTTGTGCACGGTACCGAGGGCCTGGATCCTGCTGGTTACGATGGGGCCGGCGCTGAGTCGCGCTGGAGCTTTGCCCGGCTGATCAGTCGGTAATAACAACCCGAAGATTTTTCCGTACCGGCCGGACCGGCCACGTAGTAGTATACTTCTGCCGTCTGCCAGCTATAGGAGTGCAAAACCACGTCCTGTGAGCGGGTCGTGATGGCCTCTACGCTCGAAAGATCAATGCCTCCGCCGATTCGCCGTATGTTTACCTGTTTGATGCTCGTATCGGTCGCCGGGTGTCTGGCTATGTGGTTATCCAGATAGAAGCGGTTTCCAATGATGGTGGAGATGGTTTTCAGTTCCCGCGTCAGATAGAGCCGTGCATCTTCAGTATCGACTTTCTCCATGGAGCGGGTGGCTTCAATAATTCGCTGCCTTTTTGCGCGTAATTCCTGCTTGTACTCAACATCCGGATCCCAGTCGTCCTCATTTACGGGGCGTTCGGGCGCATTGTTGATATCGTCTTCGGTTGGGCAGCGCTGCATCCAGTTGTTGTAACCGCATTATAGGGAGCCGCCACTGGCTATATCGGGATACCTGTCGCAGCTCGTGGATTTCGCGGCGCTTGAGCGTGTGCGCTTCAGCCTTGAAAAAGCCTGACGCGCCTCAATAAATGAGTGTCTCTTGAATATCGCTTTTTAGAATCGGAACCTGTTATGACCAATGCGCTGGAAATTGAGGGGCTTACCAAAACCTACGGCAGTGGCTTTGAAGCTCTCAAGGGAATCGACCTTCACGTGGCGCAGGGAGATTTCTTTGCATTGCTGGGCCCGAACGGCGCCGGCAAATCTACCACTCTGGGCATCGTGTGTTCCTTGGTGACTAAAACCGCTGGCAAGGTGAAAGTGTTCGGCTACGACATCGATACCCATCTCTCTGATGCCAAACTCCATTTGGGTGTTGTGCCCCAAGAGTTCAACTTCAACCAGTTTGAGAAGGTGTTTGATATTGTCACCATTCAGGCTGGGTATTACGGGATTCCCCTGAAAAAAGCAGCCGTATCTGCTGAGAAGTACCTGAAGAAACTCGGGCTCTGGGATAAGCGCAATACGCCGGCACGAATGCTCTCTGGTGGCATGAAGCGAAGGCTGATGATTGCCCGCGCCTTGGTGCATGAACCGAAACTGTTGATTCTGGATGAGCCTACTGCCGGCGTAGATATTGAGCTGAGGCGATCCATGTGGTCGTTTCTCGAGGAAATGAACCGGCAGGGCACCACTATTATTCTGACTACCCATTATCTTGAAGAAGCGGAAGCCCTGTGCCGGAACATCGCCATTATTGATCGCGGCCGGATTATCCGGAATACCAGCAAACGGGAATTGCTGCAGCAGCTTAGCCTCGAGACGTTTCTGCTGGATGCGGAGACAACGCCGGACAAAGCGCCGGAACTGGAAGGCTTTTCCTGCAGGCTCGACGGCGAGGGCGCAATTGAAGTGGATGTGCACAAAGGGCAGGCGCTCAACGACGTGTTCATACAGTTGGAACGGCAAGGGATAAAAGTAGTCAGTATGCGCACTAAAGCAAATCGGCTGGAAGAGTTGTTTATTCGCATGGTTGAGCACAACGCACCCTCTGCCGAAGCCGAAGCGACAACGGAGGGCAGAACATGAATGCTCAGGCTCTGTTCACCGCTTACAGCACGATTGTGCAGCGGGAAATTCGACGGTTTACCCGCATCTGGCCGCAGACGCTGCTGCCGCCGGCTGTCACCATGACGTTGTACTTTATAATTTTCGGGAACCTGATTGGCTCCAGAATCGGCGACATGGGCGGTTTCGACTATATGTCGTTCATCGTGCCCGGGCTGATCATGATGGCGGTTATTACCAGCTCCTACGCTAACGTGGTGTCGTCGTTTTTCTCCATGAAGTTCCAGCGCAGTGTTGAAGAGTTGCTGGTATCGCCGGTGCCTAACTGGGTAATACTGGCTGGTTACGTAACCGGAGGCATGGCCCGTGGCTTGGGAATAGGGGTTATCGTAACCCTCTTGTCGCTGGCGTTTACGCGCTTGCAGATTCATAGCCTGCCTATGGTTGTGGTGACTGTATTTCTGACCTCTGCACTGTTTGCGGTGGGCGGTTTTATTAACGCACTGCTGGCGACCAAATTTGATGATGTTTCCATTGTGCCCACCTTTGTTCTGACGCCGCTTACGTATCTTGGCGGGGTGTTTTACAGCATCGATATGCTGCCGGATTTCTGGCAGGGCGTTTCTATGGTTAACCCGATTCTGTATATGGTAAATGGCTTCCGGTTCGGCATACTCGGTGTTTCTGATGTTAACCCGTTTGTGTCCCTTGGTATGATTCTGGCGTTCATAGCAGTGCTTACCTTCATTGCGCTTAAATTGCTGGCGCGAGGGAAGGGCATCCGCAGCTGATGTCAGGGCGCTCTTCTTTCAGGACTGTTTTCAGGATTATTTTCAGGAAATACTATGGCTCTTGATAATGCACCGCTTGGCAAAGCCAGCGATTATCCGGATCGCTACGATCCAGCTCTGCTTTTCCCGGTAGCGCGTGAGGAAAACCGTCGCCGCATCGGCCTTGAAGACGGTCGCTGGCCCTGGTTCGGAGGTGATCTCTGGCAAGCCTGGGAGATCTCCTGGCTGCGCCCCGGCGGGATTCCGGATTTGGCTTGGGCGGAAATCCGGTTTCCGGCAGCCTCGCCGTCGATTATTGAGTCCAAGTCACTCAAGCTCTACCTGAACTCTCTGAACCAGACAGCGTTCTCATCCGCTGATCAGGTTGCTGAAGCTATCACAGGGGATTTGTCCAGTGCTTGCGGTGCGGCGGTGAATGTCCGCTTCCTGAGTGTGGACGATTCCGGTACGGCCATCGGGCGCCCGTCGGGCTATGAGCTGATTGATAACGAGCCGGTTGAAGATGTGGTGTACGACTATGCCCCGGAGTCACTTTCTGCGACCGGCCCCGTGGTTACCGAAAAATTCTGCTCGCACCTGCTGAAGAGTAACTGCCCGGTGACCGGCCAGCCGGACTGGGGGACGGTGCTGATCAGTTATACTGGGTCGGCCATCGACCGGGCCGGATTACTGCGGTATATCGTGAGTTTCCGGCAGAAGCAGGATTTTCATGAGCACTGTGTAGAGACGCTGTTCACCGACCTGTTGCGCCGGTGTAAGCCGCAGAACCTGACAGTCTGCGCCCGCTACACCCGCCGTGGTGGTCTTGATATAAACCCCTGGCGCAGTACGGAGCCGGAAGAGCAGGCTGGTCCAAGGTTGATTCGACAATAAATCAGTCCCTGGCTAAATCTTCTTCTTGCCGCAGGCGATCTGCGGCATCTTCCAGGGCGCTGAGAATGCTCCGGCGCTCTCGTTCAGTGATCTTGTCGGAATCCAGGTACATGGCAAAGCCGCTGTGCTCGTGTTCCATAAAGCTTCGGTTCGGGCCCATATCTCTGCGGAAATCCACAACCTCATAAATAGGTATGGGTTTGCCAAAGCCTTTTACGGTGATCTCACCTTTGTCTCGGCACATGATCCGATCTTTGATCAGAGAGAAGGTCTCGTAGGAAACGAGTATTTCCCCCGGCTCTGCAAGAGATTCCAGCCTGCTGGCGAGGTTCACCTCCTTACCGATAATGGTGTAATCCATGCGGTTTTCAGCCCCGAAGTTCCCTACGGTGGTGTAGCCGGTGCTGATGCCCATGCGGATCTCGAGTGGGGTTTTTATACCCTGGCTGCGCCACTTCTGCCGCATGATCTTCATGTGCTTGCGCATATCAATGGCCATGGACACGCAGGCAAAGGCATCCTCCCGCTGGCCCCGGCTGGTGGGGTCACCAAAGAAAACCATGATCGAGTCGCCCACAAATTTGTCGATGGTGCCGCCGTACCTCAGGGCTACTTCAGCCATGCCGTTGAAGTAGTGGTTGAGCAGCTCCGTGAGTGCTTCGGGCTCCATTTCTTCTGAAAGTTCAGTAAAGCCTTTTATATCAGAGAAGAAGACGGCGAGCTTCTTGCGCTGGGTTTCAAGACGGACGTCTCTTTCCCCGGTAAAGATGGACTGCCATACCTGAGGTGAAAGGTATTTTGAAAGCTTGTGGGAGAGCGCAATGGATTGCTCGCGCTGGCTTTGTATCTGGGTTTTTGCCAGCATCAGAGCGCGGGCTTGCTGGTGCGAGTAAAACGCTGTAACACAGATGTAAAGGCCCGTGGAGAAAATGGCCAGCATGCTGGTGAGCAGTGGCGACTGGAAGGAGTCCGCAGGGCCCACGATGGCGAAAAAAGCAAGGATGGTGGCCGCCATAAAGGCACAGCCAATCAGCCACTGGCGTATACCGCCAATGATCAGGCCGCTGAACATCAACATCAATGCTACCGAGGCCGATGGGATGGCAATCAGGCCAATGCAGCCTATGAAACCGCCACCAATAACACAGTCTGCTGTGAGCATTTTCTGGCGAATGCGGGGGGAATTTCTCAGAAACGTGCGTCGGGTAAGCTGGTGTGCAATATGGGGCCAGATCAGCGCGCCGGCAACCAGCCAGAGGTTCCATTGCTGGAATGCTCCCTGCAAAACGCCCACAACAATAATGGCCGCCGTAGCGGTGTAAGCAAGCAGGCGCCCGTTATAGTCAGGCATTGGAGGGATGGCTATCGGGCTGTTGAGAACCTCGGAAGCCAGAGACTTTCCTGCGCTGGTGCTGGCATTGCGCAGATCTGCCGGAGCACTCATCATGTAAGCTGATCACTCATGGCGCTGGAACCGTATAATTTTATTTGTTTTATGCCGAATACAATCAGATTGAAAGTGCTATCCAAGAATACGACTAAAGGTTAGCAGTATTACGTAGAAGCCACAATTCACTGGTCGTGTTCGAGTGATACCTGGCCAAACTTCAGTTAGCGGAAAAATTGATATGAGTTCAGTCACTGACTTTTTGCTCAACAGGGCATCTGAGCCACGCCTGGATATGCCAGCTCCCGATGGATCAACGCTTGACCGCGCCTTTGCCTGTGCATCCCGCGCGCCAGATCATGCTTTGTTGCGTCCATGGCGTTATTTGGTAATCGAAGGTGAGGATTTGCTAGCTCTGGGTGAGCTGTTTGCCGCCGGGTGCTCCGATAAGGGCGATGAGAAGAAGCTGGAGAAGATGCGCAATAAGGCGCAGCGTGCTCCCATGATTATTGTCGGAATTGCGTCACCGAAAAAACATCACAAAGTGCCCGAGGTTGAGCAAATGCTCTCAGCCGGAGCAAGTATGAGCTTTCTGGTGCTGGCGTTGCAGGATGCCGGCTATGGGGTTATGTGGCGCACAGGTGAAATGGCCTATAACCCGGTGGTTCAGGAAGGGCTTGGCCTTGATGAAGGAGAGTCGATCACCGGCTTTCTCTACACAGGTACTGTGTCTTCTGCCAAACCTGCGGTTCCCAGGCCAGAGCTGGCCGAGTTTGTCGAACGCTGGCCAGCGTGATGAACAGGTTTGTTTCCCCCGCTATTCCAATGGGGGAAACAGCTTGCCGCTTTCGTTGGATTTGCCGCTCCTTCCCCCGCTTTCTTACCCCGATTTTCTCCCGTAACCCGCTGAGAGAGCCCTGATTCAGAGGGGTTCCGAAATCTGGCATTAGCATTGCTTTAGTTCTGCCATATAGCGAAACCGGCAACGCCTTAAGCCGCCGGTGACAAGGTTTCGGAGGTTGTATGGCGATCACTTTTGATAAAGCTCTTGGCATTCACCAGTACGCGCTGGAAGCCAGAGTAAAGCGTGCTGAAGTTCTGGCGAATAATATGGCTAATGCCGATACACCGGGCTTCAAGGCCCGGGATATGGACTTCCAGGCCATGATGCAGAGGGCCCAGGACAACATGAGTGGCTTTGGTATGGAGAAAACCCACCCAGGCCACATGGACACCTCGGCAGGCGCCGGAGATTCGGATTTGCTGTACCGGGTGCCAAGCCAGCCCTCAGTTGATGGCAACACGGTAGATGCTGAGGCAGAGCAGACCCGGTTCATGCGTAACGCGATGGATTACCAGGCCAGCTTCCAGTTTCTGAACAGCAAATTTACCGGCCTGACGAAAGCCCTGACAGGCCAGTAAGCCGCAGTTCCACGATTAGGGAAGGAGAAGCACAATGTCACTGGGCAACATTTTTGATATCGCTGGTTCTGGCATGACCGCGCAATCGCTGAGGCTGAATACGACCGCTTCAAACATTGCCAATGCGGAGACGGCGAGTTCCAGTACGGATACGACCTATCGTGCCCGGAAGCCGGTTTTCTCAGCGATTCAGCAGTCGATGCTGAATCCCGACCAGCAGGGCTTTGGTGTTCAGGGTGGAGAGGATGCGGGCGCGGGTGTTCGTGTTGAGGGCATTGTTGAAAGCGATGCCGAGCTGCAGATGCGTTACGAACCCAACCACCCGGCAGCCAATGAAGACGGCTACGTGTTCTATCCCAATGTGAATGTGGTGGAAGAAATGGCGGACATGATGTCTTCGTCAAGAAGCTTTCAGATGAACGTAGACATTATGAACACGGCCAAATCCATGATGCAGCGCATCCTGACACTTGGTCAGCAGTAACGGGGCGAGGATTGAACCATGAGTATAGTTAACGCAACCGAAGCCTCAGATGTACTGAGTAGTTACAGAACGCAGCAGCAGGATGGCGCCAGCGGCAAAGGCGAACTCGGCAAGAACGAGTTTATGGAGTTGATGCTGGCGCAGCTGAAAAACCAGAACCCGCTGGAGCCTCAGGACAACGGCGAGTTTATCTCGCAACTTGCGCAGTTCAGCTCGCTGGAAGAAATGCAGAAGCTGTCGGGTACCGTTGACGATGTGGTCGGGCAGTTCCGCTCTACTCAGGCGCTTCAGGCCTCTGCGATGGTTGGCAAGACGGTTCTTGCACCTTCTGAGGTAGGTATTCTCGGCGCTAAAGGTGAAATTTCCGGCAACATAGAGGTGCCCGCATCCACCGGTGGTGTGCGCTTGTCTATCCAGAGCGCGAACGGTGAACTGGTTCGCCAGATTGATCTCGGCAGCAGCTCGGCCGGCGTTAAAGCGTTCAGCTGGGATGGCAAGGATGGTAACGGCAACAGCTTGCCGGCGGGTCCTTATCAAATTGTGGCTGAAGCCTCTTATCCGCAGGGTAGCGTGCAGCTTCCGACTCTTGTCAGCGCCAATGTAGACAGCGTGTCACTTGGGAAGGGCGGGTCCGTTACTCTGAACCTGGCAGGCATGGGTTCCATTGCGCTGTCAGATGTTAAACAAATCAATTGATACCGGTGTCAGACCAGGGGTGAATTATGGCTTTTAATACAGGACTCAGCGGCCTGCGGGCGGCAGCGGTAGATCTGGACGTAACCGGCAACAACATTGCCAACGCCAGCACCGTTGGTTTTAAAGGTAGTCGCGTGCAGTTTGGTGATCTATACGCCAGCGGCTTTCTGAGCGGAGGCTCCAGCCCGGTTGGTGACGGCGTAAACGTTCAGGACGTAAAGCAGTCTTTCAGTCAGGGCAATATCAGCTTTACTGACAGCGGCCTCGACATGGCAATCAATGGCGATGGTTTCTTTATTCTGAACAACGGCGGCGAAACCCGATACTCGCGGGCCGGGCAGTTCACTATTGATAAAGATGGTTTTGTGGTGAATAGCCAGTCCATGCGGGTTCAGGGTTACACCGCCGATGATGACGGTAACCTCTCCGGTATCCGTGATGACCTGGAAATTGCGACCGATAACCTGGCACCGCGTCGTACTACCAATCTGCGCTCTGATCTGAACCTGGATTCCCGAGAGTCTGTACTCGAATCCCGGGTGCGCGACGTGGGGCCGGTGGCATTTAGCGCTATAAGCGGCGAACAGTTTGACATTGCATATTCTGATGGAACTCCAAACTTCTCTGTGGATTTGAGTTCGGCGACGACGGCTCGTGAGGCTGCAGACATCATCACCGCTGCGCCGGGTCTGAGCGCTTCCGCGACCACAACCGTGCCGATCGTAGATACCAATGTGCCGGCAGCTCTGCCACTGACAGACGCCTATATTTCGGCGGCACAGACCGCGGGTAGCTTTTCGTTCAGTCTCAGTGTCAATAATGCGCCGCTTCAGCTTGATACCAGCACCGCGACCTCGTTGCTGGGGCTCAGGGATGCCATCAATCGCTCCAGCGATACCGCTATTTCGGCGTCGGTCGTGGATGACGGCACTGGCAATGATGTGCTGCGGGTTATTCACAACCAGGGTGAGGATGTGCAGTTCAGTTATGGTAACGGTGTGCCAGCTGAATCGGTCAGCACGCCGGTATCGGTATCAGGTGATATCAATGTGACTGGCGACCGGACGATTGTCGGCCTGACGGCCCTTGGCGCAGACACGGATTTTGTGGATGCGTACAGCAATTCTCCCATCCGCATAACCAATGAGTTCAACCCGCAGGATCAGCGTACTTATAATCACGCCACATCCACGTCGATCTTCGATAGCCTGGGCAACTCCCACGAGATGACGCAGTTCTTTGTTAAAGAACCGTCACCCGGAAACGGTGTGGGGGTTAGTGAGTGGTCT
Organism: Marinobacter antarcticus; assembly: GCF_900142385.1. NCBI lineage: Bacteria > Pseudomonadati > Pseudomonadota > Gammaproteobacteria > Pseudomonadales > Marinobacteraceae > Marinobacter > Marinobacter antarcticus. The sequence goes on from NZ_FRAQ01000002.1 coordinate 241,299, forward strand.
GTGTATCTGCAGATCGACGGGGAGATGGTTGCCGGCACTGACACGACGCCTTTCACAGCAAGGTTTGATCAGGACGGTACCCTGCAATCCATCGATGGTAACCCCAACGGCGAAATTCTGATCACCGACTGGATTCCAAAGGATGACAGCGGCCAGCCTAATGGTGCTGATGGCCCTCCGGCACCGGGCGTCACTGTGGTTACACCCATTCCGGAGCCGCCGACCTCGTCAGCCTTTGTGCTGAATCTCGGAGAGACCACCCAGTATGGCGCAGCGTTTGGTGTTGATGATCAGCGCCAGAATGGCTACACCACCGGTCGATTGTCTGGCCTTGATGTTTCGGGGCAGGGGACTCTGTTCGCCCGTTATACCAACGGCCAATCCAAGGCTTTGGGGCAAGTTGCGCTAGCGGGATTCAACAACACCAACGGTTTGTCGCCGGTAGGGGATACCAGCTGGGTTGAAACCTTTGAGTCAGGACAGCCGATTATTGGTCAGCCGGATACCGGAACACTGGGAAGCATCAAAGCAAGCTCGGTTGAGGAATCCAACGTGGATCTTTCTGCTGAACTGGTGAACCTGATCATTGCCCAACGCAATTATCAGGCGAACGCGAAAACAATTGAGACCTCCGATGCGGTCACTCAGACCATCATCAACCTCCGCTAAATTGGCTTTGATCTGAATATGGCATGACTCCTGCAAGAATGTCTGAAAGAGCACTGGAAACAGTCAAAATTCCGGCAGGAGTTTTCCCATGGACAAAGCACTTTATCTCGGTATGTCTGGTGCGAAGCAAAATATGCTTTCCCAGCGTGCCCATGCCAACAACCTGGCCAACGTAAGCACCACAGGCTTCAAGAAAGACTTTGCCCAGGCCCGGAGCATGCCCGTGTTTGGGGGGCATCATCCTACCCGTGCTTACGCCATGGCTGAGCGTCCTGGCACCGATCTCTCGGCCGGAGCACTGATGCAAACCGGTCGAAAAATGGACGTCGCCATAAAAGGCGATGGCTGGCTGGCTATTCAGAACAGCCTCGGCGAAGAAGTCTTTACCCGCTCCGGCAGCCTGCAGATCGATGTTAACGGCCTGGTGCGTCTGGCTGGTGGCGAGATGGTGCTGGGCAATGGCGGCCCGGTCGCGTTGCCTCCCTTTGATAATGTGCAGATCGGTGCTGACGGCACTGTCTCTATCGTTCCCACAGGTGGCCCCCCGGATCAGCTGGTGGAAGTCGACCGGCTGAAGCTTGTCAATCCGCCGCAGGAGGCGCTTGAGAAAGGCGTGGACGGCTTTATCCACCGCAAGGCCGATCAGGCGATTGATGGCGAAGAGCCGGCCGATGCTGCGTTACGTGTGGCCTCGGGTTTTCTTGAAAGTTCTAACGTTAATGCGGTGGAAGAAATGATTTCCAACCTTCAGTTGTCCCGTCAGTACGAGATGCAGGTGAAGGTTATGAGCACCGCAAACGAGAATTCCGAAGCAGCGGCACGGCTGTTGCAGAACCTCTGATAGCTTTTGATAAAAACGTGAAAACAACGCCAGTCTGGCCAGAAGCGGCAAATTTTAGCCGCAGCCCAGACACCGGCAAGGAGTAAAGACTATGCATCCGGCTCTATGGGTTAGTAAGACGGGTCTCAGTGCCCAGGACACCAACATGTCCACCATCTCCAACAACCTTGCCAACGTAAATACCACGGGCTTCAAGCGGGATCGGGCGGTATTTCAGGATCTGCTGTACCAGATCAACCGACAGCCTGGCGGGCTGAACACGCAGAACTCTGAGCTGCCCTCGGGTTTGCAACTGGGCACCGGTGTGCGGGTGGTCGGCACCGTAAAGCAATTTAGTCAAGGTAACCTTCAGGTTACCGAGCAGCCTCTCGATTTGGCGGTTAATGGCCGTGGGTTCCTGCAAATCGAGCTGCCGGATGGCCAGACCGCCTATACGCGGGACGGCCAGTTCCAGCTCAACTCTGACGGCGATGTGGTTACACCGGATGGTTATGCACTTCAGCCCAACATCAATGTGCCTGCGAACGCCACAACGGTAACGGTCGGCAAAGATGGCACCGTATCCGCCATAACCGATGACCAGGCAGCACCGATTAACCTGGGCCAGATCACGTTGGTGAATTTCGTCAACCCGCAGGGTTTGCAGGCTATGGGCAACAACCTGTTCAAGGCAACCAACGCCAGTGGCGATCCTGCTGAAGGCGAGCCGGGTCTGGCCGGGCTGGGTTCACTGGAGCAGGGCATGGTGGAGTCGTCCAACGTTGAGGTTGTTGAAGAATTGGTGAACATGATCACCACCCAGCGGGCTTATGAAATGAACTCAAAAGTCGTTTCCACGACGGATCAGATGCTCCAGTTTATTACTAATAACATCGGCTAATGTGCTGGAAAACCACAAATTTTAGATAAACAGCGCGAGAAAATAGGTGAAACTGGTGAGGAACGAGCTCATGAAATCAACTACATCAACCTGGTTAACCAGATCTGCGGGAACCTTTCTGCTGGTTTGGCTGCTTATCTTGTTGCAGGGATGTACCGCCATGAGCCGTCCACGAGCTGAGCCGGACGATCCCGCTTATGCACCTGTGCGCGCTCAGGCAATGATGCAGCGTGATCCGGAGTCCGGAGCTATCTACCAGAGCTCGCGAAACTACAATTTTTATGGGGACATGGTCGCCCTGAATATTGGTGACGTGCTGACGGTTACGCTCGATGAGTCAACCCGCGCCAGTAAGAACGCTGAAACCAAGATCAACAAGGATAGTGACATCTCGCTACCGGAACCCAACATTCTGGGTAAGAACAGTTTCGGGATTGCGACGTCCATCAAAAATGAACGGGACTTCCAGGGAAAAGCAGAGGCAGACCAGAGTAACAGCCTGGCCGGCAGTATTACGGTTACGGTTACGGAAGTTCTGCCAAACGGCGTGCTGAGAGTTCGTGGTGAGAAGTGGTTGTCGCTGACTAACGGCGATGAATATGTACGGCTGACTGGCTTGGTGCGGCCGCAGGATATTGCCCCAGGCAACATGGTCGCTTCCAACCGCATTGCCGATGCCCGCATTGCTTACGGTGGCACAGGTGATTTCGACCAGGCGAACCAGATGGGCTGGATGGCCCGGTTCTTCAACAGCGAGTGGTGGCCCTTATGACAATACGCCGATGCGTAGTTCTCTCGCTGATGCTTGCTGTAATGGCAGCGCCCGTTATGGCAGACCGCCTGAAGGATCTGGCTCGGATCAAAGGTGTGCGTAATAACCAGCTAGTGGGCTACGGCCTGGTAGTGGGTCTGGATGGCACTGGCGACAAGGCACCCTTCACCAATCAGACCTTCCGCAACATGATGAACCAGTTTGGTATCACCCTGCCAGATGGCGTGAACCCAAACCTGGCTAATGTGGCGGCGGTTACCGTAAGTGCAACATTGCCGCCATTTGCCAAGGCTGGCCAGGAATTGGACATTACAGTCTCTTCCATCGGTAATTCAGACAGCCTGCGGGGTGGAACCCTGTTGATGGCTCCTCTCAAAGGTGCTGACGGCAACGTATATGCCATGGCACAGGGCAGTCTTGTGGTAGGCGGGTTCGGGGCCCAGGGTGCGGACGGTTCGCGTATAACCGTAAACGTGCCCAGCGTTGGCCGTATTCCCAACGGCGCGACTATTGAGCGCGAAATAGCCTCTCCCTTTACTCGCGGCGACACGATCACCTTCCACCTGATGCGCCCGGATTTCACAACAGCGCGTCGTGTGGTGGAAGTGGTCAATGAGCACCTTGGCCCGGATATGGCCTATGCCCACGATGCGACGTCGATATCCGTGCGCGCTCCCCGCGACCCCTCTCAGCGTGTGAGTTTTCTTTCCATTCTGGAAAATCTTGAAGTGGATCCGGCGGAAGATGCCGCAAAAGTGGTGATTAATAGCCGCACCGGCACCATCGTTATCGGGCAGAACGTCAGGGTGAGCCCGGCGGCCGTTACCCACGGCAACCTCACGGTGACTATTCAGGAAAACCCGGAAGTACAGCAGCCCAATCCGTTTACCGACGGCACCACAGAGGTTGTACAGGATTCCCAGATTGCCGTTACTGAAGACCCGGCCCGCATGTTCAAGTTTGGGCCGGCGGTTACGCTAAATGAAATTGTGCAGGCCGTGAATCAGGTGGGTGCTGCCCCCGGTGACGTCATGGCCGTGCTGGAAGCGCTCAAACAGGTTGGCGCGTTGCGCGCCGAGCTCATTGTTATCTAGGTGACATGATGCAGGACTATCAGCTTCAACAAGCCAGGATATACACAGATTTCACCGGGCTGAATGCTCTGAAAAACGGTGCCCGTGAAGATAAGCAGACTGCGCTTGAGGAAATTGCGCGCCAGTTTGAAAGCATGTTCCTGTCTGAAATGCTGAAGTCCATGCGCAAAGCTGGGGATGTTTTGTCTGAGGGTAACTTCCTGAAAAGTAGCCAGTCGGAATTCTACCGCGACATGTTCGACAGTCAGATGAGCTTGACGATGGCCAGTGGGCAGGGAACCGGGCTTGCTGATGCTCTGGTGCGGCAACTGGGCAAGTACATTCCCGGCGCCGATGAACAGGGTGCTCCTCTTGCGTCTCACAAGACCGCGCTGGCGGATTATAACCGCAGTTTGCCGCCTCTCTCTCCCAGACTGCCGGAGCGGGTTGAGGACGTTACCAAGGCAGCCGCAGAAAGCAGTTCATTGCCGGCCAGTGATGCCGGTGCATGGCCGGAACAGTTTGAGTCTCCCGAGCACTTTGTAAGCACGTTACTGCCAGTTGCCCAGAGTATCTCTGCGGATACCGGCATTGATCCCAAGCTGATGGTTGCACAGGCGGCTCTGGAAACGGGTTGGGGGCGGCACATGATCCGGGGTGATGACAGTCAGCCCAGTTATAACCTTTTCGGTATCAAGGCTGACAGTCGCTGGCAAGGCGATGCGGTGACCATCACCACGACCGAATTCCGCGAGGGTGTGCCGATGAAAGAGCGCGCGGACTTCCGTGCCTATCCGGATTACGAATCCAGCTTCCGGGATTATGTTGCGTTTCTGGAGTCCAACCCCCGGTATCGGGATGTGCTGGCCAGTGCTGATCAGCCAGATGTTTTCGCCAGAAAACTGCAGGAAGCCGGCTACGCCACAGATCCGCAATACGGTGACAAGATCAACCAGATAATGAACCGTGATTCGCTGATGACATTTTCAATGGGTAACGGAGCCGGGGAGTAACGATTATGGCGGGACTGATAGGAATTGGCCTGACCGGTATCCTTGGCCACCAGAGTGCTTTGAATACCACCGGTAATAACATCACCAACGCGAATACGCCTGGCTACAGTCGGCAGGAAGTGGTGTTTGAAACCCAGCAGGGGCAGCGTACGGGTGCCGGAACGATTGGCAAAGGTGTCAGTGTTGTGGATATCCGCAGGCTGGCGAATGAGTTCCTTGTCCAACAGGTGCGCGAAGACAGCACGCTGACGGGCGAGCATCAAGCCCTCAATTCCGAACTGAGCCGGCTGGACAACTTGCTGGGTGGCGAATCCACCGGCCTGAATAATGCTCTGAACAATTTCTTTGCAAGCCTGCAAAATGCCGCAGAGGATCCTGCCTCTCTGCCGCAGCGCCAGTTGGTGCTGAGCGAGGCAAACCAGGTCGTTAACCGCTTTCAGGCGCTGAGCCAGGAGTTTATCCAGCAGCGTGAATCGGTGAAAACCCAGATGCAGCAGGGCGCCAAAGATGCCAACACCCTGCTCAACAGCATCGCAGATCTGAACCTGGCTATTTCTGAATCTCCGGGTCTGGCACAGGGCAGGATGCCGAACGAGCTGCTGGATCAGCGGGATGAAAAACTGCGGCAGCTCTCTGAACTGGTCACCATAAGAGTGACAGAAACCGAGGGTAGCCAGGTAAGCGTTTCGCTTTCCAACGGGCTGTCTCTGGTTGTGGGAAATAACGCTGCACAGATGGGTACCCGAGGCAGCGCCGAAGATCCGACCCGCCTGGAATTCACACTCACCAATGGTGGTCGCACGCTCAATATTGACGAGCAAATCACCGGAGGCAAACTTGGCGGATTGAGACGTTTTGACAATGAGGCGCTGAAGCCGGCGTTTGATGAGCTGGGGCGGCTCGCCATAGGCATTTCTGCCAGTATGAATCACCAGCACGAAATCGGTATGGACCTTGAAGGCGACCTGGGCGGGCTGTTTTTTAACGATGTTAACGGTCTGGCGGTTCAGAGAAGCCGAGTAGTGGCTAACGCCGACAACCAGCTACCGAGAGATGGCCAGCTGGCGGTCGAAATTACTGACAGCAGCAAGTTGCCGGCCGGAAGCTGGACGCTGCAGTTCAGCGGCGACGGGCGCAATTTTGAGCTCATCGACAAGGCTTCCGGAAAAATTGTAAATCAGGGTCGGTTACCGGATCCGGTGCAGTCCGAAATCTCCATGCCCGGATTCAATATTCGCGTTGAAGGCGGAACCTTCAACGCCGGAGATAAATACCTGATTCAACCCAGCCGTAATGCTGCGGAATCGATGGGCCTGCAGGTAAACCGGGAAGAAGATCTGGCATTTGCCAGCCCGATACGAGCTACCTCCGGTGATCAGAATGTCGGCACCGGAAAAATCGATCAGGGAACCATGCTGAACGTGCGCAACCCGTTCACTGGCTCTCTGTTGCCAGGCTTTCAGACTGCTGGTGAGCTGGCTAACGGGCCTTTGACAATCTCTTTTGCCTCGGGTGGCCCAACGGGCATGACCTTTACCGTGACCGGGCCACCGCCGGCGAATGCCACTGTGGGAACGGCAAACCAGCCCTATGAAGCAGGCAAGATCAATACCGTGTTCAGCGACGACCCTGCTGCGGGTGCGGATTACCAGGGGTTTCAGTTCAAGCTTACGGGTCAGCCCGCAACAGGCGATACCTTTGAGGTTGCCTATAACAGCAACGGGGTTTCAGACAACCGCAACGCCGAGCTGCTTGCCGCACTGGGTACCGCCAATACGCTGAACGGCAACAGCCAGAGCTTCACCGAAGGCTATGCCGGGCTGGTGGAAGATATTGGCGTAAAAACCCGCCAGAGCCAGTTTGATCTGGAGGCCGGTAAAACCCTGCTGGAGCAATCCACTGGCCAGCGGGAGTCGGTTTCAGGGGTAAACCTTGATGAAGAAGCCGGCAGACTCATTCAGTACCAGGCCGCCTATAACGCCTCGGCACAGGTGATTTCGGTAGCCCAGGATTTGTTCAATACGCTGTTGCAGACTTTCCGGTAACAGATGAGGTGATGTGACATGATCAGAATTTCATCACAACAGATATTCTCTGGTGGTATCAACCGTTTGCAGGAGCTGAACAGCAATCTGAACAGCACGCAACAACAGATATCCACGGGTAAGCGGGTGAACAAGCCTTCCGACGACCCGGTGGCTGCAGCCCGCATTCTGAAGCTTGACCAGGAATTGTCGCGGGTGAGCACCTATGAGCGCAACGTGAACCTCGCAGACAATCGCCTCAGTCAGGAGGAGAGCGCTCTGGCGGGTTCTGTGGACGTGCTTCAGCGTATTCGTGAGCTGACGGTGCAGGCGGGTAACGGGTCTCTATCGCCCAATGACCGGCGGTCAATTTCTTCGGAAATGAAAGAGAGACTGGGGCAGCTTGCCAATATCGGGAATACCCGGGATGCATCTGGTGAATATATTTTCAGCGGCTTCCAGGGTTCGGTTCAGGCTTTCCAGCAGGATGATGCAGGAAAGTACGTTTATCAGGGCGACGAAGGTCAGCGGGTTCTGGAGATTGATGATGGGGTGACCGTGCCTATCAGCGATAACGGCAAGGGCATTTTCGTGAATGTTCCTGCAGCGGCTACCGGAGATTACACCAACAATGTTTCAGGTGGTTTTATCTCTGGAGTTTCGGTTGTTAATGAAGCTGATCTTAGCGCAGCCTATAGCGGCACCTTCCCAGATGATATTGCTCTCACGGTAGACGGCGCCGGTAATATCCAGGCCCAAGATAGCCAGGGCAACACGCTTACGGTCAGCCCGCCAGCTTACGAGAGCGGAGAGCCTTTTGTGGTTGCCGGGGTGGAAGCAACCATTTCGGATGTAACGCCGGGAGCAGGAGATTCCTTCACACTGAAAATCAATGAGAAACAGTCTGTTTTTGGAACCATCGAAAACCTGATTGCCGGCCTTGATTCCCTCGACAAGGGCACGGCAGAGGGTCGCGCAGCGTATGATGATTTGATCGCGCAGTCTCTGGTTAACCTCGACAGCGCTCAGGAGAGCATGCTGCTGAAACAGACGGAGCTTGGCGGTCGCATGAACGCTGTGGAATCTACCAGGAATTTTCTTGCAGATTCCTCGGTGTATACCAACGAGATCCGCTCGCAGTTGCAGGATGTGGATTACGCAGAAGCGATCAGCAATCTCAGCTTCCAGAGTTTTGTGCTGCAGGCGGCGCAGCAATCGTTTGCCCAGGTTTCCCAGTTGTCGTTATTCGATCGGTTATAAATGACAGAGCTTGCGGGAAAACTCGCAGGCTCTGTGTATTGCTTTCACGATCAGGCTAAGTATAATCCTCCCACTTCGTTGGCGGCGTGGTGGAATTGGTAGACACGACGGATTCAAAATCCGTTGCTAGAAATAGTGTGGCGGTTCGAGTCCGCCCGCCGCTACCATATTCAAGTCGCATAATGCGGCGTCGTGAACAGCCCAGTCCATGAACGTCTCCGATTTTCACTTTGATCTCCCGAACGAACTCATCGCCCGGTACCCTCTCAGGGAGCGCAGCGCTTCCCGTCTTCTATGCCTTGAAGGCAATACCGGTGATATTGCACACCGTCTTTTCACTGATCTCCCGGATTTGCTACAGCCCGGTGATCTGCTCGTTTTCAATAATACCCGTGTTATACCGGCCCGCCTGTTCGGAATAAAAGAAACCGGTGGTCAGGTTGAGGTGTTGGTAGAGCGGGTAACCGGTGAGCATGATCTTGTTGCACACGTTCGCGCGTCCAAAGCGCTGAAAGAAGGTCAGAAGGTCATTCTTGAGGACGGTACCGCACTGCGTATGACCGGCCGGAGTGATGCCCTGTTCCATCTGGAGAGCGAGGCCGATGAGCCGGTGCTCGATATGCTGGAGCGCATCGGGCACATGCCCCTGCCGCCTTATGTTGACCGGCCTGATGAATCTACCGATCGTGAGCGCTATCAGACCGTCTACGCGAAGGAACCCGGCGCTGTTGCAGCGCCTACGGCCGGCCTGCATTTTGATGACGACGTTCTGGAAGCCCTGAGAGCACGGGGCGTGGAGAGCGCGTTTGTTACCTTGCATGTGGGAGCCGGAACGTTTCAGCCAGTGCGCGTAGACCGGATAGATGAGCATATTATGCACAGTGAGATAGTGCATGTGCCCGAGGAAGTGGTAGAGGCGGTTAACCGCGTCCGTGCCCGGGGTGGCCGCGTGGTCGCCGTTGGTACTACGTCGGTGCGGTCTCTTGAGTCTGCAAGCCGGGGTGGTTATCTGAGAGCTTTCCGGGGTGAAACGGATATTTTTATTCATCCGGGCTACCGGTTCCAGGCCGTTGATGCGTTGGTCACCAATTTCCACTTGCCGGAATCCACGCTGATCATGCTGGTCAGTGCGTTCGCAGGTTATGAGCATGTGATGCATGCCTACCGCGATGCGGTTGCCGAGAAGTATCGGTTTTTCAGTTATGGCGATGCCATGTTCATAACCGGGCAGGAACCGAGCCGGGGTATGCTGCTTGGTGCACCGGATGAGCCTGCTCAGGCAGTCAGCCCATCACCACTCAATAGCGGAGACAAGCCGTGAGCCAGTCCTGTTTCATGTCCTTTGAAAAACTGGGAGAAGATGGCCTGGCCCGGCGTGGCAGGCTGACCTTTCCGCGGGGTACGGTTGAAACCCCGGCGTTTATGCCAGTAGGTACTTACGGAACGGTTAAAGGGATGTTGCCACGCGATATCCATGAGACCGGCGCTGAAATCATTCTCGGCAACACCTTCCACCTGATGCTGCGCCCTGGCACAGAGGTGGTAAAAGCCCACGGTGATCTCCACGATTTTACACAGTGGAAGGGGCCGATCCTTACGGACTCAGGCGGTTTTCAGGTATTCAGCCTGGGCGAAATGCGCAAGATTACCGAAGAGGAGGTAACTTTCCGCTCTCCGATAGATGGTTCGCCGGTTAAGCTGTCACCGGAAATAGCGATTCAGGTTCAGCGCGATCTGGGCTCCGATATTGTAATGATCTTTGATGAGTGTACTCCTTACCCTGCAACTGAGAAGCAGGCGAAGGAGTCCATGGAGCTCTCCTTGCGTTGGGCAAAGCGCAGCAAAGATGCCCATGAGGGCAATCCTGCCGCTCTGTTCGGAATTGTTCAGGGCGGAATGTACGAATCCCTGAGAGATCGTTCTCTGGAAGGCCTGACGGATATCGGGTTCGATGGTTACGCCATTGGAGGTCTGTCGGTTGGTGAGCCGAAAGAGGATATGATTCGCATACTCGACCACCTGCCGTCGAAAATGCCCGGCGACAAGCCGCGCTATCTGATGGGGGTAGGGCGGCCTGAAGACCTCGTTGAAGCGGTTCGCCGGGGCGTCGACATGTTCGACTGTGTGATGCCTACGAGAAATGCCCGTAATGGTTACCTGTTCACTTCTGTCGGTATCGTCAAGATCCGTAATGCCAGGCATCGCCACGATACTGCACCGTTGGATGAGCGGTGTGACTGCTATACCTGTGAGAACTTTTCGAGAAGTTATCTGCATCATCTGGATAAATGTGGAGAAATGCTCGGCGCTCAGCTGAATACAATTCACAACTTGCGTTTCTATCAGAACCTGATGGCCGGATTGCGCGGGGCCATTGAAGCAGGTACATTGTCGAACTTTATAAACGACTTCTATGCTCTGCGCGGCGAGACTGTGCCAGCTATGGGTAATGGGTAACCATTTTTCTTAATCAACGGAGAGTTTTAATGAAATCAATCAAGTTGTTTTTAGTCGGCCTTATGGCAATGATGCCCGCACTGGCGATGGCTCAGGATGGCGGCGCAGCTGGTGGAATGGGCGTTATGGGTCAGGTGATCTTCTTCGCCGGCTTTATTCTGATTTTCTACTTCCTGATCTGGCGTCCGCAATCCAAGCGCGCCAAAGAGCACAAATCACTGATGTCTGGCCTGAACAAGGGTGACGAAGTAGTCACTTCCGGTGGTATTGCTGGAAAAATCACCAAAGTAACTGACGATTTCATCGTTGTTGAAATTGCTGACAATGTTGAAGTAAAGGTACAGAAAGTGGCGGTTGCCGCCGCACTGCCGAAAGGTACGATCAAAGATATCTAAGCAAGGTCTTTCTGGCCGGCCCTGAGACCCGCTGGCCTTAACCTTCCTGGCTGAAACACCAAGGCCGGCCGCCGGGCCGGCTACAAGGGATCCCATGCTGAACAAGTACCCGCTTTGGAAAAACCTGGTTATCCTGATCGCGATCTTGATCGGGTTTATCTATGCTTTACCCAATCTGTTCCCCGATGATTACGCTGTGCAGATCACCGGTGCACGTAGCAGCACCCAAGTTGATTCTGTTGTGCTCGACAGAGCCGTTAAAGCGCTGGAATCGGACGGTATTGAGGTTAAAAGCAGTACGCTTGAGGATCGGGATGCCCTTATCCGGTTAACCAGCTCCGATGACCAGTTGCGCGCCCGTCCTGCCGTTCAGGCGGCCCTTGGTAGAGACTACCTTGTCGCGCTCAATATGGCAGCGTCCACGCCGTCCTGGCTGAAAAGTCTGGGTGCGGGGCCAATGAAGCTCGGTCTCGACCTCCGTGGTGGTGTTCACTTTCTTCTGGAAGTGGACATGGATACAGCCGTTGGCCAGAGACTGGAAGCTGTCTCGGGTCAGATAAAGCAGGAGCTTCGTGACGAGCGTATTCGCTATCGCGGCGGTGATGTTGAAGGTAAGCGTGACATCGTTCTGAGTTTCAGGGATGAAGCGTCGCGTGCTGAGGCTTTTGCCCTGATACGGCGCCAATACAATGAGTTTTTGCTGGACCAGAGAACCAGCGGTGACGAGCTCCAGATCGTTCTTACCTTGTCTGAAGGTGAGGTGAGCGCCATCCGCGAGTATGCCCTTGAGCAGAACCTGACCACGATCCGTAACCGGGTAAACGAGCTTGGTGTGGCTGAGCCTTTGGTTCAGCAGCAGGGTGCTGACCGGATTATTGTGGAGCTTCCTGGTGTTCAGGACACCGCCCAGGCCAAACGTGTTCTTGGTGCCACAGCAAATCTGGAATTCCGTATGGAGGCGCGTCCGGATGCAGCGGCAGGTGAAACCGAGACGTTCGGCTTCCGTGACGAACCGCAGCGCACTGCCCGCCTGCAGCGTGAGCTTATTGCCACCGGTAATAACGTTGCCAATGCGCAACAGGCGTTCGATGAGAATGGTCAGCCACAGGTCAGCATTACAATGGACTCTGTGGGTGGCGACCTGATGAATCGCGCAACACGCAACGCCATCGGCCGACGCATGGCTGTTCTGTTTATAGAGTTCCGTACGGAAACCGAAACCAGAATGGTAAACGGCGAGCCGGTGGAAACAGAAAAGCGGGTTGTGGAGAAGGGCATTATCAGCCTGGCTACCGTTCAATCCGCTCTGGGGAGCAGCTTCCGAATCACGGGGCTTGATTCTATTCCTGAGGCATCGGAACTTGCACTGCTTCTGCGAGCCGGTGCTTTGGCGGCGCCCATGTACTTTGTACAGGAGCGCACCATCGGGCCAAGCCTTGGGCAGAAGAACATCGATGCCGGCATGATGTCGGTAGCCCTCGGGTTTATTCTTGTTCTGCTATATATGGCGGCCTATTACCGCGGGTTCGGGGTTGTGGCGAATGTCGCTCTGACCATTAATCTGATGCTTCTTATAGCTTGTATGTCCATCCTCTCTGCCACGCTAACGTTGCCGGGTATTGCTGGCATCGTGCTAACCGTAGGTATGGCGGTGGACGCCAACGTGCTTATATTCGAGCGCATCAAAGAGGAGCTCAAAGGGGGCGCATCACCGCAGCTTGCTATAAACACGGGTTACTCCCGTGCCTTTGTGTCCATCTTTGATGCGAACATTACTACCTTGCTTGTTGCCATTATTCTCTTCGCAATGGGCACCGGTCCGGTGAAAGGCTTCGCGATAACATTGTGTATCGGGATTCTGACGTCGATGTTCTCCGGGCTGATGGTCAGCCGGAGTATCGTCAATATCGTTTATGGCGGCCGTAGGGTCGAGAAACTGTCGATCGGAGGAAAGCTCGCCAATGTCTGATGATCAGAAGAAACCGTTTGATTTTATGGGGTTCCGGAAGGTTGCTTCTGTAATCTCCATTGTTCTGGTGCTAGCGTCTATCGTGCTTCTGGGAGTTCGTGGCCTTAACTTTGGTATGGACTTTACCGGCGGTACGTCAGTCGAGCTGGAATACAAGCAAGCGCCGCAGCTGGGTCAGCTGCGTTCCAGCCTGACGGAGGCGGGATACGACCAGTTTGTGGTGCAAAACTTCGGCGCCGACACCATCGTTCTGGTGCGCTTGTCGGAATCGGGCAACGATCAGCTCGCTCAGGAGATCATGAGTGTTCTGGCTGCAACCGGTGATAAGCCGAAGCTGATAAGCTCCGAGTTTGTGGGGTCACAGGTCGGTGATGAGCTGAAGGAGGAAAGCGGCCTTGGGCTTCTGCTTGCGCTTGCGGTAGTGCTGATTTATGTGGGCATGCGATTCCAGTTCAAGTTTGGTATTGCCTCGGTGGTGCCCTTGGCTCACGACGTTATTATCGTTCTGGGGCTCTTTGCACTGTTCCAGTGGACCTTCGATCTGACGGTTCTCGCTGCACTGCTGGCTGTTATCGGCTACTCGCTGAACGACACCATCGTTGTGGCGGATCGCATCCGTGAAAACTTTCGCAAAATGCGGGTGGGTGAACCCTGGGATATTATCAATGAGTCTATTCACCAGACCATCGCCCGAACCATAAACACTTCGGGCACCACGCTGGTGGTTTTACTGGCTTTGTATTTCCTGGGCGGTGAAGCGATCAACAACTTTGCTCTCGCGTTGATTATCGGTGTTGTAGTGGGTACTTACTCGTCCATTTATGTATCCGCCAATCTATTGATGGTTATGGGCGTTTCCCGCGAGGATCTTATGGTTCCGGCGAAAGAGGGTGCTGTAGATGCCGAAGAGGACGAGCAGCCACCGGAATGGCTCGATCGTATGTGATTCTTTATCGGGGCTGATCTTCGGGCACAAAAAAACCGCCAACTGAAAAGTGGCGGTTTTTTTGTGCCCGGAACCTCGCTTTGGCCTCAGAACCGGGTGTTCACTTTAGCCGGGTATGCGGCCACGGAACGGGTGCAGCACTTTAAGGACTTCCCGGAACAGTTTCGGGTTCGCAACCACCAATTGACGGGCGTTGCCTGTCGATGGGTTGCCTGAGAAGTCGCCGCTGAGTGCGCCGGATTCCATGGCCAGGGTTACGCCGAGATCCAGGTCTACGGCTTCCGGGCGAAAGATCACAGCCGCATCCAGAAGGCCGGCGGAAACGCGAGCAATATCGAGAACCACGCAGCCGGACGTGCGGAACATGGAGGAGTTCTGGGCCAGTACGGCGGCCATTTCACCCCAGAGGAGCGGGTTGTCGCTCTTGCGTGCCTGATCCAGCAGGTTGGTGGAAAAGGCTGCCTTTTCTGTGTGCTTAACCTCTGAGGCGCGCACTCTGCGGCTGTTCAGCGAAGCTCCACGCCCACGGCTGGCAGAATATTCTTCGCCAGTAACCGGGTTCACCAGAAGCAGGCTCTCGGTGCGGTTGTTTTTCTTCTGTGCCAGAGCCAAGGCAAACTCGGGGATGCCTCTCAGGAAGTTTTCGCGACCCATAACCGGGAAAATATGCCAGCTTCTTTCACTGGTTCCGGCGTCTGATTCGTTCAGCGGCGCGATGGTGTGATCTTTGTAGGATTTTTCGAGCTGCTCGGCAAAGTTGTCATAAATGGATTGCTCTACCCGGTCCAACTGGAGGCGACGTTCGTCGTCGTCCTTCCCGGTAGGCTCCTGGCGCTCGAAGTGGGCTTTCAGGTAATCCGACCCCTGACGCGCGACGCGCAGGGCCATTTTAATAGCTGGTTGCATCTGAGAGTTCGTTATCCGGGTGTGTGAAGGCCGAGCATGATAGCAAAAGATGACCGCCCTTGTATGTTTTTTGACTGAGGAATAGCACGGATAAGGCGATATCAGGGATTATCCGGGGCGCAGAAAGTGATTGCTATCTGCTATCATGGCCGCCCTTAAATTTTAACTTTGGGCCTGCAGCCAATGCACAAACCATCTCCGCCACTGGAAGGACCGGACGCGTTTCAGGATCAGATCCGGATTGTCCTTGTTGAGACTTCTCATTCGGGGAATATCGGAGCCGTTGCCCGCGCCATGAAGAATATGGGGCTCGCCAATCTTTGGCTGGTAAACCCGAATTCATTCCCCGACGAGGCTTCATACGCCAGGGCGGCCGGAGCCTCCGATATACTGGATCGGGCACAGGTAGTGCCAACCCTGGACGAGGCGTTGGAAGACTGTGTGATGGTTATGGGTACCAGCGCGCGGGGGCGCAAGGTGCCTTGGCCGGTTTTGCCACCACCGGAGGCGGCTGCCATTGCGGCGGAAAATAGTCTGGCTGGCCCGGTAGCGCTCGTGTTCGGGCGGGAAAACCACGGCTTGAGCAATGATGAACTGCACCGTTGCCATTATCACATTCACATTCCATCAAACCCTGATTACAGCTCACTGAACCTGGCCATGGCGGTTCAAGTCATGTGCTACGAATTGCGCATGCTTTTTCTGCGTAACCTTGAAGGCGGTAAGGGTAGCCCTTATTTAACACCGATGTTGGCGCCCGGTGATGCGGGCTGGGATGTGCCACCTGCCAAGGTGGGTGATGTTGAGGGCTTTTTCGGTCATCTTGAACAGACTTTGCAAGATGTGGACTTTCACCGCCGGGATAATCCACGGCAACTGATGTCCCGTTTACGTCGTCTGTTTCAGCGGGCAAAGCTTGATCAGATGGAGATCAATATCCTCCGGGGGATTCTGAGTGCGGTGCAAAAGGCCGCCGGGGCGTCGGGGAATGAGAAACGAACCCAGGCCGGTACAGAACCGACCGGACAGGAAGACGGCCATGTTTAAGCATTTGCGTGAAGATATAAAGAGCGTTTTTCATCGGGATCCTGCTGCCAGGAATACCTTCGAGGTGCTGACAAACTACCCGGGGCTCCATGCTCTGCTTATCCACCGGTTTTCACACTGGCTTTGGAATGCAGGGCTTAAATGGCTCGCGCGCACTATTTCTACACTGGCGCGATGGTTTACGGGTATAGAAATACATCCGGGAGCCACGATTGGCCGGCGGTTCTTTATTGACCACGGCATGGGTGTGGTCATAGGTGAAACAACCGTTATAGGAGACGACGTTACCCTGTATCAGGGTGTCACCCTCGGTGGGACAAGCTGGAATAAGGGTAAGCGCCACCCCACTATTGGCGACGGCGTTGTTGTGGGTGCTGGCGCCAAGATACTGGGGCCTTTTGAGGTGGGTGAGGGTGCCAAAATCGGGTCGAATTCCGTGGTAACCAAGGCGGTCCCTGCCGGCGCGACTGTTGTGGGTATTCCGGGCAGGATCATCGTGAAACAGAAGACGGGAGACGACGCTCGTCGCAAGATAATGGAAGAGCGTATGGGGTTCGATGCTTATGGCGTGACGGAGGAAATGCCGGATCCCGTGGCCCGCTCCGTGCGAGCGTTGCTGGATCACATGCATGCCGTAGATGATCGCATCGAGACCATGTGCAAAGCGCTCCGTAAAGTGAACAGTGAATACCAGAACGGAGAGTTACCGGTTCTGGATGAAGAGGATTTTGATTGCGTGCGAGACGACAGCGAGGATCGGGGCTGAATACTTGACTGGATTACTTGGTCAATTCATACTCGGTCTCCGATATCGAGATTCAATCCCATCACGGGGCTGATGCCATGAAGTTGACTACCAAAGGCCGCTACGCCGTCACGGCAATGCTGGATCTTGCTCTTCACGGAGGGCAAGGGCCGGTGACTCTTGCGGATATTTCAGCCCGTCAGGAAATTTCTCTTTCCTATCTGGAGCAGCTGTTTTCACGCCTTCGCCGCCGGGAGTTGGTGGCCAGTATCCGTGGTCCCGGAGGAGGGTATCGTTTGAGTCGTGTCGCCGCCGATATTTACATTGCGGATGTGGTCGATGCGGTGAATGAGTCCCTCGATACGACCAGATGTGGAAATAAGGGTGATTGCCAGAACGGTGAAAAATGCCTGACTCATCACCTTTGGTCCGATCTGAGTGATCAGATTCATCAGTTTCTCAGCGAGATCAGTCTCGGTGACCTGATGAAAAGATACGAAATCCGCCAGGTTGCGGACAGGCAGAACCGCCGTCAGGCTGATGGCGACTCTGACACGATTAATACCGAGCGTCTGATTGATCAGGCGCCCGCCTGAATCAAGCCTCTGTATTTTATGAAAAAGCCTGTGTACCTCGATTACGCTGCAACGACGCCCGTTGACCCCGCAGTCGCTGATGAAATGATCAAATATCTGACCCTTGATGGCGTTTTTGGCAATCCGGCTTCCCGCTCTCATGGCTTTGGCTGGCAAGCGGAAGCTGCTGTGGAGTCAGCCCGTGGCCAGGTTGCGAGCCTGATTCATGCCGATCCCCGCGAAATTGTCTGGACCTCCGGAGCCACCGAGTCGGACAACCTTGCTATCAAGGGAGCGGTTGCCGGTCGTGATAATGCGCACATCATAACGTCAACCATTGAGCACAAGGCTGTTGTGGATACTTGTAAGTGGCTGGAAGCGCAGGGCGTTGGGGTTACCTGGCTGGATCCAGGCAGTGACGGTCGCATACAGCCTGATCAGGTATTCAGTGCGCTTAAGCCGGAAACCGTTCTGGTGAGCCTGATGCTCGTCAACAATGAACTGGGTTGCGTGACCGATATAGCGGTTATTGGTGCAGAGCTCCGCAGTCGTGGCGTGATGTTTCACGTAGATGCGGCTCAGGCTGCCGGCAAGCTGCCCATTGATGTCACCGCCATGCCAGTGGACCTGATGTCTCTCTCTGGCCACAAAGTATACGGCCCCAAAGGTGTTGGTGCGCTCTATGTCAGGCGTTCGCCCGATGTGCGCATAGAGGCTCAGATCCATGGCGGTGGTCATGAGCGTGGCATGCGTTCCGGAACCCTGCCAACGCACCAGATTGCGGGTATGGGTAAGGCATTTGCAATCGCTGAGGCCTGTCTTGAGGACGAGATACAGCATTTGGAGCATTTGCGCTCATCGTTTCTGGCCGGCTTGGAAGCGTTGCCCGGGGTGGCCCTGAACGGTTCCGATACCTGTCGCGTACCAGGAATTATCAATCTGTCGTTTGAGGGGGTCGAAGCGGAGTCTCTGATGCTTGGGCTGCGGGATCTGGCAGTATCCTCTGGTTCCGCTTGCGCCTCTGCCACCGTAGAGCCTTCTTTTGTGCTTCGTGGTATCGGGTTGAGCGATGAGCTGGCCCATCGCTCGTTGCGGTTTTCTGTCGGGCGTTACACAACCGCCGAAGAAATTGCCTTTGCCAGTGCGCAAATTGTTGATGTTGTTACTCGCCTTCGTGCAGTGCGGTAGGCAGTGGGCCTTCGACTGCGTATAATCTCAGGCCTGAAATTTAACCGAACCTTACAGGAGAAATACAATGGCTAACGAGCGCACGCTTTCTATTATCAAGCCCGATGCAGTTGCAAAGAATGTGATCGGTGAAATTTATAGCCGCTTTGAGAAAGCTGGTCTGAGCATTGTTGCCTCGCGCATGATGCACCTGACCCAGGAACAGGCTGAAGGCTTTTATGCTGAGCATAAAGAACGTCCGTTCTTTAACGATCTGGTGGCATTCATGACGTCCGGCCCGGTTGTCGTTCAGACTTTGGAAGGCGAAGGCGCCATCCTGAAAAACCGTGACCTGATGGGCGCTACCAACCCGAAGGAAGCCGACGCAGGCACAATTCGCGCCGATTTCGCTTCATCTATCGACGCGAATGCGGTTCACGGATCTGACTCTGCTGCTTCCGCAGAGCGCGAAATCGCCTATTTTTTCAATGACAACGAAATCTGCCCGCGCGGCTGATTCTGTTGCTAGGGGGCTGCCGTTGGCAGTCTCCGTATTGGTTATCTGATCGAGGTTATAAAATGACAGCGGCCGCTGAAAAAACCAATCTTCTGGGGATGCCGAAGGCCAAGCTTGAGGCTTACTTTGATTCCCTGGGAGAAAAACGTTTTCGCGCCACTCAGTTGCTGCAGTGGATGCATCAGCGCGGCGTGGATGACTTCGATCAAATGACCAATATGAGCAAACCCCTGCGGGACAAGCTTAAGCAGGTGGCTGAGGTTCGCGGCCCGGAAGTTGTCTATGACGAAACGTCAAAAGACGGCACCCGCAAGTGGGTCATGCGCATGGATAACGGCAACAACGTTGAAACTGTGCTGATTCCTGACGGCGAACGCGGTACGTTGTGCGTATCGTCGCAAATCGGCTGCACCCTTGACTGCACCTTCTGCTCTACCGGCAAGCGTGGTTTTAACCGGAACCTCACGGCTGCTGAAATTATCGGCCAGGTTTGGGTTGCACGTAAGGCGTTCATGCCTTTTGAGCCGGGCCCGGATCGGCCAATTACCAACGTTGTCATGATGGGCATGGGTGAGCCCCTGCTGAACTTTGACAACGTGGTAGATGCCATGTTTTTGATGATGGAAGATCTCGCTTATGGCATCTCCAAACGCAGGGTTACGCTGAGCACATCCGGGGTAGTACCGGGTATTGACAAGCTAGCGGAAGTTACAGATGTTTCACTGGCCATTTCGCTGCATGCCCCCAATGATGAGTTGAGGAATCAGTTGGTTCCGCTTAACAAGAAGTACCCGATTGCGGAACTTCTCGCTGCAACGCGTCGGTACTTTAGCCGTTTGCCTGAAAAGCGAAAGGCGACCATTGAATACACGGTCATTGAAGGCATGAATGACAAGCCGGAGCACGCCAGAGAACTTGCTGAACTGCTGCGGGATCTGCCTTGCAAGATCAATCTTATTCCCTTTAATCCGTTCCCTGAGAGCGACTTTCGCCGGCCAAGCATGAACGCCACCAGGCGTTTTCAGGCCATTCTCAATGAAGCGGGTTATATCGCTACCATCAGAACGACCCGGGGCGATGATATTGACGCTGCCTGCGGCCAGCTGGTTGGCAAGGTGGAAGACCGCACCCGTCGAAGCCAACGATATATCAATGTTCAGCAGGTGAACCCCTGAAAGGGGACGTCTGCAACGCTTAATCTTCGAGGGATACATTTTGTGGCTATAGAATCGGTGAGTAGGCGTTTTGCTGCTGTAGCAACCTTGCTGGTCGCTCTTTTTATCACCGGCTGCGTCACCACAACAGACAGCCGTTTCTCCCGCGAGGAGGATCATCAGAAAGCCGTCGAAACCTATGTTCAGCTTGCTACCGCTTACATTGGTCAGGGTAATGTCGAGCGGGCGAGACACCATCTTGATCGTGCTCTGGAACTTGCGCCGGAGAGCCCTTCTGCTCTTGCGACGCAGGGGTTAATCTATCACTCTGATGGCGAGCCCGAGCTTGCAGAAAAGAGTTTCAGGCAGGCAATTGCCAAAGATGCCGGTTACACCCGTGCCAGAGTGTATTACGGTGCATTTCTCTATTCCCAAGGGCGGATGGAAGAGTCTCGTGATCAGTTTCGTGCCGCGTCCAGAGATACCGAGTACAGCGATCGTGGGTCCGTTTTTTATAATCTGGGTATGACGCAGGAACGACTCGGCCAGCTGGATGAAGCTATAGTGTCTTATCGTCGTGCTTCTGAGTTGAGCCGCGGCGACGCTCGTTCGTTGCTTTCGCTTTCCCGTGTGATGGTGGAGTCCGGCGATTTGGCAGGCGCTGCACGTTATTACGATCGTCTGCTGCTGATAATGCAGAGAAACGAGCGTCTGCAGCATTCACCTGAAAGTCTGTTAACGGGCATCCGCATCGCGCGGTATCTTGGAGACGGAAACCAGGAGTCCAGCATGGTGTTGCAACTGAAAAACAAGTACCCGGAGTCAGTAGAGTACCAACAATACAAGGCGCTGATTTCTAATGACAAGTGATGAAACCCAACAGACCGTGTCGACTGAAACCGTTGGTCAACAGTTAAAGAAGGCAAGGGAAAGGCATGGACTGAGCATTTCCCAGATTGCTGACGCGCAGCATTTGAGAATCGTTGTTATCCAGGCAATTGAGAACGGTGACTACGGGCAGATCGACAGTGAGCTTTTTCTCAAGGGCTATGCTCGGGCCTATGCCAAGCAGGTTGGCCTCAACGGCGACACAATTATTGCGGATCTGAATAGAGAGCTTGAACCCGCGCGACTACAGAAAGCCCGCGAGCTGGAAGCCAATCCGCTAGTAGATATTGAGCGGCGGAGGCGCAGAAAACAAAGGATTGGCAAGCTACTTTTGCTGGTCGCGGCGGCTGTGTTCATCGGCGGTCTCGTTGTCATGTTCGTTGTGCCAAAGTTCAGCTCCGGGGAAGTCGGAGACTCGCTTTCCACAATGTCGGCACCGGGCAATCAGGCTTCTGAAGCAGGCTCAACAGCTGCTTCAGATACGCTGCAAGGCCTGAATAGTGATCGACCTGACCCTCAAACTGAAACTGAAGCCGAAGCGGCCGCTGCTCCTGAAGCTGGGGCGGCAGGCTCTGTGCTGCCCGACGACATTGTACAAGACCAGATACCAGTTGTTGCCCAATCCACTGAGCCCGCGCTGGCTCAGTCATTGGTCAGTGAAGATGCAGCCTCTTTATCAGGCAGGCTGGAAATAGATTTTACGGGCGATTGCTGGGTACAGGTGCAGGACGCGACCGGTAATAGCCTGGCAAGCTCCCTGAAAAGGGCGGGAGACAAGCTCGAAGTATCCGGGCAGTCGCCTTTGAAAGTTGTTATTGGTGCCGTAGATACCGTCAAAGCGATTCGCTTTCAGGGTGAACCTGTGGATATCGCCGACTTTCCGGTCGTGAACAATCGATCTGAGTTCACCCTGACAATCTGAACATTTTTTGCATTTATTCATGTTGGTCGCAAGCAAATGAAACACGAGTCCCCGATCAAAAGACGCAAATCCCGCCAGATCATGGTCGGGAATGTACCCGTTGGCGGTGATGCGCCAATCGCAGTGCAAAGTATGACCAATACCAACACCTGCGATGTTGATGCGACGGTAGGCCAGATTGCCGCGTTGCAGGAAGCAGGTGCGGATATCGTGAGGGTATCCGTTCCTTCAATGGAAGCCGCCGATGCCTTCGGAAAGATTCGTGATCGGGTTTCGCTGCCTTTGGTTGCCGATATTCACTTTGATCACAAAATCGCGCTGCGGGTTGCCGAGCTGGGCGTAGACTGCTTGCGTATCAATCCGGGCAACATTGGTCGAGAAGATCGGGTAAGCGCTGTGATCAGCGCGGCGCGCGACCGCAATATACCGATACGTATCGGTGTAAACGCAGGCTCTCTGGAAAAAGAACTCCAGCGCAAGTACGGAGAGCCGACCCCCGATGCGTTGGTTGAGTCGGCTATGCGCCATATCGATATTCTGGACCGGCATGATTTTCAGAATTTCAAAGTCAGCCTGAAAGCTTCAGAAATCTTTATGACCGTGGCCGCGTACCGCAAAATTGCCTCCCAGATCGAGCAGCCGCTGCATCTTGGCATTACCGAAGCCGGCGGGCTCCGCTCAGGTACGGTGAAATCATCTATTGGCCTCGGTATGCTTTTGATGGACGGCATCGGCGATACTATCCGGGTTTCTTTGGCGGCAGATCCGGTTGAGGAAATCAAGGTTGGTTTCGATATCCTCAAAAGCCTGCGTTTGCGTAGCCGGGGCATTAACTTTATTGCCTGCCCAAGCTGCTCCCGCCAGAACTTTGATGTCATTCAGACCATGAACGATCTTGAAGTTCGGCTTGAAGATGTACGTGAAGCTTTGGACGTTGCCATTATTGGCTGCATCGTGAATGGCCCCGGTGAAGCCAAAGAGGCCGACATCGGGCTTACCGGTGGAAGTCCGAAAAACCTGTTTTATATGGGCGGAAAGCCGAATCAGAAGCTTGATAATGCAAACCTTACCGACGATCTGGAGCGGCTGATTCGTGAAGAGATCGCCAATCGCAAAGAACGGGAAGATGCCATTATTGCGCGTTCAGACAAGTGATCGTTTACCTCGGTCAGGCACGATTATCCAGAAAGAATTAAGGGTTTACATTGGCTAAGATTCAGGCAATACGCGGGATGAACGATATCCTGCCAGAGCAGACACCGCTGTGGCAGTTTGTTGAATCCACCGCGCGCAGGGTTTTGCGGCAATATGGTTATCAGGAAATCCGTATGCCCGTGGTGGAGCAGACGGATCTCTTCAAGCGCTCCATCGGCGAGGTTACGGACATCGTCGAAAAGGAGATGTACACCTTTGAGGATCGCAACGGTGACAGCCTGACTCTTCGTCCCGAAGGTACTGCCGGGTGTGTCCGAGCAGCGGAAGAGCACGGTTTGCTGTTCAACCAGACTCGCAGATTGTGGTACACCGGGCCGATGTTCCGGCATGAGCGGCCACAAAAGGGCCGTTACCGTCAATTCCATCAGATCGGTGTTGAGTGTTTTGGCATTCAGGGCCCGGATATTGATGCGGAGCTGCTGATTCTTACAGCAAGGCTCTGGCAAGAGCTCGGCCTTGGCACGCATGCACGTCTGGAAATTAACTCTATTGGTTCGTCGGCGGCACGCAAAGAGTTTCGTGGTGCCCTGGTGGACTACCTGGGGCAGTATAAAGCGCAGCTTGACGAAGACAGCCAGCGACGCCTCGACACCAATCCGCTGCGTATTCTCGACAGTAAAGACCCGGGCACGCGCAAATTGCTTACAGACGCACCGCGTCTGGAAGATTATCTTGATGCCGAATCACGGGAGCACTTTGACCAGCTCAAGAAGCTGCTTGATGTAGCAGGAATTGCATACACCGTTAACCCGGCCCTGGTTCGCGGGCTCGACTACTACGGAAAAACTGTTTTTGAGTGGGTTACCGATAGTCTTGGCGCCCAGGGCACTATTTGTGCAGGTGGGCGGTATGACGGTCTGGTAGAACAGCTTGGCGGGAAACCGACCTCTGCTGTTGGCTTTGCTATGGGGCTTGAACGCCTCATTCTGCTGCTCGATACGCTCGGGCTGGTGCCGGAGGAAGCTAACAGTAACGCGGATGTGTATGTAACGGCTATGGGTGAAGCGGCGGTCGCACCGGCACTGGCACTGGCTGAGAATTTGCGTGACGAGTTAGAGGGCCGGGTGGTTATCAGCCATTGCGGCGGCGGCAGCTTCAAGAGTCAGATGAAGAAAGCAGGCAGAAGTGGTGCCCGCTACGCGGTAATATTGGGGGAGAACGAGCTGGAGAATACGACGGCAGGTCTCAAACCGCT
Organism: Marinobacter antarcticus; assembly: GCF_900142385.1. Taxonomy (NCBI): domain Bacteria; kingdom Pseudomonadati; phylum Pseudomonadota; class Gammaproteobacteria; order Pseudomonadales; family Marinobacteraceae; genus Marinobacter; species Marinobacter antarcticus. The sequence goes on from NZ_FRAQ01000002.1 coordinate 265,929, forward strand.
GCGCTCGGACGAAGGCCAGAGCAGTGTGGCGCAGAGTGATCTGGCAGCGGTTCTTGCGAAAGCCCTGGCGAACTGATTCGCACGAACATAAAAGTAAAAATACATTACAGGAGTCAACATGGCGGAATTGCGCACCGAAGAAGAACAGGTACAGGCTATCAAGGAATGGTGGAAGCGGAATGGCAGTTCTCTGCTCATTGGTATCGGTGCCGCCTTGGCGATTGTGTTTGGCTGGCAGGCCTGGCAAAACCATCAGGACCAGCAGCGAGCCGAGGCCGCGAGTCAATTCGCAACGCTGCTGAATGCGTTTGCCAACGAAGCAGATGAAACCTCCGGCCAGACAGTGGCGTACGTAGCAAAGACCCTGCGTGAGGATTACACCGACAGCGCCTACGCGGTATACGGCAACCTGATTCTGGCTCGCCAGCAACTGATTGAGGAAAGCGATGCGGAAGCGGCGATAGATTCGCTCCAGTGGGCCCTCGAAAAAGCGGGTGAGCACAAGGCTCTGGCACTGGTAGTCCGTAATCGCCTGGCCCGAGCGCAATTCTCTGCCGATCGCTATGACGATGCACTGGCGACCATTGAGGGCGCAGGAACCCTGGAGAGCGAGGATGCGTTCGCTGCCATTTTCTCTGAATTGCGCGGTGACATACTGCTGACCCAGGGCGATGAGAAGGGTGCCCGTGATGCCTATCTGGCGGCCCGCGAGCTTAGCCAGCAAGGCCGCAGCGGCATTCTGGAGCTCAAGCTGTCTGACCTCGGTGTTGGAGAGGAGGCCTGATGCGGTTGAATGGCAGCAGGCTGGTCCGGGCCGGTATTTTTTCCGTTCTGGCGACGGCACTGGGCGTTTCCGGATGCAGCACCACTGATACCTTTGAACAGCCGGTGCCTGTTCCGGATGTGGACAGCACTGTTGAGTTCAAAACGGTCTGGAGTCAGTCTGTCGGCGATGGACATGATGGCGACTTTCTGTACCTGTCGCCACTGAATGCCGGCGACACAGTGTATGCCGCTTCCGCTGATGGTGAACTGTTAGCCATGGATGCCGAGACCGGGAAGTTGCAGTGGGAGCGGGATCTGGAAGACCGTATCTTTGCCGGCGTTGGTGGTGACGGAACCCAGCTTTATCTGGTTACCCGTGAAGCGGATCTGGTCGCTTTTTCCCGTGAAAACGGCGATGAACTCTGGCGCAGAGCACTGCCAACGGAAGCGCTGGCAGCTCCCCAGTCAAACGGTGTTTTGGTGGTGGCTCAGACCACAGATGGCCGAGTCCTTGCTTTCGATACGGCCACCGGTGAAAAACGCTGGCAGTATGATGGCGTGGTGCCGGCACTTTCACTGCGAGCTGCTGCAGCACCACTGGTAGGTGGCGACGTTGTGCTTGCTTCGTTTTCCAACGGCAAGCTCATTGCGTTGTCAGCCGATGCTGGCCAGCCTCTTTGGCAATACGAAGTAGGGCAGCCTCAGGGGCGCACGGAGCTTGAACGGCTGGTAGACATCTCTGGCCAGCCGCTGGTTCTCGACACTGCGGTGATGGTTTCCGGGTACCAGGGCAAGCTTGCCCTGGTTGATATCCGTACCGGCCAGGAAATCTGGAGCCGTAAGGCATCCAGCCTGCATGCTCCAATGGTCGGAGGAGGCAATATTTACCTGTCTTCCGCAAACGGCGATGTTGTTGCGTATCGCGGCTCTGACCGCAGAGAAATCTGGCTTCAGGATGCTTTATCCTGGCGCCAGCTAACTCAGCCTGCCGTCTATGAAAACTATCTGGTGGTTGGCGATTATGAAGGCTATCTGCATGTGCTTTCCAGCGATGATGGAAGCCTCGTAGGCCAGAAACGTTACGACAGCGATGGTCTTCGGGTTCCGTTACAGCGCATGGCCAACGGAAACCTTATGGTTTTCGGAAACGGCGGTAAACTGTCTGTATTCAAACTCAGGGAGCGGAACTGATCCGCATTCCCTCAACACTCTGCCTTAAGCCGGGCCTAAAACGACTGTATAGCGAACCATTATGACCCCAGTAATTGCCCTTGTCGGTCGGCCAAATGTCGGCAAGTCGACACTATTCAACCAGATGACGCGATCGCGGGATGCGCTGGTGGCGGATTTTCCTGGCCTGACCCGGGATCGTAAATACGGTGAGGGTATCTACGAGGACCAGCGTTTCATCGTCATTGATACCGGCGGTCTTACGGGCACAGAACAAGGGTTGGATGCTGAAATGGCCCGGCAATCCATGCAGGCTGTCGAAGAGGCGGACATTGTTCTGTTTATGGTTGATGGGCGCGCCGGTCTGACAGCCGGCGATGAGCTGATTGCTGATCACATGCGACGGTCTGGCAAGCAGGCACATCTTGTGGTTAACAAGACGGATGGTCAGGATCCCGACATCGCCGCAGCTGATTTTTATAGCCTCGGATTCGAATCTATCTTTATGGTAGCGGCATCCCACAACCGGGGCATCCGTTCGATGCTGGAGTTGTTGCTGCCGTCTGAAGAAGATCGTGTTGAAGCCGATCGCGCGGATCGGTATCCGGGCATCCGTATAGGTATTGTTGGCCGCCCCAATGTAGGCAAGTCGACGCTGGTTAACCGGATGCTGGGAGAAGAGCGGGTCATTGTTTACGACATGCCCGGAACGACCCGGGACAGTATCTACATTCCTTATGAGCGCCACGAAAAACAATACACCCTGATTGATACTGCAGGTATCCGGCGTCGCAAGAACGTTAATGAGGCTGTCGAAAAGTTTTCTATTATCAAGACGTTGAAAGCTATAGATGATGCCCACGTGGTGATACTGGTAATTGATGCGCAGCAGGGCCTGGTCGATCAGGATCTGCACCTTATCGGTTTTGTTCTTGATGCAGGCCGATCACTGGTCGTTGCGGTCAATAAATGGGACGGCATGGATCCGGAAGATCGCGCCAAGGTAAAGGAGCAGGTAAAGCGTCGCCTGGACTTCCTTGATTACGCTGACAAACACTATATATCCGCACTCCACGGATCCGGTGTGGGCGTTATGTATGAGTCGGTAGAAGCCTGTTACGAATCCGCCATGGCCAAGTGGCCAACGAATCGCCTGACAGCAATCCTTGAGGATGCGATTTCGCAACACCAGCCTCCGTTGGTTCGCGGGCGCAGGATCAAGCTGCGCTATGCCCACCAGGGTGGCTCAAATCCTCCGGTTATTGTTGTTCATGGCAATCAGACAGCTGCCTTGCCGGGTTCTTATAAACGCTATCTCGAAAACACGTTTCGCAAGGTATTGAACGTGACGGGCTCGCCGATCCGGTTTGAGTTCCGTTCCGGTGAGAACCCCTTTTCCGGTAATGTTGACCGGAAAACGCCACGCCAAAAGGTCAAACAAGATAATGATCTGAAGGCAGGGCGCCACTCAAAAAGGACCCGTCAGAAAAGCCTCAAGCGCTGACGGGGCGGGTTGTTGTGAGGGGCTGACTCAGGCCCGCCCCGCATCCTCTACCTGCTTCGCCTGTACCGCTGTAAGCGCAATGGTAAACACAATATCCTCTACCAGCGCACCCCGAGACAAATCGTTAACCGGCTTTCTCAGACCCTGAAGCATAGGCCCGATACTCACGACATTGGCGCTCCGCTGAACCGCCTTGTAGGTGGTATTGCCGGTATTCAGATCAGGGAAGATGAACACCGTCGCTTTACCCGCCACCTTGCTTTTCGGCGCCTTGCTGCGTGCCACGCTCTCGATAGCAGCAGCGTCGTATTGCAATGGGCCGTCAATGAGCAGGTCTGGCCGGCGTTCGCGGGCAATTCTGGTCGCTTCCCGTACTTTCTCCACATCTTGTCCGCTGCCAGACTCGCCGGTGCTGTAGCTGATCATGGCTACCACAGGCTCAATGCCAAAGGCTTCCGCCGATTCGGCGCTCTGTATGGCAATGTCGGCGAGTTCTTCTGCGTTGGGATCGGGGTTGATCGCGCAGTCGCCATAGACCAGAACCTGCTGTGGAAGCAGCATGAAGAAAATTGAGGAGACAACCCGGGCCTGATCGTGTGTCTTGATCAGCTGCAGGGCAGGGCGCACAGTGTTGGCTGTGGTATGGATTGCTCCGGAAACCAGCCCGTCGGCCTCATCCAGAGCGACCATCATGGTGCCCATAACCACGTTGTCCTCAAGCATGGCTTCGGCCATATCCGGGGTCAGCCCTTTGTGTTTACGCAGTTCAACCATCGGTGCGACATAGTCTTTTCGCACGCGGGCTGGATCGATGATTTCGATATCGTCGGGGAGTTCGAGGCCCTGGGAAGCCGCGACGTTACGGATTTCGGATTCGCCGCCGATCAGAACGCAGCGCGCAAGCTTGCGCTGGTGGCAGATGATTGCAGCCTGAATGGTGCGTGGTTCGCTGCCCTCTGGAAGCACGATGCGCTTGCCAGCTGCACGTGCACGTTCAGAGAGTTGATAGCGGAACGCCGGGGGCGACAACCGGCTCTGAACTTCAACGCGGAGGTGTTCTTGAAGCCAATTGGTATCAACCTTTGTTGCTACCGTCTCCATCGCTTTTTCGATTCTGTCGGGGTCGTCGGTAGGAATCGAGGTGGAAAGGTTCGCCAGCATGTGGGCGGTTTCGTAGGTATTGGTTTGCGAGCTAAGCACCGGCAAACCGGTATGCAGCGCACGGGAGCACAGATCGATAACCCGCTGATCCGGCATGAGCCCACCCGTCAGCATCAGGCCAGCCAAGGGCACACCGTTGAGAGCTGCAACCGCAGTCGTCACGATGATGTCCTCACGATCTCCGGGGGTAACCATCAATGTGCCCGGGCTCAGCGTTTCCGTCATATTGCGGATTGACCGGGCGCACACAGAAACTTTCTGAACCCGGCGGGTGTGCATCTGGCCTTCGTACAGCACCGGGATATCAAGCTCCCGGGCGATATCGGACACCCGGGGCGCCAGCAAATCGGACTGCCAGAAGACTTCGGCCAGCAAACGGAAGCGGCCTTCCCGGAAGACTTTACAGGCATTTCGATAGTCTATGGTTCCACATTCCGTCTCGCTGATATTGCGGCGAGGCTCTAGCCCCGACCTTTCGGGCTCGCCGAGTTTGTTCAGAATAACGGCAATAACATCCTGCGCGGACGCATCGGAAAACAGGCGTGCGGAGAAATCCAGCTCCTCGTCCAGCTCGTTAGCGCTGCTTTTGCCCGGCGTGCTGACCAGTACGACATCGGATCCGAGGTTGCGTGCCACTTCCACATTAAGCCGGGCTATGTAAGCTTCACTGCGATCGGGAACAAGGCCCTCAATGATCACCACGTCGACATCTCTGGCGACTTTCTGGTACTCGCCAACTACCGTTTCCATCAGCAGGTCGGATTTTCCGCGGTTCAGCCACTGCTGTGCTTTCTTGAGTGGAATCGGATCTGGCGGCTGCAGGTGGCTGCGTGAGCGGACAAAGGTAACGGAAGAATCGTTAACCGCATTATGTAAGGACTCTCCCAGGTTAACCGACTGGTAAAAGGGTTTGTAGAATCCGACACTGATGCCCACACGTTCCATGGCGCGCAACAGGCCCAGACAAACCGACGTGAGTCCCGAGTCCATGGATGTAGGGGCAATAAACAGGCTTTTAGCCATAGCGGAGTTCCAGAAAGTTCTTTAGGAGTTGGCGACCAGGCGCGCGGCCTCGCGGGCGATCACAAGTTCTTCGTTGGTTGGGATGACCAGAATCGGGAAGCGTGAATCGGCGTGTTCTATTCTGCCATCGCTGTAACAGCCGTGATGCTCATTCATATCCGCATCAATATGAAACCCGAGAAGCTTCAAGTGACTCAGTGTTTTCTCTCGTACCCGGCTGCTGTTCTCCCCGATGCCGCCAGTGAGCACCAGCGCATCCAGGTGGCTCAGCGAAGCCATCATGGCTCCTACGTACTTTGCAAGGCGGAAGCAGAATATCTCGATGGCAAGAGCCGAAGGCTCGTGACCATGATCGGCCAGCTCGCATAAAGAGCGCATATCGTTGGTCTGCCCAGATATACCGAGAAGGCCACTCTTGTGGTTAAGTACCTCATGAATCTCGTTCAGCGTCATGCCTCGTGAGGCGAGATAACCGAAAAGACCTGGGTCGACATCACCGCTGCGGGTTCCCATAACCAGCCCTTCGAGCGGCGTCAGTCCCATGCTGGTATCGACACTCAGGCCATCCTTGATTGCAGTTATACTGCAACCGTTGCCAAGATGAGCTGAAATGATAGAGGTGGTTGCAGGTGTTTTCCCGAGCCGCCGAGCGGCTTCATTTGCCATGAAGAAATGGCTGATTCCGTGGAATCCGTAGCGCCGCACACTCCAGTCCCGATAGTAGGCTTCTGGTAGCGCATAAAGGTACGCTCGCGGTGCAAGAGTCTGGTGATAGGCGGTATCAAATGCGGCAATCTGAGGAATGTCGGGGAATTGCTCCCGGGTAGCTTCGATTCCGGCAAGGGCGACCGGATTATGGAGAGGAGCCAAGCCAGCACAGTCATTGATGGTCTCTATCACATCACTATCAATCAGAACTGCTTCGCGAAAGGTTTCTCCGCCATGGACAACACGGTGGCCAATGCACAAGGGAGCCGAAGCCATCAACTGACGATCGCGGAGAGCAGAAACCAGTGTCTGCAGTGCCTGTTTGTGATTGGCATTGGCTGGCAGTTCAACCGTGTGATTGTCGCCATCAATTCGCGCAAACGCGTCCTGCTCGTTAAGCCGCTGCGCCACCGCTGAGGCGATCTTCTCTGAACGTTCGTCGAACAGGGCGAGTTTGAGAGACGAACTGCCGCAGTTAACGACAAGAATGGACTGTTTCATTGTTCCCTCAGGTCCCCGGATATCATATTGATATACGGTGATTGGTTCTTAGCCACTCAGTAAACTCTCCGGCGGGGAGAGGGCGACTGTAAAAATAGCCCTGGGCGAAATCGCAGCCTTCCTGTTGCAGGAAATGGGTCTGCTGCTCATCCTCAACACCTTCGGCTACTACGGTCAGGCCGAGGCTGTGAGCCATATTGATGATTGCACGCACTAGGGTAGCGTCCTCAGACTCTTTCATCACATCCTGAACAAACGATTTGTCGATCTTAAGAGTATCAAAGGGGTAACTCTTGAGGTAACTGAGGGCGGAGTAGCCAGTACCAAAGTCATCCACTGACAGGCGGATTCCAGCGCTATCCATCTCTCTGAGAATCTCGGCCGTTTCTATTGAATTATCAAGCAGCAGGCGCTCTGTAATTTCCAGCTCCAGTCTTTTTGGGGCCAGCTCATTGTTGGAGAGTGCACGCATAACCGCCTTAGTAAACCCGGGATCGCGAAACTGACGCGGAGACACGTTTACCGATATGCCAATGTCCTGGCCGGTAATGGCCTTCCAGCCGGTAGCTGCAAGGCAGGCCTGTTCAAGTACCCATTCGCCAATGGGTACAATCAGGCCGGTCTCTTCGGCCAGCGGTATAAACCGATCGGGCATTACCAATCCCATAACCGGGTTGTTCCAGCGTAAAAGTGCTTCGGCCGCCCTCAGTTTGCCGGTCGCGGTATCTACGATTGGCTGGAAGTAGAGTTCAAATTCTTGTAGCTCGAGCGCCCGCCGCATACGAGACTCCATTTGCAGGCGCTCATGGGATATCTCAGACAATTCAGGGGTGAAATGCGCATAGGAGCTTTTCCCCTGGTGTTTTGCCTGATACATAGCCGCGTCGGCGTGTTGGAGAAGAGTGCCACTGTTGTCGGAATCCGTAGGGAAAATGGCAATGCCAATGCTGGTAGTAACGAACACCTCTTGGCCATTCAGAGAATAGGCGGGAGTAAAAGTTTTCAAAATGCGTTCTGCAACCTGCGAGGACGATTCCGGGCCGGTGAGGCCTGGCAGAATAACGAGAAACTCGTCTCCGCCGAGTCGCGCCACCGTGCTGGTTCCGCGCAGGCTGCTGGAGATTCTCCGGGCTGATTCAATCAGTAAGTTGTCACCGGCATCATGGCCCAGTGTGTCGTTAATGTGCTTGAAGTTATCAAGATCCAGAAACATGACGCCAACCATCGAACTCTCGCGCCTGGCCTGAGCCAGCGCCAGTTTGAGCCTGTCCAGAGCAAGCATGCGGTTGGGCAGGCCGGTCAGGATGTCGTAATTGGCTTGGCGCAGAAGCTGCTGCTCATAGCGCTTTCGGATGCTGATATCCTCGCCAAGTATCATATAGCCGGTGGTGTCGTTGGCCCCATCCTTTATTGGCGTAACGATCAGCTGCTCCCAGAAACGCTCTCCATTGCGCCGTAAGCTGTTCACTTCACCCTGCCAGACACCGACCCGCTGCACCTGCAACCGGATGGATTGCCACAGGTGGCTGTTGTCGCGGTTTTCCAGGTTGTCGTTGCTTAAAGCACCAGGGTGCCGGCCGACAATGGATTTTGCGTCATAACCTGTGAGCTGCGTGAATTTGCGGTTGGCGAACTCGACCCGCCACTGGCGATCGCAGATAACGACGGAGGAGGGGCTTTGCTCGATTGCTTTGGAGAATTTGTGGATTTCCGCAGCGTCCCTTTCCTGGCGCGCCATATCGTCGTTCAGCCGCTCGCGCATCTGGTTAAACGCTTCGGTCACGCGGCCGATTTCATCATTACGGTGTGAGGGCGTGTCCGGGCGATCGAGAGTGAGCGGGGTGTTGAGGTTTGTCAGGGAAAAGTCTTTTGCGTAATTTGCCATGGCCGTAAGGTGGCGGGTAACGAAGTGCTGGAAAACCCATATGATCAGTATGGACACGAAAAAGGTCTTGAGGAACTCGGTGGCCATGATGACGCCAACCTTTACCTTCATATCCTGATAAACGCGATCCAGATCGGCTGTTACCGTGAGTTCACCGAGTTTGAAGGCTTCATCGCCTTGGTGAACCAGATCGAAACTGTGTGACTGGATATCAGCTCCACGGGGGATCTCACCCATTACCAGTTCGGAGTCGGGTTCGATGCCCAGCCGCAGATGCACGATGTCCGGAAGGCTGAGAATCCCTTCCATTTGGGTCTGGAGCAATTTCTGATCAAGGGCCCAAAGGCTTCTGGCGAGGCTGGAGGAATACCCGGACTCAACGGCCTGCATGCGACTGTCAATCTGGGAAAGATCTTTCCTGTAGTCGGAATAGATCTGGAGAGCAGAGGCGATCAGAGTGAAAGCCGAGCTGAACAGAAGTATCCAGGCAAGCAACCTGAAAGACAGGGGGGAGCCCGAACGAAAACGTTGAAGACGCTTCAGTAATTTTGGCATCTCGTAAGTTCAGCCACCCAGACCGGTTGATAAATACAGACAGTCTATCACTCCGGAACTATAACAGGCCTGCTCTCGAAATTCCCTGCAAATACGCGAAAAGGTGGGAGAAACGTGCTCGCTTTGACCTTTCCTGAATTTTCGAGTCGAGGAGTGAGATGGTTGATTGACGCAGATCAATATCTGTATTCAGAGGTGACGTAATCTGAACTTAATCAAGTTTGATATAGGGCAGGAGAAAAATTATGTATATGGACCCAGTCGTTTTCGCTGGAATTGCAACTGTTCTACTGATGGTCGTGTTTTTTGTTGGAGTGGGCATATTCATTATGCGCGATCAAAAAGCGCATGGAGGAGATCAGCACAAGGAAGATCTGAAGACTGGTGGAAAACCGGTCTGAGAAGAAATGGCGTCCCCTAGGGGGTTCGAACCCCTGTTGCCGCCGTGAAAGGGCGGAGTCCTAGGCCACTAGACGAAGGGGACGCAACGCTTCAAAACCGTGCCTCGTCGAGGTGGCGCGTATATTAAGTAAGCCTCTTCCACCTGTCAACGCTTTTATCAAAAAAAGCTGCCGTTTCAACTTGTAGCATCTGCAAGTGCCTTCTCAAGCGTTGGGTAGCTAAACCCGAACCCGGAATCGGTCAGCCTTGCGGGCACAGCCTGTTGTCCGGTGAGTAGCAGGCGTGACATTTCCCCAAGAGCGATTCTAAGAACGGGTGCCGGTACCGGGAATATCGCCGGACGTCTGAGTGTACCCGCCAGGCAACAGGTGAATTCGCGGTTCGTAGCCGGATTTGGGCTTACCACGTTGTATGCCCCCGAAGCTTCAGGCGTCTCCAGCATCCAGATAAGTGCGGCCACAACGTCATCGCGGTGAACCCAGGGCATATACTGGAGGCCATCACCAAGCCGGCCACCCAAGCCAAATTTGAACGGCGGGATCATGCGCTGAAGGAAGCCACCTCCAGGGCCTGCCACAACGCCCGTTCTGGAAAGGCATACGCGCACACGGTGTGACCGCAGCTTAAGAGCAGCGTCCTCCCAGTCCCTGCACAACCGATGGGTAAATTCATCATGGGGTACCGTATCTTCGGTTACCAGAGTGTTGCCTTGATCGCCATAGAAACCAACCGCAGAACCTGAAATAAGCGCCTCTGGCGGCTGACCCCAGCTGGTGATGATTTCTGTGAGGGTATTGGTAAGGCCTATACGGCTATTCCGCAGGGCCTGTTTCCGCTGATCTGTCCAGCGTTTGTCCGCTATGCCTTCTCCTGCGAGATTGATCACGGCATCAAAACCCGGGTGGGATCTCAGGTTCTCAAGGTCAGCGATGACTTCAACCTGGCCGCACAGTGAGCGCACCTTATCCGCAGATTGCCGGCTTAGTACTGTCAGCTCATAGCCCCGTTTCAGCATCTCGCGGCATAGCATATTGCCAATAAACCCGGTGCCGCCTGTAATCAGTACACGCTTTTTCATGACTGTATTCCCAATTGCCCAGTGTTCTGCCCAAGCTGGAGAGCAACAACATCCTTGATCGCCTGGCCTAGCAGCGGATTTTCTCCGATAGGGGGGCAGAGCTGAATGCTGGCCCCAGTGGATTGTTCGAGAGCCTCTATCATGGCCGGCACATCCTTGCGCAGGTGGCGCCCGGCTGCCAGAAACAGAGGTACGATGGTAAATTCACGGGTACCTGCGGCAACCCCCTCATGCACCACCGCGTCCAGGGATGGCTCGGCCAGTTCCATATAAGCGATTCTGGAATTGCTGACAGCCGTTAAAGTGGGCTCGGCGAGGGCCTCGAAGGTGTCACACCAGCGTTTGTCGCTGCTTCCGTGTGCTAACAGAATAATGCGGCGGCTATTCATTAAAGCTCCCGAATAATCGGTGTAGAAGGTGTCTGTCGTAATTTCTGTTTCGGGCCGGTATTCTCTGCCAGTCCCGTCAATCACGATAACAGGGTGTCATCTAATGTTCGATTGGAAAGAGATTCTGGATTTCTGGTTCGGAGATCTTGATGAACACGGATTGCCTGACAGCTTCCACCGCAACCGCTGGTTTCGTTCAAGCAAGAGGTTTGATCAGGAAATTCGGCGCCGGTTTCTTTCCATGGTTTTGTTTGCATCTGAGCAGGGGCTTGATCACTGGCGCAAGACAGCAGGTGGCAGGCTTGCTGAAATCATACTGCTCGATCAGCTCTCCAGGAATATATTCCGGGGCGGAGCGTTGGCCTTCGAACAGGACAAACTGGCAAACAAGCTATGCAAAGAGGCTATGCGCAAGGGCCATGATATGGCGCTTCCTCCGGTTCAGAGGGCGTTTATCTACATGCCGCTGGAGCATGCCGAGCGTCTTGAAGATCAGGCTCTGTCAGTTGAGTGCTATGAACAATTGGTTGCTTCTACTACCGGAATGCTCCAGGACTTTATGAAAAGTTTTTTACGCTCGGCGCAGGATCATAAAGAGATCATCGAGCGTTTTGGTCGGTTTCCTCACAGAAACCAGGCCCTCAGTCGGCCATCGACTGTAGCTGAAAAGGATTATCTCGGCACCGCTCGCCGTTTTGGACAATAAAAGTTTGAAAGGAGGTTGACGAAAGGGGTGGGATGCGTAAAATACTCATCCGTTGTCGGTACCAGCCGTTCAACATTGCGGGAATAGCTCAGTGGTAGAGCACAACCTTGCCAAGGTTGGGGTCGCGAGTTCGAATCTCGTTTCCCGCTCCAGATTTCGGAAGCCCGGCCTCGAAAGAGGTCGGGCTTTTTGTTTTTCGTTATACTGGGCCGCCTCGTCAACATTAACGCTCTGTTCCGGGAGACGCGCCTTGTGAAAATCCATTCACTCCATATCTATCCGGTTAAGTCTCTCACCGGCATTCAGGTTCCATCCTTTGAAATGGACGATTTCGGTCCGAAAGGCGACCGACGCTGGATGATTGTTGATGCGGATCGCAACTTTGCTACCCAGAGGACCTTTCCTGAACTGGCGAAGATTACTACTTCAGTTGTGGATGGCTGCGTCAGCATCCGTATTCCGGGCGAGGGAGATTTCACGCTAAAGGCAACTGATGAGGAGTTGCGAGTGTTGGTCTGGTGCGACTGGGTAAAGGCGCATGAAGGTGAGGCGGCTGCAAGCGAAGCGCTGAGTCGTTTCTGTGGCAAAGATCTGCGATTTGTCTATATGTCAGACTCCTCTTTCAGGCGTGTTGATGCTGGGCGCGTAACCGAATACCGTCGCGTAGGGTTCGCCGATGGGTTCCCTTTTCTGATTACCAGCCTGGCCTCACTGCAGGAGTTGAATGGGCGCCTTGAAATACCGGTGGATATGCGCAGGTTTCGGCCCAATATTGTCGTTGAGGGAGCGGCTCCGTGGCAGGAAGACCACTGGCGCAAGCTTAAGGTGGGAGAGCAATATTTTGATATTGTAAAGCCTTGCTCCCGCTGTGTTCTGACGACCGTTGATCCGGATACCGGGCTAAAAGACCCCGGCCTGCAACCGTTGAGAACGCTTTCTGGCTATCGCAGAACGGCGGACGGTGTGATTTTCGGCCAGAACGCAATTCACGAATCATCCGGAATCATCCACGTGGATGACTCCGTCACTGTTATTGAATCGGAGTAGAACGCAACGTGCCACTGTTAACACTGGACTCGATTTCTCTGGCCTTTGGGATGCACCCGCTGCTGGATCAGGCTTCTCTTATTATCGATGCCGGAGAGCGTGTGTGCCTTTTAGGAAGAAACGGTGAGGGCAAATCAACCCTGCTTAAGATTGTCAGCGGGGAGGTCGTGCCGGATGGCGGCAGAGTTCGCCTCGACGACGGTGCGGTGTTGGCCGTACTGCCGCAGAATCTCCCGTCTGACGATTCGAGAACGGCGTACGAGGTCGTGTCCGGTGCATTCCCTGAGACGGGTCAGCTCTTGGCCGAGTTCCATGCGCTTGCACAACAGGCCGATGAAGCCAGCCTCGACCGGATGATGAAGGTTCAGGAGCGCATTGAAGCGCTTGACGGATGGCGGCTTGATCAGAAGGTTGCGGCCGTTCTGGCGCAATATGGTATAGATCCGGATCAGCGCCTTAATACGCTCTCTGGCGGCTGGCAGCGCCGAGTATTGTTGGCCAGAGCCCTGGTAGGAGAGCCTGACATTCTGTTGCTGGACGAGCCCACCAACCATCTCGATGTGCCAGCGATTGCGTGGCTTGAGGAAGCGCTTGGAGCCTTCCGTGGGGCCATGCTTTTCGTGAGCCACGACCGTGCCTTCATAAGGCGCATGGCTACCCGGGTTGTGGAGCTGGATCGCGGCAAGCTGGTCAGCTTTGCGGCCTCTTATGATCGCTATCTTGAGCTAAAGGAAAAAGCGCTTGAGGAAGAAGATCGGGAGAACGCGCTTTTTGATAAACGCTTGAAGCAGGAAGAGACTTGGATCCGCCAAGGAATCAAGGCTCGTCGTACCCGTAACATGGGGCGGGTGAGGGCGCTTAAGGCGATGCGCGAAGAGCACCGGCAGCGACGGGTTCGCGGCGGAACAGCAACGTTTGCTGTGGAAGATGCAGTGCGCTCCGGCAAGCTGGTGGTCGAGACGGTTGATGCTGGCTTTGCCTATCCCGACGGGACGCCGGTTATGCGTGATATGAATCTCACCGTATTCCGGGGCGACAAGATTGGCCTTGTGGGCGAAAACGGAACGGGTAAAACGACGCTGGTACGGTTACTGCTGGGCGATCTTGAGCCGACAGAAGGTGCAATCCGGCTGGGTACCAACCTTCAGGTTGCCTATTTTGATCAGCTCCGCGGCGAGCTGGATCTGAGCCGCAATGCGCTTGATAACTTGTCCGAAGGCCGAGAGTTTATCGATATCAACGGCCAGAGTAAGCATGTGCTCGGGTACCTACAGGATTTTCTCTTTACGCCAGAGCGAGCCCGGTCTCCTGTCAGGGTGTTTTCTGGAGGTGAGCGTGCACGGCTGTTGCTTGCCAAGTTGTTCAGCAAACCAGCGAATATTCTGGTGCTCGATGAGCCGACCAACGATCTGGATGTTGAAACCCTGGAGCTGTTGGAGGAGCAGCTTGCGGAATTTGCCGGCACAGTGATTGTTATCAGCCACGACCGTGAGTTTTTGGATAATGTTGTCACTGAAACCGTCTTTCTGGATGGTTCGGGCAAGGTTCGTGAATACGTGGGCGGTTACAGCGATTGGCGTCGGCAGGGCGGTTGCTTCCCCTCCGAAGCGAGTGGCGCTCGTCCTGACAGGCACGACAAGGCGGCGAAGTCCGGTAAACAGAGTCGTGGCGGAAAGCAGAACGACTCGCCTGTAAAGAAGGTTCAGGGTGAGTCAGACTCCCGGGGCGGCGCCGCAAATAAGCCCAAGTTGCCCAAGTTGAGTTATAAGCTGAAGCTTGAGCTTGAGCAGTTGCCGGGGCAAATAGAAACCTTGGAGCAGGAAGTCGCCGGCATTCAGGGGCGTATTTCATCAGCGGACTTTTATTCAGGCTCGTCGGATGAGGTTGCAACCACGCTGGAAGAGCTGGAGCAAGCGGAAGCGCGCCTGGAGAAAGTGGTTGAGCGGTGGATGGAGCTTGAGGAGCAGGCGCTTAACTAAGCTTTCTGCAGATAAAAACAAGCCCGGCGACAGGTCATGCCCCGGGCTGGTTTTTCATGCGCTGTTCAGGCGCAGGGTGTCAGCGAATCCTGATGGCCAGAACGTCGCATTCGGTTCCATGCAGAACGCCGTTGGCTGTTGAGCCCAGAAGCAGCTGGAAGCCTTTCCTTCCGTGGCTTCCGACAATCACGAGGTCGACTTCGTGTTCTTTGACGAGGCGATGAATTTCAGATTCTGGCCGGCCTACGGTCACAATCTGGTTGGCCTTATCAACGCCAAACTGGTTTCCGTAAGCCCCAAGCTGTTCACGGGCAGCTTTGTCGAGCTGATCTTGCAGCTCTGTCAGGTCCATGGGGATATCACCGCCGTAGGCGTAACCTACCGGTTCTACAACGTGCACCAGAACCAGGTTTGCACCATGCGCCTCGCACATAGATCTGGCTTTATCCAGAACCTGTGGCGCTTCTTCAGTAAGATCTATGGCAACAAGCATTTTCTTGTACGCAGACATCCCTAACTCCTTCGTGTTCAGGCTTTACGACAGCATAATACGCGAGCCCGATGAGGGAAAGAGGTACCGGGGTTCTCACGCATTTTGCTGCAGCAATCCGATAGCCGTGGTCAGGCTTTCAAGAATCCTTTTCGAATACCTGTCAATTATAAAGCCTACGTTGTTTTCATTGTAATTGACGTAAGAGCTGCGGATGAACTGCCATTTGGCCGCAACGTCGTTGAAAAGTGACTTCAGCTCAGTATCAGTCTTGCCTTTAACAACAATCGCCAGAAGCTGGTCAAACTCTTTTGCCTGCTCATCAAGAGGTTTCTCGGTAGATGTGCCCTGAAAGGTCTGGGCAACGGATGAATTGGTTCGAACGGAGTATTTCGCCATCATTTGGGCGATCTTCACAGCGCCCATTCGTGCCGCTTCCACCCGCGGGCTGGTTTCTGTCTGGGAGTTTTCCTGGGCAATCTCGTAAAGCTCCGTTGCGGTATCGTTCATGATCAACGCCTGGTTCGCCATATCGGAAACCAGGCGCAAATCCGGGTAGCCGGTATCGCGCACATCATTGATGTTGTCACGCATCAGGGCTTTGAACTTGTCGAACTCACTGTTGAGCGCTTCAATCTGTTCGGTTGTCAAAACGCCGCTTGTGCTTTTTGCGAGAAGATTCATGGAATCGTTGGCAGTGTTGATGCCAGCTACGATCTCGTTCAGGGTGTCGGTGGTGCCGCTTCCGATGAATCGGTAGTAGGCATCCAGAGAAACGTAGTTGCTGACGCGAAAGCTGTGAAGCTGAGACAGGAAATCGTCAGCGTCCTGCGCCCTGACACTCAGGGAGGTGAGCATTAACAATAAGAGTGCAGAGACCAGGGAGTGCGTCCGCAGGCGGGTGGTTTTCATCGGATGAGTCTCCGTAATGCGTTTATTATTGTGTACCAAAGTCGTAGATCGAAGGTAAAGTAACTTCCCCGGCCAATCAAGCGGTTTTGCGGGCGCTGAGTCGGGGAAATGTAAACATTTTTGAAATTTGCGTGATGAAGTTCAGGTTTTTTCTATGTATAGGGCGTAGCTATTTGAAAAAAAAGAGCTAAGCACTGAGGAAGGGGCGAAATGTTACGCATGTGGTGCGCGTTTAGAAAGAAACGAATTGACAAACGTGCTGTTTTTTTTCATCGTGTGCCCTCACGATTCAAACGACTGTATGAATTTTTGAGTCGATTAATCGGGCAGTGACCGAAATCTCGCTGCACAAAACAGCTCTGGCAGCTCTTAACTGGGTCTGGCCAGAATTGGAAGCAGTTCCAAACACAGACTGGAGATCAGTTGATGATTTACGAAGGTAAAGCCATCACGGTTAAAGAGATCGAAGGCGGGATCGCTCAGTTGGACTTCGACTTGCAGGGCGAGTCGGTAAACAAGTTCAACCGTCTTACCATTGAAGAGCTCCACGCCGCGACTGATGCACTTAAAGCTCAGAAGAAACTCAAGGGCCTGGTGATAACCAGCTCCAAAGACAGTTTCATTGTTGGTGCCGATATTACAGAGTTTACCGATCTGTTTGCCGGTTCCGAAGAAGATCTGATAGCCAACAGCCTTAACGCCAACGCCATTTTCAGTGCTGTAGAGGACCTTCCGTTCCCGACAGTGACGGCTATTAACGGTATGGCTCTGGGTGGCGGTTTTGAAATGTGCCTGGCGACGGATTACCGGGTCATGGCACCGAAGGCGAAAGTTGGTTTGCCTGAAGTCAAGCTGGGCATCTTTCCAGGCTTTGGTGGAACCGTTCGTCTGTCGCGCCTGGTGGGCGTAGACAACGCCGTTGAATGGATTTGTGGTGGTACAGAAAACCGTGCCGACGCAGCTCTGAAAACCGGCGCCGTAGATGCAATCGTTGAGCCGGCAAAACTGGTTGAGGCCGCTGTGGCAATCATCAACCAGTGTAATGAAGGCAAGCTTGACTACGAAGCTCGACGTGAAGAGAAAAAAGGTAAAATCAAGCTGAATGCCATGGAAAGCATGATGGCGTTCGAAATCTCCAAGGCATTTGTCGGTGGTAAAGCGGGCAAGAACTACCCCGCGCCGGTAGAAGCTATCAAGGTGATGCAGAAGCACGCTGGCTTGACTCGCGACAAGGCGGTTGAAGTGGAAGCCAAAGGCTTTGCCAAAATGGCAAAGACGAATGTGGCGGCCTGCCTGGTTGGCCTGTTCCTGAACGATCAGGCGCTGAAGAAAAAAGCCAAGGCATGGGAAAAAGAAGCCTCTGAAGTGAAACTGGCCGCCGTTTTGGGCGCCGGAATCATGGGCGGTGGCGTGGCCTATCAGTCAGCACTGAAGGGCACACCGATTATCATGAAGGACATTGCTCAGGAAGGCATCACGCTCGGCCTGAACGAAGCCAAGAAGCAGCTGGTCAAGCGCGTTGATAAAGGCAAGATGGACGCGGGCAAGATGGCCGACGTCCTGAATAGCATTACGCCAACCCTGAACTACGGTGATTTCAAGAACGTCGACCTGGTTGTTGAGGCGGTGGTCGAGAATCCGAAAGTAAAAGATGCGGTTCTGCGTGAGACGGAAGACCACATTCGCGAAGATGCGATTCTGACGTCAAACACCTCAACCATTTCCATCGACCTGTTGGCCAAGAACCTCAAGCGTCCGGAAAACTTCTGCGGCATGCACTTCTTCAACCCGGTACACATGATGCCATTGGTTGAGGTTATTCGCGGCGCGAAGACCAGTGACCGGGCGATCGCCACCACGGTTGCCTACGCCAAGGCCATGGGTAAAACGCCAATCGTTGTCAAGGACTGCCCCGGCTTCCTGGTCAACCGGGTTCTGTTCCCGTACTTCGGTGGTTTCATCGGCCTCGTGCGTGACGGTGCTGATTTCCAGCACGTTGACAAGGTGATGGAAAAGTTCGGCTGGCCTATGGGCCCGGCTTACCTGCTTGACGTTGTCGGCATGGACACCGGCAAGCATGCCGGCGCGGTCATGGCTGACGGTTTCCCGGATCGTATGAAGCACGAAGGCACAACGGCTATCGACGTTATGTTCGATAACAACCGTTACGGTCAGAAGAACGAGAAAGGCTTCTATCGTTATGAGCTGGACCGCAAGGGCAAGCAGAAAAAGGTTGTCGATGAAGAAACCTATAAGCTGCTTGAGCCAGTTGTTCAGGGTAAGAACGATTTCAGTGATGAGGATATCATCGCTCGCATGATGCTCCCTCTGTGTCTGGAAACTGTTCGCTGTCTGGAAGACGGAATTGTTGAAGCCCCGGCTGATGCTGATATGGGTCTGATCTTCGGTATCGGTTTCCCGCCGTTCCGGGGAGGTGCCCTGCGTTATATCGATGATATGGGCGCAGACAAGTTCGTAGAGCTGGCAGACAAGTTTGCAGACCTCGGTCCCTTGTACCACCCGACCGAGAAGCTGCGTGAAATGGCCAAAACTGGCGAAAAGTTCTTTGGTTAACCCTGAACGAGATTTCCGAACGGAGAAAGATCTATGAGCCTTAATCCGAGAGACGTTGTCGTCATCGATTGCGTGCGGACTCCGATGGGTCGTGCCAAAAATGGTTGTTTCCGTAACGTACGTGCGGAGACCCTGTCGGCAGCGCTGATCGAAGCATTGTTCGAGCGCAACCCGAAGCTCGACCCGAAAGAAGTTGAAGATGTGATCTGGGGCTGTGTAAACCAGACAAAGGAGCAGGGTTTTAACGTGGCCCGGCAGATTTCCCTGCTGACACGTATCCCTCATGAATCTGCAGCCCAGACGGTAAACCGTCTGTGTGGTTCCGCCATGAGCGCAATCCATACAGCGGCACAGGCCATCATGACCGGCAACGGTGATATGTTCATGGTCGGTGGTGTTGAGCACATGGGGCACGTACCCATGACGGCAGGTTTCGACCATAATCCGGCTGCGTCTAAATACACTGCCAAGGCATCGAACATGATGGGCTTGACGGCAGAAATGCTGTCGAAGATGCACGGTATTACCCGTGAGCAGCAGGATGAGTTCGGCGCACGTTCTCACCGCCTTGCCCATGAAGCGACGCTGGAAGGCCGTTTCAAGAATGAAATCGTGCCGATTGAAGGTCACGATGAGAATGGCTTTAAAATGCTGATTGAGCATGATGAGACCATTCGTCCTGACACCACTGTGGAGTCACTGGGCCAGCTCAAGCCGGCTTTTGATCCAAAGAACGGGACCGTGACAGCGGGTACTTCCTCGCAGCTGACCGACGGTGCCTCAGCGATGGTGCTGATGTCCGCAGAACGTGCAGAAGCGCTGGGTCTGAAGCCTATTGCGAAGATCCGCAGTATGGCCGTAGCCGGATGTGATCCCGCGATCATGGGTTACGGTCCTGTGCCGGCAACCAAAAAGGCGCTGAAGCGTGCAGGCCTGAAAGTTGAAGATATCGACTTCTGGGAGCTGAACGAAGCCTTTGCTGGCCAGTCTCTGCCAGTACTGAAAGACCTGAAACTGTTGGGTGTGATGGAAGAGAAGGTTAACCTGAACGGCGGTGCGATTGCCCTTGGCCATCCGCTGGGCTGTTCTGGTGCGCGTATCTCCACAACTCTGTTGAATGTAATGCTGGCCAAAGGCGGTAAGCTTGGTGTTTCCACCATGTGTATCGGTATGGGTCAGGGCATTGCGACTGTCTGGGAGCGTCTGTGATCCGTTAGACGGACACAGTAACGCTTTCATGGAAAGGCCCGGCATGCGCCGGGCCTTTCTGCTTTCAGGGCGCTCTAAGGGCGCTTCCTGAAATGCTGAAAAAGTGTGACTGAAACAAAGAATGGGTTGTCTTGCTATTCCTGACCCTGTAAAACAATGGGCCTATACACAATGGCGGCTCCTATAGTTTTTCCAGCCGATTGATTTTACAGCGTGTTTGCGGTCTGCTTGTTAACGGACCGATTTATCGCCAAGGATACAGATCTCCGATATGGGTAAAAGTCTCGTAATTGTCGAGTCACCAGCGAAAGCGAAGACCATCAATAAGTACCTGGGCCCCGACTTCATCGTGAAGTCGAGTGTCGGGCACATTCGTGATCTTCCGGTCAGTGGCAACGGATCCCAGTCTGATCCGAAAGAGCGTGCCAGACAGGCAGCATTCACGCGCAAACTTGGCCCCGAGGACAAGATTGCGCACAAAAAACGCAAGGCCCGGGAGCAGCTGGTTGCCCGGATGGGTGTTGATCCTGATCAGGACTGGAGTGCTCGTTACGAGATTCTTCCTGGCAAGGAAAAGGTTGTCAGTGAGCTCAAGCGGCTGGCCAAGTCCGCAGACCATATCTACCTCGCGACGGATCTTGACCGCGAGGGGGAAGCTATTGCATGGCACCTCCAGCAGACCATTGGTGGCGAGCCAGAAAAGTACAGTCGTGTGGTGTTCAACGAAATTACCAAACGCGCCATACAGGAAGCGTTCAAAGACCCCGGGAACCTTGATACCAACCGGGTAAACGCCCAACAAGCCCGTCGTTTTCTTGACCGGGTTGTGGGTTACATGGTCTCGCCTCTGTTATGGGCCAAGCTTGCCCGCGGTCTGTCTGCAGGTCGTGTTCAATCGGTAGCTGTGCGGTTAATTGCAGAGCGTGAGCGGGATATCCGGGTGTTTGTACCGGAAGAATACTGGCAGTTGTTCGCCGGGCTGGGTGCCAAAGCCAGCGCACAACCCGTGCGGTTTGAGGTTACCCGTTACAACGATAAGCCATATCGCCCGGTTAGCGAGCAGCAGAGTTCGGAGCACGTAGAGCGGCTCAAGTCGGGCAGCTTTGAGGTATCCAAGCGGGAAGACAAGCCGACCAGTTCCCGCCCGGGCGCACCGTTTATTACATCGACCCTGCAGCAGGCGGCGAGTAACCGGATGGGTTTCAGCGTCAAGAAAACCATGATGCTGGCCCAGCGTCTTTATGAGGCCGGGTACATAACTTACATGCGTACCGATTCGACAAACCTGAGTCAGGACGCCGTCAGTGGCTGTCGTGATTACATTCAGGATCAGTTCGGTGACCGCTATATGCCAGAAAAGCCAAAGCTTTATGGCAGTAAAGAAGGTGCTCAGGAAGCTCACGAAGCCATTCGTCCGACTGAAGTGACACGGCAGGCAGCAGCTATCAGTGGCCTGGAAAAGGACGCGGAGAAACTTTATGAGCTGATCTGGCGTCAGTTTGTGGCGTGTCAGATGTCAGAAGCTGAATTCCTCAGTACATCGATTGTCGTTGCCAACGGTGACTACGAACTGCGTACACGTGGCCGTATCATCAAATTTGAGGGCTTTCTCAAGGTCGCACCTCAGTCGGGCAAAAAAGAAGAAGATATTGCTCTGCCAGATATCAAAGTGGGGGAGGCTCTGACTCTCGAAAAGCTTGAGCCGAGCCAACACTTTACCAAGCCGGCACCTCGTTATACGGAAGCGAGCCTGGTAAAAGAACTTGAAAAGCAGGGTATTGGCCGTCCATCCACCTATGCGTCGATTATCTCGACCATTCAGGATCGTGGCTATGTGCGTCTGCAGAACCGGCGCTTCTATGCTGAAAAGATGGGTGAGATCGTCACCGATCGGCTATGTGAGTCGTTTTCCAACCTGATGGACTTCGACTTTACCGCAAAGATGGAAGGCGATCTGGATCACATTGCCGAAGGGGATGTGAACTGGAAGACGGTTCTGAACGATTTTTATGCGCGGTTCCGTCAACAGCTGGACTCTGCCGAGGCGGCTGATGGTGAGGGCGGCATGCGCCCGAATGATCCGACCGAAACCACTATTCCATGCCCGACCTGCGGTCGCAATATGCAGATACGGGTGGCCAGTACCGGCGTGTTCCTTGGCTGTTCCGGGTATTCGCTGCCGCCGAAAGAACGTTGTAAAACCACTATCAACCTTGTGTCGGGCGATGAAGTTGTCAGTGCCGATGATGACGTTGAAGGCGAGGGTGAAACCCGCTTGTTGCGCAAGAAGCGGCGTTGCCCGATATGTTCTACGGCTATGGACAGTTATCTGGTGGATGAAGCCCGCAAGCTGCACGTTTGCGGTAACAATCCTGACTGTTCCGGTTACGAGGTAGAAGAAGGTACGTTCCGCATAAAGGGCTACGACGGTCCAACTCTGGAATGTGATAAGTGCGGCTCTGAGATGCAGCTGAAAACAGGCCGCTTTGGCAAATATTTCGGTTGCATGAATGACACTTGTAAAAACACCCGTAAGCTTCTGAAAAGTGGGGAGCCCGCACCTCCCAAAATGGACCCGGTGCCAATGCCCGAACTGCAATGCCAGAAAGTAGACGACACCTACGTATTGCGTGATGGCGCATCTGGGATGTTTCTGGCGGCCAGCAAGTTTCCGAAAAATCGTGAGACTCGGCCACCTCTGGTTATGGAAATCAAGCCGC
Source organism: Marinobacter antarcticus (assembly GCF_900142385.1). Taxonomy (NCBI): domain Bacteria; kingdom Pseudomonadati; phylum Pseudomonadota; class Gammaproteobacteria; order Pseudomonadales; family Marinobacteraceae; genus Marinobacter; species Marinobacter antarcticus. The sequence continues at coordinate 288,707 of NZ_FRAQ01000002.1, forward strand.
ACAGAAAGGAAATTGATCCGAAGCACGATTATCTGATGGAGGCTCCGGAACGTGATCCGGAGGGTAACCCTACGGTCATTCGTTACAGTCGCAAGACCAAAGAGCAGTACGTGATGTCGGAGAAAGACGGCAAAGCAACGGGTTGGTCTGCGTGGTACGTGAACGGGAAGTGGCAGCCTCGCGAGAAATAGTAGTGGCTGCATAACAGTTCTGTGAGAAAAAAGAGGTCAGAACGGGCGTTCTGACCTCTTTTTTTATTTATCTGAGCTATTTAGTTCATCTGAATTTTCGCAATCTCTGAATCAGTGAAGACGTATCCCAACGTTTTCCTCCCATCTCCTGAACATCCCCGTAGAATTGATCGACCAGGGCTGTGACCGGCAATGAGGCGTTTATTTTCCGGGCCTCATCCAGGCATATGCCAAGATCTTTGCGCATCCAGTCCACAGCAAATCCATGATCAAACTCACCGTCAATCATGGTTCCTGAGCGGTTTTCCATCTGCCAGGACTGAGCGGCTCCCTGTGAGATCACATCCACAACTTTTCTGACATCAAGGTTAGCCTGCTCTGCGAAGTGCAGCGCTTCAGAGAGTCCCTGGACCAGGCCGGCAATAGCAATCTGGTTCACCATTTTGGTCTTTTGGCCGCTGCCGGCCGGGCCCATCAGGTTCAGAGCCTTGGCATAGTGTTGCAACAGGGGCTGGGCTTTGGCGTAGTCCGGTTTGGTGCCACCGCACATGATGGTGAGCTGGCCATTCTGCGCCCCCTGCTGGCCCCCTGAAACCGGTGCGTCAATAAAACCCATGCCTGCCTTTTGGGAAGCTTCGGCCAGTCTCTCGGCAACTCCTGCGGAAGCGGTAGTGTGATCCACCAGAATGGCACCAAACTGTGCGTGTGCCAGAATGCCATCACTTCCTTCATAAACCGCAATAAGATCCTTGTCGGCGCCGACGCAGGTCATGACAAAATCAGCGCCTTCCACGGCTTCTTCAATAGTCTTGCAAGCGGTTCCCGAGTACTCCTTGGCCCACTGCAGAGATTTTTCAGCTGAGCGGTTCCATACCCGCACAGTAAGGCCGGCGTTGGCCAGGTGGCCGGCCATGGGGTACCCCATAACGCCGAGACCGATAAAAGTTGCGGTAGTCATTATTTTCTCCTTGTAGGGTTATGGAGTTTAACTTAGCACAGAGTGAGCGGGTTGCCGGAGAAAAGGGCATATCTGTTCAGCACGCCAAAAAAAAGGCCGCTGAATCAGCGGCCTTTTGGTTTCCGGAACTGGCAGAGATTTATTTTTCAGGGTAATCCCGTGCCGGAGAGCCGGTATAAAGCTGGCGCGGACGGCCAATGCGATAGTCGCCGCTGACCATTTCGTTCCAGTGAGAGAACCAGCCAATGGTCCTGGACAGGGCAAAGACTACTGTGAACATGGAGGTCGGAATTCCGATTGCCTTGAGGATCAGGCCGGAGTAGAAATCCACGTTCGGATAGAGCTTGCGCTTGACGAAGTATTCGTCTTCGAGCGCGATCTTCTCAAGGCGCTGGGCAATTCTGAGCAGTGGATCGTTTTCCAGTCCCAGTTCGGTCAGCACTTCATGCGCAGTTTCAGCCATTACTTTGGCGCGTGGATCGAAGTTCTTGTATACCCGGTGACCAAAGCCCATGAGGCGGAAGGGGTCGTCCTTGTCCTTGGCTTTCGCGATGAAGGTATCAATGTTTGATTCATCGCCAATTTCCGCCAGCATATCCAGAACCGCTTCGTTGGCACCTCCATGAGCGGGGCCCCACAGCGCTGCAATACCAGAAGCTATGCAGGCGTAGGGGTTGGCGCCGGTAGAGCCGGCCAGGCGTACGGTGGAGGTCGACGCGTTCTGCTCGTGATCGGCATGCAGAATGAAAATCTTGTCCATAGCATTGGACAGGATAGGGTTGGGTTTGTATTCCTCGCAGGGAACACCAAACATCATCTGCAGGAAGTTCTCGGAGTGGGAGAGGTCATTCCTGGGATATACAAATGGCTGGCCAATGCTGTATTTGTAGCACCAGGCTGCAATAGTCGGCATCTTGGCAATCAGGCGGTGTGCGGTGATATCGCGTTGATGTTCGTTGGTAACGTCCATCTGGTCGTGATAAAACGCAGAAAGCGCCCCGACAACGCCGCACATGATGGCCATAGGATGCGCGTCCCGGCGGAAGCCGTGGAAGAAATTGCGCATCTGGTCGTGCAGCATGGTGTGGTTTTTGATGGTGTCGTGGAACTGTTTGTTTTCTGCTGCGGTAGGCAACTCGCCTTTCAGCAGCAAATAGCAGACCTCCAGGTAATCTGAGTGCTCTGCGAGCTGCTCAATTGGGTAACCCCGGTGCAGGAGAACGCCGTTTTCACCATCAATGTACGTGATGGCTGACTCGCAGGCTGCTGTTGAAACAAACCCCGGGTCGTAAGTGAAAACGCCTTGCTGAACTAGGCCTCGTACGTCGATGACGTCAGGGCCAACTGTGCCGGAATAAACCGGTAGCTCAATGGACTTGTCCCCCACCGAGAGCGTGGCTTTCCTGTCGGTCATAGTGCTCTCCTGTTTATCAGCTTTGGCAGCATAGGCTACCTTTATAGTTGCGCGAGAAGGCGCGTATTATCGCAAAACTGGCGGCAAAATATAGGGCGTAGGCTTTTTTTGTCAATGAAAGAGTGGGGAAACCTTATGATGCTGTCCTTGTTGTAAATCAGGGATATCACGAATAATGCGGCTCGGAGCCAGAAAAAGTATTTGTCAATACGCCTTATAGCTTGCTTCACTGCTGTCTATGCGCTGCTTTGACATGGGTTGCGCGTTTGTAATTATACGGGCGCCTCCTTATAATCCGTAGCCCGGAATCGGGGATTCATCTTCATGGGCGTTTGTTCATAGCAAGCTACCTGGCTGGTGTCCGCCCTCCTGAACCAATCGGCTGTCGATACCGTATCGTACATCCGACCCTTACATACCAACTATCCGCCACCGGTTCGCCGGCTCCGCGGAACCAAAAGAGAGTGTGAGAGCGCTGTGAATAGTAAACGACCAGTAAATCTCGATCTCGGCAAGTTTCATTTTCCGCTGCCAGCCATTACGTCCATATTGCACCGCGCAAGCGGCATCATCATTTTTGTTGGTGTTGCATTCATGCTTTATGGACTTCAGCTTTCCCTTTCCGGGGAAGAAGGCTTCAGTCAGGTCAGTGAATTGCTGAACAGCTTCTTCGCCAAGCTGATTACCTGGGGCATTCTGTCTGCTCTGCTTTACCATCTGGTTGCTGGCATCAAGCACCTGCTCATGGACATGGGCATCGGTGAAGAGCTGGAGAGCGGGCGTACGGCCGCGAAGATCACAATTGCAGTTTCCGTCATCCTCATCGTTCTGGCAGGAGTCTTCGTATGGGCATGAATAGTGTGACCAATATAGGCCGAAACGGTATCCAGGACTGGCTCATCCAGCGAGTCTCTGCTTACGTATTAGCTTTCTATACGCTGTTTTTGCTCGGCTTTTTTGTGACAACAGATGTTGATTACCAATCGTGGTCGGCGCTTTTTGATCAGACTTGGTTCAAAATCTTCACGTTGCTGGCGTTGCTTTCGATCGGTGCTCACGCATGGGTCGGGCTTTGGACAGTTTCTACCGACTACATCAAATCCGCGATGCAGCGTTTTCTCTTTCAGGCAGCATGCATTCTCGTGATTTTCGTGTATGTGGTCTGGGGCATTCAGATTATTTGGGGGCTTTAATTGATGGCTAATATCAAGACCATGTCATACGACGCGATTGTTATCGGTGGCGGTGGTGCCGGTATGCGAGCCGCCCTGCAGTTAACTGAGTCGGGCGTTAAGACAGCGTGCATTACAAAAGTATTTCCTACCCGTTCGCACACAGTATCTGCCCAGGGTGGTATCACCTGTGCGATCGCAAGTGCTGACCCCAATGATGACTGGCGCTGGCACATGTACGACACCGTCAAGGGGTCTGATTACATTGCTGACCAGGACGCGGTTGAATATATGTGTTCAGTCGGGCCTCAGGCGGTTTTTGAGCTTGAGCATATGGGCTTGCCGTTTTCCCGGACCGAACAGGGTCGTATCTATCAACGTCCGTTCGGTGGCCAGTCCAAAGGGCCGAATGATTCTACTCAGGCTGCTCGTACTTGTGCTGCTGCAGACCGTACCGGTCACGCGCTGCTGCACACGCTTTACCAGGCGAACCTCAAAGGTGGCACTACCTTTCTGAACGAGTGGTACGCTGTTGATCTGGTCAAAAACAGCAAAAATGAAGTTGTTGGTGTTGTTGCGATTGAAATTGAAACCGGTGAAGTGGCGTACATCAAGGCCAAGGCGACGGTTTTAGCAACAGGCGGCGCAGGTCGGATTTATGCCTCTACTACCAACGCGCTGATCAACACCGGTGACGGCATTGGCATGGCGCTGCGTGCGGGTTTCCCGATGCAGGACATGGAAATGTGGCAGTTCCACCCGACGGGTATCTACGGTGCCGGTACGCTGGTAACGGAAGGGTGCCGGGGTGAGGGTGGTTACCTGATTAACGCCGACGGCGAGCGCTTCATGGAGCGTTATGCTCCGAACGCCAAAGATCTGGCTGGACGTGACGTTGTTGCGCGTTCCATGGTTATCGAGATTCTCGAAGGTCGCGGCTGTGGCCCGGACAAGGACCACGTTCTACTGAAGTTGGATCACCTGGGTGAAGAAACACTGAACCTGCGCCTGCCAGGCATCTGCGAGTTGGCTCGCACGTTTGCCCACGTGGATCCGGTGAAAGAGCCGGTTCCGGTTGTGCCAACATGTCATTACATGATGGGTGGCATTCCTACAAATGTAGGTGGTCAGGCGCTGACCCAGGACGAAAATGGCAGCGATCAGCCGATCCCGGGCCTGTTTGCCTGTGGTGAAGCGGCGTGTGTTTCTGTTCACGGCGCAAACCGGCTTGGTGGCAACTCACTGCTGGATCTCGTTGTTTTCGGACGTGCAGCCGGCCTTCACATTGAAGAGCAGTTGCGCGGTGGTTTTGTGACAGATGGTGCAACTGATGAGGATATCAAGCGTGCCATGGCGCGTCTGGATCGTCTGAACAGTGCATCGGAAGGTGAAAGTGTTGCCGACGTTCGCAAGGATCTCCAGAACTGCATGCAGCTTTATTTCGGTGTTTTCCGTGACGGCAAGAGCATGGAAGAAGGTCTGAGAAAGCTGGAAGCAATTGGCGAGCGTGTGCGTAACACCAAGCTGACCGATACCAGTAATGCCTTCAACACTGCACGTATCGAAGCCCTCGAGCTCGATAACTTGTATGAAGTGGCTCAGGCTACCGCAATTTCCGCGAATGAGCGTAAAGAGAGCCGCGGCGCTCACGCCCGTAACGACTTCACCGAGCGTGATGACGAGAACTGGCTGAAGCACTCTCTCTACTTCCCGCTGGACAAGCGTATCGGCAAACGCGCTGTAAACTTCTCGCCGAAGACAGTTGATACCTTCCAGCCGAAAATCCGGACTTATTAAAGGGGGACGTACACTATGTTGGTAAGCCTTTACCGTTATAACCCGGAAACTGACAACGCCCCTTATATGCAGGACGTCGATGTCGAGCTTCCGGCTGGCAAGGATCTGATGGTCCTTGATGTGCTTAATCTCATTAAAGAGAAAGATTCATCAATGGCCTATCGCCGTTCATGCCGTGAAGGTGTATGCGGCTCTGACGGCATGAACATGAACGGCAAGAACGGCTTGGCGTGTATCACGCCGATGTCCCAGGTCGTCAAGAATGACAAGCTGGTATTACGCCCGCTGCCAGGCCTGCCGGTTATCCGCGATCTGGTCGTCGACATGAGCCTTTTCTACAAGCAGTATGAAAAGGTGATGCCTTACCTGGTTAACGACAAGCCGGCGCCCGCCATTGAGCGACTGCAGTCACCGGAGGACCGCGAAAAGCTGGATGGCCTGTACGAGTGCATTCTCTGTGCTTGCTGTTCAACGTCCTGCCCGTCGTTCTGGTGGAACCCGGACAAGTTTATTGGACCGGCTGGACTGCTGCAGGCCTACCGCTTCCTCGCGGACAGCCGTGATACCGCTCAGGCAGAGCGCCTTGCCGATCTCGACGATCCGTTCAGCGTTTTCCGTTGCAGAGGCATCATGAACTGTGTCAGCGTTTGTCCGAAAGGCCTTAACCCCACAAGGGCCATCGGTCATATCCGTAATCTTCTGCTGCATCGGGCGACTTAAGCAGCAAAATTGCAGACAGACGCTATACTGATCTGATCAGGTTGGAACCCGGAAGGCCTCGCGTATATGCGGGGCCTTCAACCAAAGGCTTATAGTCAATGGTCTTACCCGGGTGCACACTACGCAAGCCGTGGCGGGAACTCATCATGTTTTCCTTCGGTTTTGCTGAGTACAAAAAAATCATTGGGGAACGGAAAACATCCGTGTTGGGCGTGGTTGCCACAGTCGATCCCGTAAAAACCCGTATTGACTGATAATTACCCCTGGCCGACCATACCGGGCTCCCCCGCACCAGCCCAAGGTGAGCTAGTCAAAATGCAAGAAAGCATCATGGAGCAGTTATGGCAGACTTCCCACTTGCAGGGTGGAAATCTGGCCTATGTTGAACAGCTTTTTGAAACCTACCTGACAGACCCTAATGCCGTTCCCGAAGAGTGGCGCAGTTATTTTGACAAGCTTCCGAGCGTTGACGGCTATCAAGGCCGTGATGTCATTCACTCTTCGATCCGCGAGCAGTTTGAGCACATATCCCGCAATCAGCGTTTTCTCGCGAATAACGGCGTGCCTGTCAGTGCAACGTCGGATGCTGATAAAAAGCAGATCCGTGTTCTCCAGTTAATCAATGGCTATCGCTTCCGCGGTCATCAGGAAGCAAAGCTTGATCCTCTCGGTGTCTGGCAGCGTCCGAAAGTAGAGGATCTTGATCCGTCTTTTCATGACTTGTCAGAATCTGACCGGGATCTGGAGTTCCAGACCGGCTCCCTGAGCTTCGGCTCTGAAACCATGAAGCTCGGCGATATTGTCGACGGACTGCGGCAGACATACTGCGGTAGCATCGGCGCCGAATATATGCATATAGTTGATACCCGCATTAAACGCTGGTTTCAGCAGCGCATGGAGCCTGTTCGCTCTGAACCCGGTTATGAATCCAATACCCGCAAACATATTCTGGAACGCCTCACGGCGGCTGAAGGCCTGGAAAAATATCTTGGTTCCCGTTACCCGGGCGTCAAGCGTTTCGGGCTTGAAGGTGCAGAAAGCCTTATTCCCTGCATGGACGAATTGATCCAGCGCGCAGGCCATTATGGCGCCAAGGAAATTGTATTGGGTATGGCCCACCGCGGCCGTCTGAACATCCTGGTAAATACCCTGGGCAAGAACCCCAAGGAATTGTTTGACGAATTTGAGGGTAAGAGGCTAGCCGATTCAGGCTCCGGTGACGTCAAATATCACCAGGGCTTCTCATCCAACGTAATGACGGATCGTGGTGAAATACACCTTGCGATGGCGTTCAACCCGTCGCACCTGGAAATAGTATCTCCGGTGGTGGAAGGTTCAGTGCGTGCCCGTCAGACCCGTCGCAAAGACAACGAAGGTAATCAGGTGGTGCCGGTCATCATGCACGGTGATGCTGCGTTTGCGGGTCAGGGCGTCGTCATGGAAACCTTCCAGATGTCCCAGACCCGTGGTTTCGGCGTGGGCGGTACTATCCACATCGTTATCAATAATCAGGTCGGCTTCACTACCAGCAGGCAGGAAGACGCCCGCTCCACGGAGTACTGTACTGACGTCGCAAAAATGGTTCACGCGCCGATACTCCACGTGAACGCCGACGATCCTGAGGCAGTTGTGTTTGTGACCCAGATGGCGATGGACTATCGTAACGAATTCAAGGGTGACATTGTTATAGATCTGGTTTGCTATCGTCGTCGGGGGCATAACGAAGCCGACGAGCCTGCTGCAACCCAGCCGGTGATGTACGAGAAGATTCGTAAACTGAAGACCACGCGTACTCTTTACGCGGATAAGTTGATCGCTGCCGGCGTGATTACCGAAGATGAATCCAAGCAGATGGAAAACGACTACCGTGACGCGCTCGATAACGGTGAACACGTGGTCAAATCTCTTGTGAAAGAACCAAACAAGGATCTGTACGTTGACTGGACGCCTCATATTGGCCATGAGTGGACGGCCAAGTGTAAATCCAGTGTTGCGCTGAAAACGATTCAGAGGCTGGGCAAAAAGCTGACCCAGGTTCCTGAAGGGTTCAGCGTTCAGCGTCAGGTTTCCAAGATCGTTTCCGATCGCGAGAAAATGACAGCAGGGGCGCTACCCATCAATTGGGGCTACGGCGAAATTATGGCTTATGCCACTCTGCTCAACGAAGGACATCCGATCCGGCTCACCGGTCAGGATGTGGGGCGTGGAACCTTCTCTCACCGGCATGCGGTGCTGCACAACCAGAAGGATGGCTCCAGGCACATCGCGCTGGCTCAGCTTTCCGAGAAACAGCCGAAGTTTGAAATATACGATTCGCTGTTGTCTGAAGAAGCCGTGATGGCGTTTGAATACGGGTATTCAACGACCACACCGGATACGCTTGTGGTCTGGGAAGCCCAGTTTGGCGATTTCGCTAACGGCGCCCAGGTTGTTATCGATCAATTCCTCACAAGTGGTGAGCATAAGTGGGGGCGCCTGTGTGGGTTGACCCTGCTTTTGCCGCACGGCTATGAAGGGCAGGGTCCTGAGCACAGTTCTGCGCGCCTTGAGCGTTTTCTGCAGCTGTCAGCAGAACAGAATATTCAGGTGTGTGTGCCGACGACGCCATCCCAGGTCTTCCACATGTTGCGTCGTCAGGTGAAGCGTCCGCTGCGTAAGCCGCTGATAGCCATCACGCCCAAGAGTCTTCTGCGTCACAAAGAAGCAACCTCAAATCTGGATGACCTGACCTCCGGCACGTTCCAGACCGTTCTTTCCGAGAAAGAACTGCCGGACGCCAAGAAAGTCACCCGGGTTATTCTTTGCAGCGGCAAGGTCTTCTTTGACCTGTTGGAAAAGAAGAAAACCGACGAGCGTGATGATGTTGCCATTGTGCGCATTGAGCAACTCTATCCGTTCCCCGGCGAAGATCTGGATGAAACTCTGGCCCAGTACGTAAAGCTGAAACACGTGGTGTGGTGTCAGGAAGAGCCTATGAACCAGGGTGCCTGGTATTGCAGTCAGCATCACATGCGTAATGCGCTACAACGGCTGAACCCCAAGCTTAATCTTCAGTACGCCGGTCGTGATGCTTCTGCTGCCCCGGCAGCAGGTCATATGTCTGTCCATATTGAGCAGCAGAAAAAACTTGTTAATGATGCGTTTGAAATCTGACGAGCTACCGAACTAAGGAACTGTAATGTCTACTGAGATTAAAGCACCCGTTTTCCCGGAGTCGGTCGCAGAGGGTACCGTCGCGACTTGGCATAAGCAGCCTGGCGAAGCCTGTTCACGTGATGACCTGATTGTCGATATTGAAACCGACAAGGTGGTCCTTGAGGTGGTAGCGCCAGCTGACGGCGTGATTGAGGAGATCATCAAAGGCGAAGGTGACACCGTGGAAAGCGGTGAAGTTGTCGGCACATTTAAAAAAGGTGCTGTGGGCGATACCGGCTCTGCCGACAGCAAAGACAGTAAAGAAAGCAACGACAGTAAAGCCGACGCCGACAAGGACGAAGCCAAGGCTGAGCAAAGCCAGAGTTCTGACGACGCTATCCTCAGTCCGGCCGCGCGCAAGCTGGCCAACGAGAATAGTGTCGATCCGGGTTCCGTGAAGGGCACTGGAAAAGACGGTCGCGTGACAAAAGAAGACGTTCAGAATCATGTGGATAGCGCTAAGTCTTCGGGTGGTTCCTCGAAGGCTGCGACACCGGCTGCGATGCCTGAGGTCAATGTTTCTGCAGGTGAGCGCATAGAAAAACGTGTACCCATGACACGCCTGCGCGCCAGCATCGCCAAACGTCTGGTGAATGCCCAGCAAACCGCAGCCATGCTGACGACCTTCAATGAGGTCGACATGGGCCCCATTATGGAGCTGCGTAAGCAATACCAAGAAAGCTTTGTGAAGCGTCACGATATTAAGCTGGGCTTTATGTCTTTCTTTGCCAAAGCTGCAACCGAAGCGCTTAAACGCTTCCCTGCGGTTAATGCCTCTATCGACAGTAACGATATGGTGTACCACGGCTATCAGGACATCGGTGTGGCTGTGTCTACCGAGCGTGGTCTGGTGGTTCCGGTCATCCGTGATGTTGATGCATTGGGCCTTGCTGATATCGAGAAGAAGATTGTTGAATACGGCACCAAAGCAAAAGGTGGCAAGCTTTCAATTGATGATATGACCGGTGGTACCTTCACCATTACCAATGGCGGTATTTTTGGATCGCTTATTTCCACGCCGATCCTTAATCCACCGCAGACGGCTATTCTGGGTATGCACAAAATTCAGGAGCGCCCGATGGCGGTCAATGGCAAGGTGGAAATCCGTCCAATGATGTACCTTGCGTTGTCCTATGACCATCGTATGGTCGATGGCAAGGAGGCGGTGCAGTTCCTTGTCGCCATCAAGGAAATGCTCGAGGACCCGGCGCGTATTCTGCTGGACGTCTGAGCTGACACTTAACGAATCGGAAAACAGGATTAACTATGTCTGATAAGTACGACGTAATCGTCATTGGCGCCGGCCCCGGTGGCTATGTTGCCGCCATAAAAGCCGCTCAGCTCGGCCTTAAGACTGCGTGTGTCGAGTCGTGGAACTCTAAAGATGGCAAAAGCCAGGTGCTTGGTGGCACCTGCCTGAACGTGGGTTGTATTCCTTCCAAGGCATTGCTGGAAATTTCCCACAAGTTTGAGGAAGCGAGTCACGGTTACGAAATGCAGGGCATCATTGCCAAGGATGTCAAAATCGACATCGCCAAGATGATGGAGCGCAAGAGTGGCATCGTTAAACAGTTGACTGGCGGTATCGCAGGGCTGTTTAAATCCAATGGTGTAACAGCCATTCATGGCCACGGCAAACTACTTGCTAATCGTCAGGTTGAAGTCACGGACAATGACGGCAAGACAACCACCTACGAAGCTGAAAACGTCATTATCGCCACTGGTTCCAAACCCATTGATATTCCGCCCGCTCCGATGACGGAAGGTTATATTGTGGACTCTGAAGGCGCGCTGGAATTTGATGAAGTTCCCAAGCGGCTTGGCATTATCGGTGCCGGTGTTATCGG